>JBBSEC010000030.1:0-41219 GCA_038240075.1 Acidimicrobiia bacterium
GGAGCCGCATGAGCACCCAGGCGCAGGCCGGAGGCGGGGGCATGCCGAAGGTCGGAGCCGCATGAGCACCCAGGCGCAGGCCGGAGGCGGGGGCATGCCGAAGGTCGGAGCCGCATGAGCACCGTTCTTGCGGTCGATATCGGCGGGACCAAGATCGCGGCCGCGATCGTCGACGACGGCGGTCACGTCATCGAGCACACGCGCGTCGAGACGCCGAAGACGAACGATCCCGAAGTTGTCTTCGCCGCGCTCGCGACTGCCGTCGACTCGCTGCCGTCGAGTCTGCGGGCCGGCGCCACCGCGTGCGGTGTGGGGTGCGGAGGCCCGATGCGTACGGCCGCCGACGGCGGAACGCTCGTCTCGCCCATCAACATCCCGGCGTGGCGCGACTTCCCGTTGCGCGCGCGGCTCAGCGCACACACCGCGCTTCCGACGCGCGTCGACAACGACGCGAAGGCACTGGCGCTGTGCGAGGGATGGGTCGGCGGCGCGAAAGGCGAGCGCAACTACCTCGCGATGGTGGTGTCGACCGGCATCGGTGGCGGCATCGTCCTCGACGGGCGCCTCCTCGACGGCGCCGACGGGAACGCCGGCCATGTCGGGCACGTGATCGTCGAGCCCGACGGCCGCCTCTGTGGCTGCGGCGCGCACGGCTGCGCGGAGGCCGAGGCGTCGGGCACCGCGATCCTCGCGATCACGGGGAAGCCACCGAAAGAGGCGCCGCCCGAGGTGATCGAACGGTCAGGCCGGCTCGTCGGGCGCGCGGTTGCGTCGGTCGCCAACCTGCTCGACCTCCCGCTCGCGATCTCGTCGGGCTCGGTCGCGCTGGGTTACGGCGCGCCGTTCTTCGCCGCCGCGCAGGCCGAGCTCGACCGATCGTGCCGTCTCGCGTTCTCGCGCGGAACCCGCATCGTCCCGAGCACGCTCGGCTCCGACGGTCCCCTCATCGGCGCGGCCGCTGTCGGCCTGCGGACCGACTAGGCGCCGCACCGACTACGCGTAGGTGAACTTGCCGTTGTCGATGACGACGGTGCCGTCCTGGGTGACGGTCTGGAAGATCGCGGTGTCCTTCCCTTCCCGCCACATGCGCACGGTCAGCACGTCGCCGGGCATCACCGGCTTGCTGAACCGCGCGTCCATGCCGCGGAACTTCGCCGGATCGGAGCCGCACAGCGCGTGCAGCAACGCCCGACCGGTCACTCCGTAGGTGCAGAGCCCGTGCAGGATCGGCTTCGGGAACCCGGCCAGCGCCGCGAAGGCGGGGTCGGAGTGCAGCGGGTTGCGGTCGCCCGACAGCCGGTAGAGCAGCGCCTGGTCGTCGCGCGTCGCGTACGTGACCTCTTCGTCGGGCTTCTTCTCGGGCGCCTTCAACCGCACGGGGAGATCGGGCCCCCGGCTCATCCCGAAGCCGCCCTCGCCGCGGATGAACGCGCCCATCCGCACGTTGAACGCGGGCTTCCCGGTGTCGGCGTACTTCGACTCGGTCTCGGTCACCACGAGGGCGCCGGAGCCCTTGTCGTAGATCCCGACGAGCTTGGTGACCGACTCGACCGTGCCGTCCGCAGGGATCTCGCCGAACACCTCGATCGACTGCTCACCGTGGACGAGCATCGCCCAGTTGATGTCGCCGAAGCTCGGCATCCCGCCGGCGCCCATCCCGATGATCACTGGGAACGTGGGCAGGACGCGTTGCGGCGTGTCCTGACTGTTCTCGCTCGTGAACTCGAGCTCGAAGCCGGTCGGATCGGTTTGACCGGCGCCGACACCGAGCGCATAGATGAGCGCGTCCTTCGACGTCCACGAACGTTGACCGGGCGCCGAGACCGCGCCCACCGCTTCGAGGTTCATCGGCATGGGAATCCCCCTGTTTCCTTCGTGACCGTTGTCGATCGTGACCGTGACTGTTACGACATCATCGTGGAGTTCGGCGCGGCCTGCGCGACGAGCCCCGGTACGACCTCGCCGAGCTTGGCCGGATCCCAGCGCAGGCCGTCGTTGCGAGCCGTCGGTCCGCGACGCCAACCTTCGGCGACCGAGATGCGGTCACCGTCGACGAGGAACACGCGACCGGTGACGTCCTTCGACTCGGGCGAGCCGAGCCACACGATCAGCGGCGAGATGTTGGCGGGGTCGAGCGCGTCGAAGGTCGCGCCTTCGGGTGCCGGGCCCATGCCGAGGTCCTCGGTCATGCGGGTCCGCGCGACCGGCGCGATCGCGTTGGCCGTGACGCCGTAGCGCCCGAGCTCGAGCGCGCAGATCACGGTGAACGCGGCGATGCCGGCCTTCGCGGCGCCGTAGTTGGTCTGGCCTGCGTTGCCGAAGATCCCCGACGGCGAGCTGGTGTTGACGATGCGCGCGTCGACGGGGCGGCCCGCCTTCGATTCGTTACGCCAGTACTCGGCGGCGTGACGCGTCGGTCCGAACGTTCCCTTGAGGTGGACCCCGATCACGGCATCCCACTCCGACTCGACCATGTTGACGAGCATCCGGTCGCGGAGGATGCCCGCGTTGTTGACGACGACGTCGAGCCGTCCGAACGCGTCGATCGCCGACTGCACGAGCCGACCGGCGCCCTCGAAGTCGGCGACGTTCTCGCCGTTCGCGATCGCCTCGCCGCCCATCTTCTTGATGTCCTCGACCGTCTCCATCGCGGGCGACAGGTCGCCGCCCTCACCGCGCGCGTCGCCGCCGAGGTCGTTGACCACGATCTTGGCTCCGGTCGCGGCGAACGCGAGTGCGTGCTCGCGGCCGATGCCCCGACCTGATCCGGTGACGATCACGACCCGACCGTCGTTGATACCCATCGTGTGGCGCTCCTCCGTCAGTTCCCGAACGAGCCGCACCGTATCGGAGCAGGTGAGCGGGAAGCGAAGACGGGAGGGGCAGCACGCAACGAGCGGAGCGAACATGCGACCATGAGTGCCGTGAGCTTGCCCGTGACCGCTGCCGACGTTGCCGCCGCGGCGGAGCGGATACGCGGGGCGGTCATCGAGACCCCCTGCTCGGCGTCCCGGACCCTGTCGGAGATCACCGGGGCCGACATCGCGCTGAAGCTCGAGAACTTCCAGTACACGGCGTCGTTCAAGGAACGGGGCGCGCGCAACTTCCTGCTCGGGCTCGACCCCGCGCACCGTGCCAACGGCGTGGTGGCCGCGTCGGCGGGCAACCACGCCCAAGGCGTCGCCCATCATGCGCGGCTCCTCGGGATCGACGCGACGATCGTGATGCCGGCGGGCACGCCGTTCACGAAGATCACGCGCACCGAGACGCTGGGCGCCCACGTCGTGCTCGCAGGCCCGACCCTCACCGAGGCCACGACCGAGGCGAAGGCGTGGGCGCAACGTACCGGCGCGACGATCGTCCCTCCGTTCGACGACGCCGCGGTCATCGCCGGGCAGGGCACGGTCGCGTTGGAGATGATCGCGGCCCGCCCCGACCTCGAAGTGCTGGTCGTGCCGGTCGGCGGCGGCGGGCTCCTCGCGGGCATGGCCGTCGCCGTGAAACACGCGCGTCCCGACATCGAGATCGTCGGCGTGCAGTCGGAGCGCTACGCGTCGATGTTGCACGCGCTCGGCCGCGCCGGCGTCACGGCCGGCGGCACCACCGTCGCGGAAGGGATCGCGGTCACCGAACCCGGGCACCTGACGAGCGAGATCGTCGGCGCGCTGGCGGACGACCTGCTCGTCGTGCGCGAAGAGTCGATCGAGGAGGCGATAGGCCACTACCTCGAGATCGAGAAGGTCGTGGTGGAGGGCGCGGGTGCCGCGAGCCTCGCCGCGGTGCTCGAGCACGGCGATCGGTTCGCGGGCCGGCGCGTCGGTCTCGTCGTCAGTGGCGGCAACATCGACCTGCGGGTGCTCTCGTCGGTGATCCTGCGCGCGTTGGCGCGCTCCGGCCGCCTCGTGCGGCTCCGGCTCGAGATCATGGACCAGCCCGGAACGCTCGCGTCGGTCGCGACGATCGTCGGCGCGGCGGGCGGCAACATCATCGACGTGTCGCACCATCGCGACCTGCCGGGCGTACCGCTGAAGGACGCGGTGCTCGAGGTCTCGATCGAGACGCGCGACCGCGCCCACGCCGAATCGATCGTCGCTGCGCTCCGCGAGCAGGGATTCATCGTCGGCGTCGAGTGACGGCCGATTACATCCGCTTCGCTTCGATGATGCTGCGCAGGAAGCTGCGGGTGCGCTCGCGGGTCGGCGCGCTGAACAGCTGCGCGGGCGGACCTTCCTCTTCGACCTGACCGGCGAAGAGGAACACGACCTTGCTCGCGACATCGCGGGCGAACCCCATCTCGTGCGTCGCGATGAGCATCGTCATCCCCTCGCCCGCGAGCTCTCCGACGAGCGCCAAGACTTCGGAGACCAGCTCCGGATCGAGGGCACTCGTGATCTCGTCGAGCAGCATCACGCGCGGTTGCATCGCGAGCGCACGCACGATCGCGACCCGCTGCTGCTGACCGCCCGACAGGCGATCCGGGTAGTCGTTGCGCTTGTCCCACAGGCCGATACGACCGAGCAGCGCGTGCGCACGATCGGTCGCGTCCTGCTTCGACAGCCCCAACACCTTCCGGGGTGCCAGGGTGACGTTCTGAACGACGCTCATGTGCGGGAACAGGTTGAACGCCTGGAACACGATGCCGATGTCCTGGCGGAGGCCGTTGAGGTCGACGCCGCGACCCGAGACCCGTTCGCCGTCGAGACGGATCTCTCCCTCTTCGATCGTCTCGAGCGCGTTGATGCAACGCAAGAGCGTCGACTTGCCGCAACCCGACGGACCGATCAGGCACACGACCTGATGTTCGTCGACACTCATGTTGACGCCGCGGAGCACCGCGTTGTCGCCGAAGCGCTTGTGGACGTCGTGCAGCTCGATGAAGCTCAATTCGCCTGCGTCCTCGCCTTGTCGCGTTTGATGAGGTAGTCGACAAGGCGGGTGAACGGGATCGTCACGAAGAGGAAGAACATGGCGGCGCCGGTGACGGGCGACAGGTTGAAGTGGTTGTTCTTGAGGATGCCCGCGATGTTGAGGATCTCGGCCAAGCCGAGGAAGCCCACCAGCGCGGTGTCCTTCTGCAAGGCGACGAAGTCGTTGAGCAGAGGCGGCAGGATGCGCCGGACCGCCTGCGGGATCACGACGTAGCGCAAGGTCTGCCATTGCGAGAGCCCGAGCGAACGCGCGGCCGCGGTCTGGCTCCAGTGCACGCTCTCGAGGCCGGCGCGGTACACCTCGGCGACGTAGCCGCCGTACACCAGCACGAGCGCGAGCGTGCCGAGCCAGAAGAGCTGGGTGTTCGGCGACATGTGGCTGTAGAAGGGCTCGATGTGCGCGAGCGGGAAGCCGAAGCCCACCAGGAAGATCACGATGATCGTGGGTACGCCCCTGAACACGTCCGCGTACGCGATCGCGAGGAACCGGATCGGGAGGAACTGCCGTCCCGGGAGCTGCCGCACGACCGCGACGACCAGCGCCCAGATCAACACGAGCACCTCGGCGACGACGAAGAGCTTGACGTTCCACCAGAACCCGCGGATCAACGCGGTGCGACTCACCCAGATCAGGGACCACTCGAAGAGCACGCTGCGCACGAGGGCGTGGTTGGCGGTGAGGAACAACGCACCGAAGGCGACCATCGCGGCCATGAGACCGAGGCCGAGAACGTAGAGCAGGTCGTTGGTCGCATCTTCGGCGGCGACGCGCGCATCGAGCAGACGTTCCTCACTCGCGAGCGTTCGGGCCCGCAGGCTCCGCGCGATCGCGCGGGCGCCGAACGCCGGCACGACAAGGGTGGCGACGGCGAGGATGATCTCGATCACGCGCGCGATGATCGGACCGGGCTCGCCGATCTTCAACGACTGGTCGAAGCGCACGAGCGCGAGCCATGTCACCGCGGTGAGCGCGACCGCGACGATCTCTGCGATCAGCGCTCGCACGACATGGGGTTTGAATCGCGACACCGCCCGGCGAGTGCCGCCGGGCGGTGAAGACGTGACCGGAACCGAGCTCATTCGCCGCTAGGAAGCAGGCACTTGAATCAGCGGGATCGTGCCGGGATCCGCGGTGAGATCCTTGATGACGAGCTTCTTGAGCTGACCGCCGTCGGTCAGGCTCTTGAAGACGGCATTGACCTGGGCGAGGTTCGCGGAGCCCTTCGGGAGAATCGCGCCGTACCGGTCGGGCCCACCAGTCTGATTGAATTGGGCGGTGACATGGAACGCGCCGTTCGAGCGCGCCGCTTCACCGAGGTTGATCGCGGTGTCGATGAGGATCGCGTCGACCTGGTCGGCCTGGAGCGCGGTGTACGCGTCGGCGAGCGACTGGTACGTGTGCACGTTGGCTGCGTGGATCTTCTTCAAGAGATCCGAGGCGGTGGTCGCCGTCTGCACGCCCCAGTTGGCGGTCTTCGCTTCGGCGAGCGTGGTGATGCTCTTGCCCGCCTTCATCAGGATGCCCTGTTGCGACTGGAAGTACGACGTCGAGAACGACACGACCTTCTCGCGCTCGGGCGTGATCGACACCTGTGAGAGCGCGATGTCGTAGTTGGTGACCGTGCCCGCGACGATCGCATCGAAGCTGACGTTGCGCACGACGAGCTTGTGCAGACCGAAGTCGGTCTCCATGCACTTCGCGATGTCGTACTCGTACCCCGACGTCAGCTTGGTCGGGTCGGTGTCGCTGCCCTCCCAGAAACCGGGACCGGGGAGGCTGGTGACGACCGAGAGCGTGTCGGCGACGACCGGCTTGAAACCGGCTGCGCCGGCGGGAACCGCCCCGCACGTGCTGTTCGACGGCGAGGTCGACGGGCTCGTGGCCTTGCTGCCACTGCTGCTGCTACTGCCGCAGGCGGCGAGACCGACCGCGAGCGCAACCGCCGTGCCGATGATTCCGAGTTTGCGTGCGAGCAACAAGACCTCCGAAGCCGTAGGTGAGCGCTCCCGAAGATGAGAGCCGACTCATCGAGATGAGACCGAGACGATAGATCGAAAGCGTTCCGAGGTCTGTGATCGAAAGGTGCCGCGAATTATGGTTGTAACAATTGTCAGGGCAACGAGGAGGCAACACCGGTGCGCCGATTGAGCGCGATCACCATCGTCGCGATGCTTGCCCTCGGGCTGGGCGCCTGCGCGAAGCACGGCGCGAAGAACGTTTACGCGTGCCCGAACAACGGCCCGAAGGTCGGTTTCAAGACCGTGAAGTCGGGCAAGCTCGCGGTCGAGACGTCGTTGCCCTCTCCCGGCTGGTGGACGGGGAACAACAAGGACTCACTCACCGGCGGTTACGACTTCGAGCTCGCGAAGGATCTCTGCGCTGCGCTCGGAGTCGGCAAGGTCCGCATCGTCGACGTGCCGATGAGCACCATCCAAGCGGGGAAGCCGACCGACTTCGACATCGCTGTCGTCCCCGTCGCGGTCACGCCTGCGCTGCAGAAGAACCTCGACGTCTCGACCACCTACTTCACGACCGCGCAGGGTGCGGAGTACGCGGTGCTGCTTCCGAAGGGCTCCTCCAACACGAAGCTCGTCAACACGGCGATCGCGAAGTTGAAGTCGAACGGGACCCTCGCCACGCTGGCGAAGACCGCGCCGACGACCACCGGCTGAGCAATGGCGCTCGAGATCCGGCCGGTGGGGCCGGGTGAGCACGCCCGGGTCGGTGATCTGACGGTCGCCGCGTACGCCGCGCTCCCCGTCGACCATCTTTGGGACGGCTACGACGACGAGATCCGGGCCGTGTCGGAACGGATCGAGACGGCCGAGGTGCTCGTTGCCGTGCTCGACGGAGTGGTGGTCGGCGCGGTGACGTACGTCTCCGATCCTTCGTCACCCTGGATCGAGTGGAACGAGCATGGCGAGGCCCAGATTCGCCTGCTGGGTGTCGATCCCGCCGCGCAGGGTCATGGCGTCGGTGCCGCGCTCGTGACCGCATGCATCGAGCGGGCGCGTGAGCAAGGTCGCACGCTGCTGCTGCACACGACCAATCACATGCCGGCCGCGCAACGGCTCTACCCGCGCCTTGGTTTCACGCGCCGGCCCGAGCGCGATGTCCACGACTACGAAGCCGCGCACGACATGACCTTCATGGCCTACACGCTCGACCCTGAGCGAGCCGGGCCGCGGGTCACTCCGGCTGGTTGAGCTCGATCACGTTGCCCGCGGGGTCGCGCAGGAACGCCTGCTGACCGGCGCCGGGAGTGTGCGGGATGCGGTCGACCCGCACGCCGGCCGCGCTGATCTCGGTGACGACGGAGTCGAGGTCGTCGACCCGCAGCGCGAAGTGGCCGGGGTTCTTCGGTGACTCGTCCACCTGCATGAGGTGGAGCTGCTGACCGCCGGCGTCGAGCCAGTGACCGGGACCGAACTCGGCCGGGCGGGCCGACACCGTCGTGAAGCCGAGCACGTCGCAGTAGAAGGTCTTGGCCGCGTCGGCATCGTCGACACAGATCGCCACGTGGTGGAATCCCGACGGTCGCATCCGCCCAATCATGACGTATAGGTTCGGCCTACGGCCAGCGTTGGAGGAACATTGGGTCATCTCGACGGCAAGGCGATCGCGATCACCGGATCGGGTCGCGGTATCGGACGGGCGGTCGCGCTGCTGTGCGCGGCCGAAGGGGCGTCGGTCGTCATCAACGACTACGGCGTCACGATGGACGGCAGCGAGCCGCAGAGCGACGTCGCTGACGCGGTCGTCGCGGAGATCAAGGCGGCCGGCGGCAACGCGGTCGCCAACGCGAACTCGGTCACCACGATGGACGGTGGCGCTTCGATCGTGCAGAGCGCCGTCGACAGCTTCGGCCGCATCGACGGAGTGGTGTGCGTTGCCGGCATCCTCCGCGAGCGCATGCTGTTCAACATGTCCGAGGCTGAGTGGGACCCGGTGATCGAGACGCACCTCAAGGGCACGTTCACCGTGTTCCGCGCCGCGGCCCCGATCTTCCGGTCGCAGAAGTCGGGATCGATGATCGGTTTCACGTCGGGCGCGTTCGCCGCGTCGGTCGCGCAGGCGAACTACTCGGCGGCGAAGGGCGGCATCGTGTCGCTCGTGCGCAGCGCCGCGGCCGGCATGCACAAGTACGGCGTGACGGCCAACTGCATCGCACCGGTCGCGAAGAGCCGGATGTCGGGACAGGTTCCGTTCGGCCTCGAGATGGGTGAGCCCGAAGACGTCGCGCCGATGGTCGCGTTCCTGCTCGGCGACCAGTCGCGTCACGTCACCGGTCAGGTGTACACGGCCAACGGCGGCCGGCTCGCCGTATGGAACCAGCCGACCGAGGTGCGCGAGATGCGCAACGACGGGCGCTGGACCCCCGACGGCATCGCCCAGCGTTTCGACGAGCTCGGTCAGGAGCCGCTCCCGATTCTCGAACGCCTCGCCGCGATGGCCGACGCCGCCGCGAGCAGCGACAAGCCGAACCAGTGAGCCCGAACCAGTGAGCAAGGGCGCGCTCGACGGCATCAGGGTCGTCGACCTGTCGTGGGGCATCGCCGGCCCGCTCGGTGTGCTGCTGCTCGCCGAGCACGGCGCCGACGTCATCAAGGTCGAGCCGCCCGGTGGCGATCCGTTTCGCGCGTACGACGGCGCGCGGGTGTGGAACCGCAGCCGGCGCTCGCTCACCGTCGACCTGAAGAACGACGACGGACGCGACGTGATGCGCCGCCTCCTCGCGAGCGCCGATGTGGTGGTCGAGAGCTTCCGTCCCGGGGTGATGGAGCGCCTCGGCTTCGGGTACGAGTCGGTGCACGCCGAGCTGCCCCGCCTCATCTACCTCTCGGTGCCCGCGTATCCCGAAGGGCACCGCATGGCGCAGCGACCGGGTTACGACGCGCTCGTCCAGGCGAGCAGCGGGCAGATGTGGGAACAGCCGGGCTGGCGCATGGGGCCGATCTTCCTGCACATGCCGATGCCGAGCATGGGCGCGTTCTTCCTCGTGAGCATCGGCATCACCACCGCGTTGATCGCGCGCGAGAAGACCGGCGAGGGCCAGCACGTCGAAACGTCGCTGTTCCAGGGGGCGCTCCTCTACACCACGCAGATCTGGCAGCACCTCGAGAAGTCGAATGCGGGAACGCACGAGCTGATGGGCAAGACGTATCCGCCCGGCGTCCACCAGCCGATGATCTTCGAGTGCGCGAACGACCAGTACATCCACGTGTCGGTGATGAGCGGGCTGCCACCACTGAAGACGATGGACGAGATCCTTCAGCTCGAGAACGCGCCCGACGCGATGACATTCCTCACGCTGCCTCCCGAGGAGCGCGAGAAGTTCACCGAGGCGCGCGGCGCGAAGTTCAAGGAGTGGGACCGCGACACACTCGTCGCCGAGTTCCTCGCCAACAACCACGCGGCCGAGGCGATCATCCCGATGGACGAGGCGTTCGCGCACCCGCAGGTGATCGCGAACGACATGGTCGCCACCGTCGTCGATCCCGATCTCGGCCCGACCACGCAGATGGGAGTGCCCATTCACCTGCTCGGCACCCCGGGCGCGATCCAAGGTCCGCAGCCGCGTGCGGGTGAGCACAACGTCCAGATCCTCGGTGAGCTCGGCTACTCAACATCCGACGTCGACCGGCTCGCCGCGGCGGGCGCGCTCTAGGAGGATCGAGGACGTGTTCGCGCTCGAAGGTGTCACCCTCGTCGACTTCGGCCAGTACCTCGCGGGCCCGTTCGGTCCGATGATCCTCGGCGATCTCGGCATGGACGTCATCAAGGTCGAGCCGGTCACCGGCGACGGCATGCGCATGGCGACGAAGCCGTTCTTCGGCTGCCAGCGGGGCAAGCGCGACATCGCGCTCAACCTCAAGACGCCCGAGGGGCTCGAGATCGCGCAGAAGCTGATCACGAAGGCCGACGTCGTGCACCACAACATGACGCGTGGCGTCGCGACGAAGCTCGGCATCGACTATCCGTCGTGCCGCGCGCTGCGCGCCGACATCGTCTACTGCAACACCTACGCCTACGGCCTCGCGGAACCGCTCGGGAAGTTCGGTGGTCTCGACCCGCTGTACCAGGCTGCGGCCGGGCTCGAGTACGAGGCGGGCGCGACGCACGAGGGCAACACGCCGCTCTACTACCGGTTCGGCATGTGCGACGCGTCGAACGCGCTGCTCTCGATCGTCGGCGTGTTGATGGCGCTCTTCCACCGGCAGCGAACGGGCGAAGGTCAGGAGCTGTGGACGTCGCTGCTCGACGGCGGCGTCGTCTTCTCGTCCGACGTGTTCCTGGTCGACGGCAAGCCGTGGGACCGTCCGCGCCTCGACCGCGATCTCACCGGGCTCTCCGCGCTCTACCGCCTCTACCGCACCCAGGACGACGACTGGATCATGGTCGCCGCGGTGAAGGACGCCGAGTGGGAAGCGCTGTGCCGTGTGCTCCACGTCGAGCATCTGCTCACCGAGGCGCGCTTCGCCACGAGCGCGAGTCGCCACGAGCACCGGCGCCAGCTCGCGAGCCTGCTCGAGCCGGTGTTCCGCACCAAGACCGCGCGCTACTGGTCGCGCATGCTCGACGACGCCGACGTGCCCAACGAGGTGCCGATCGACACCTGGGACGGCGAGCAGGTGCTCTACGACTCCGACAACGAGCGGCTCGGGCTGGTCACGGAGTACGTGCACCCGATCGTCGGCGTCATGCGCCAGTTCGGTGATCTGATCCGGTTCTCAGAGACGCCCGGCCATGTGCACGGTCCGCCGCCCCTCGTAGGTCAGGACACGCGCGAGATCATGCGCGAGCTCGGCTACCGCGACGGCGACATCGACGCGCTCAACGCGAGCAACGTCGTCTACGTCGCCGACGACGCCTACCTCACCCGCTTCACCAACTAATTGGTCGCGCTCGCAAGCTCGCCCTCCATGACGCGGGATGCAAGGTACCGAGGTCGCTCGCTCGCTCCGCTCGCCGCTCGACGATGACGGAAAAATCGTGACGCTGCGGTTGCTTCCTCCGGCGTCGGAGGTGCGGTTCGTCGGGCCGATGGCGATGCCGGCGGAGCTGTATTTCCTGGCGCGCCAGCCCGTCGCGCTCGCGGGCATGGCCTTCCCGTCGCGCGTCGACTGGAACGCGCTGCACGACGAAGGCCTGCGCCACGTCGTGTGCCTCACGCACGACGTCGCGCCCTACGACCCGTCGCCGCTCACCATCACCGCGATTTCGCTCCAAGACCTCTACACCGGCGTCGTGCCCGACGACCCCGACGCCGAGTTGTTGCGCATCGCGCACGCCGCTCGCGTTGTCGTCGACTCGATCGAAGCCGGCGACGGTGTCGCGGTGCACTGCCGCGGCGGACGCGGCCGCGCCGGAACCGTGCTCGGCACCGCGCTGGTGATGCTCGGCCATGACCCCGACGACGCGGTCTCGTACCTCGACCGCATCCACACCATCCGCGGCAAGGGCGGCTGGCCCGAGAGCGCCTGGCAGGCCGACGCGGTCCGTCGCTTCGGCCCGTGACCAGCTCGCGGCTCCCCGCGCCGCTCGAGTGGCTGTTCCGCGATCGTCGAACCGGGCGGATCACGATCGCGCAGTTCCCCAACGTCGCGTTGTGGATCTTTCTCGCGACCGCGGTGTTGCGACGGATCGGACCGAGCCACGGAGCGGTGCGCACCACCTTCGGCGCGATCGGCGTCGCCGCGCTCGCGTGGTGGGCCGTCGACGAAGTGCTCCGGGGTGTCAACCCGTTCCGGCGCCTGCTCGGTCTCGCCGGCTGCGCGGCCGCCGTCGCCGGGCTGGTTGCTTTGGTTCGCTGAACGGTCGCTACGACGCGAGCGTCATCAGGTCGACGGCGGGCGCGGCGACCGCGGCGGAGCCGAAGAAGCGCGCGCTGCCGAAGGTATAGACGCCGCCGTCGCGGCTCAACACCAGATACCCCTTGCCGCTCGGCATCGCACGGATGCGAACGCCGAGCACGGAGCTGATGCCGAGGTTCGGGATGCTGCCCGCGAACGGCACGCCGAACGTGAAGATGCCGCCGTCAGAGGCGACGATCCAATATCCGCTCCCGCTCGACGCCGCGGTCATCGACATCGCCGGCGAGTTGAGGTGCAGCGCACCGGTCGATCCGTGGAACGCGGCGTCGCCGAACGTGAAGATGCCGCCGTCGCCCGCGACCATCCAGTAGCCGCGGCCGTCCGGGGTCGCGGTCATGTCGAGCACCGGCGCGTTGAGGCGCAGCGCGCCCGTCGATCCGTAGAAGCGCGCGTCGCCGAACGTGAAGATGCCGCCGTCGCGACCCAGGAGGTAGTAGCCGCGACCCGTGGGCGTGGCCGCCATCCCGACGATCGGGCCGTTGAGCGCGTGGCCGTGCATCGAACCGTGGAAGCCGGCGTCACCGAACGCGTACACCGAACCGTCGGCCGCCGCGAGCCAGTATCCGTGTCCGGATGCCGTGCGGGCCGACGAGACGATCGGCGACGTCGTGCGGTGCAGCATGTCGCCATAGGAACGCGCGGCGCCGAAGGCGCGCACGGCACCGTCGGCGGTCGTCACCCAGTAGCCCGAGCCCTCGGTGGGGTCGCTCATCGCGCGCAGCAACGAACGTGACGAGATGAGCCCGTAGCCGTAGCTCGGGTCGCGGCCGACGGGACCGAGGTCGTGGGCCGTGATCTCCACGACGTGTCGCACGTTCGCAACGTCGAGCCGCGGGTTCACGGCGGTGATCAGCGCGGCCTCTGCCGCAACGTACGGCGCCGCGAACGACGTGCCGTCGCCGCCCGCGTAGGCGTGGATCGAGTCGTTGGAGGTCGAGGTCACCGCAGCTCCGGGGGCGACGACGTCGACGTACGAGTCGATATTGGAGAACGACGCGCGCTCGTCGTTGGAATCGATCGCTCCGACCGCGATCACCTCGGGGAACGCACCGGGATAGATCCGCTGACTGGGGTGCAACGAATCGCTGCCGGCACCGGAGTTGCCCGCGGCGGCAATGACAACCGAGCCCTTCGACACCGCGTACTCGACCGCCGCGTGCACACCCGGGTCGGCGTAGGTGCCGCCGAGGCTGAGATTGACGACGCGCGCGCCGTGATCGACCGCGTAGATGATCCCGGCCGCCTCGTTCGCGGAGCTGCCGCCGCCGTCACGGTCGAGGACGCGCACCGGCAGGATCTTCACGGCCGGCGCGGCGCCGGCGATGCCGAGCCCGTTGCCGACGTGCGCGGCGATGAGCCCGGCGACGAACGTGCCGTGGAAGAACTGGTCGTTCCATCCGTTGCCGCCGGGGTCGACGAGATCGGTGCCCTGCAGCACCGACCCGGCGAGGTCTTCGTGATTGCCGAGCACGCCGCTGTCGACGACCGCGACGGTGACGCCGGCGCCGGTGCTGAGCGCCCACGCGTCGGGGAAGCCGACCGCGTCGAGAGCCCACTGCCTCGAGCGGAGGGGGTCGCCGGCATCGAGCGCGTGCACGGGCGAGTCGATGCCGACCACTTCGCCCCGGTCGGTGCCTTCGGCTTCGAATGCGTGTGCCGCCGCGGCGTCAGGAGCCTGGAAGCGCACGACCCGCAGGCTCGAGCCGTCGGGCACGACCCGGTACATCGAGACGGGCGTCGCGGCCGGCGCGGCGGCGTGGGCGGGAAGGGTGAGCGGCAGTCCGACGCCGAGTGTGGTCAGGGCCGCGATGGCCGCGATCCGCCGACGCACCGTGCCCTTCCGCCGTCCCATGCCTGAGGTATCGGCGGACGACCCAGGGCTCTAGAGGCGTTCCGTGCCCGCTTGACGGCTCAGAGTGGTCGGATATCGGTCGACATTCGGGCTCAGTCGGCGCCGATCTCACGCAGGGCGTCGGTGATCGCGGTGCGCAGGCGGCGGGCCGTCACCGGGCTCAGGTGGGCGACGACGCCGGTACCGGCCCGGTCGACCTCCTCGAGCGTCAGCACGACGCGCGGTTCACCCTCGCCGCAGCCCTCGCAGTCGTCAGTGAGCGCGACGGCCCACGAGACCGGCGGACGTTCCTCGTCGCCGTCGGGATGGTCGTCTCTGGCATCGTCGATCGATCGGCGCACACGGACTCCAGGATCGGGGCGGTTCGCCTCAACGCAGCAGCGAGAGGACGAACCCGGCTTGGGCGAGGTGATACGTGACCATGATCGCGACGGGCGCGGCATCGAACGGCGCGACGAACTTGCTCCACGCGATCATCGAATCCGACGCGACAAACAGCACCGCACCGACTGCAGCGATCGGGTTCCCCGATGCGACGGCCGCCGCGAGCATCACACCGATCACGACGAGGTACGCAACGACGGGCGGCCGCAACGCGGGCTCGTTGGCCTGAACCCCACGCAGCACGCGGCGCGCGACAGGGGCGAGCACCACGGCCGTCCCGGCCAGCGAGAGCGCGAAGGCCGGGCCCCGCAGGCCGTCGGCGACGAAACCGCCGATGAAGCAGATGTGGGCGAGCAGGAACGCGCCGAGCCCGCCGACGAACTGCTCCTGCGGCAGCATCAGGAGCACGTCACCGACGAGCGACAGCAGGAGGGCGGCCACGAACCAGGCCCGCACGGCCGAGGTGTCGGGGTCGAGGAGGGCCGCCGCGGCGATCAGGGCCACGAGCGTTCCCGGCTTGCACACGTATTCGAGCGGGGCGTTGTCCCGCCAACGGGAGTACCAGTCGCCCACCGCCAGCAGGCCTGCAAGCACGAGCGCCACCAGGGCCGCCGCCGTCACGGGGCGCACCGTACCCGGGCCCCGAGAGTCTCCGTCCGAGCATCTCCGTGACGCCGCGAGCGCGACCATGGGCACCTGAGCGGCGAGCGGTCGTGGGAGTCTCCGTCCGAGCATCTCCGTGACGCCGCGAGCGCGACCATGGGCACCGCGCGACAATCGCGTCAGCCGGATGAATCCGCGGGGATACCGGGCGACGAAAGATGGGGCATGGGATTTCACCACTTGGCCATTGCGACCCGGGACCTCGACGCCACCCACCGCTTCTACACCGAGGCCATGGGCTTCGAGCTGGTGAAGACGGTCGTGGCCGCGACTCCTGAAGGCGGCGGGTGGGCCCGCCACCTCTTCTACGACGCCGGCGACGACGGCATGCTCGCCATCTGGGACCTGCACGACGAGGCCCACATCCCGCCCGACTTCTCCCCCGCGATCTCGACCGGGCTCGGCCTGCCCTCGTGGGTGAACCACATCGCGTTCAACGCGACCGACCTCGACGACATCGCCCGACGCCGCGACCACTGGCTCGAGCTCGGCTACGACG
Organism: Acidimicrobiia bacterium; assembly: GCA_038240075.1. Taxonomy (GTDB): domain Bacteria; phylum Actinomycetota; class Acidimicrobiia; order IMCC26256; family PALSA-610; genus DATBAK01. Next base: position 16,202 of record JBBSEC010000030.1, read on the forward strand.
TCGTCGAGATCGACCACGGTTGGTGCACCTCGATCTACACCAACGACCCGAACGGCATCGCGGTCGAGTTCTGCACGACGACGAGCACGTTCACGGCGGCCGACCACGCAGAAGCCGCCGCGTTGCTCACGGCCGACGAGCCTCCGCTCGAGGCGCCGCCCGACGCGCAGTTCCACTTCGCGAGCGAGTTCGCCGCGAACGCGCGCTCCTGACCTCGGTCGCTCAGCTCACGACTCCGGCGGCGCGCAACGCCGCAATCTCGTTGTCATCGAGACCGCCCAACTCGCGTAAGACGACGTCGGTGTGCTCACCGAGCTCGGGACCGGTGGTGCGGATCGCCCCCGGCGTGCGCGAGAGCTTCGGAACGACCCCGGCCATCGGTACCGCGCGCTCGAAACCCGCGGCGAGGCGCACGATCATCTCGCGCGCGGCGATGTGGTCGTCGATCGCGAGGTCGGGCGCGGCGTTGATGAGGCCGACGGGCACCGCGTGCTCACGCAATCGCGCGAGCACGTCGGCCGACGCGAGCGTGGCCGACCAGCGCGCGATCTCGGCGTCGAGCTCGACCTGGTTCACCCCGCGCGCCGCGTGGGTCGCGTAGCGCGGGTCGGTCGCCCACTCCGCACGGTCGACGGCGACGGCGAGCCGTGCGAACACCGCGTCGGCGTTGGCCGCGATCACGACATCGTGGCCGTCGGCGGTCGGGTACGCGTTGGCCGGCGCGACTCCGGGGAGCACGCCGCCGCTGCGCTCGCGCACCACGCCCGCCAGCTCCCAGTCGGCGACCGTCGACTCCATGAGCGCGAGCACCGACTCGTAGATCGCGACGTCGACCTCCTGGCCCCGCCCGGACCGTCCGCGCTCGGTGATCGCGGCGAGCGTGCCGATCACGGCGAACAACGCGGCGAGCGCGTCGCCGAGGCTGACCCCGGCGCGCGCGGGAGGACGGTCGGCATCGCCGGTCGTGTGACGAAGCCCGCCCATCGCCTCGCCGATCGAGCCGAAACCGGGCTCGTGCGCGCGCGGTCCGGTCTGGCCGAACCCCGAGACGTGCACGAGCACGACACCGGGGTTCGCGGCTGCGAGGTCGGCGTAGCCGAGTCCCCACTCGGCGAGCAGCCCGGGACGGAAGTTCTCGAGCACGATGTCGCACTGCTGCGCGAGCCGCACCGCGACGGCACGACCGCGTTGGTCACGCAAGTCGATCGCAACCGATCGCTTGTTGCGCGCGATCGACGGCCACCACAGGCTGCGCCCGTCGAGGCACACGCCCCACCGCCGCATCGGGTCGCCCTCCCCCGGCGCTTCCACCTTCACGACGTCGGCGCCGAGGTCGCCGAGCAACTGCCCGGCGAACGGTCCGGCGATGAAGCTGCCGAGCTCGAGCACCCGCAACCCGTCGAGCGGCAGGGCGGACGGTGTCGGCATCGGGGCAAGATACGTCACATGCCATCGATCGGTCGCTACGACAATCCGTACCGCGTCGCCGTCTGGGATCGCGACCCACCCGCGGGTACTCGCTGCGAGCCGCTCATTCTCGAGACGCCCGATCGCGCGATGGCCCAAGGTTGGCTCTACTCGCGCGGCGGTGAAGACACCGTCGTCTGCCTGATGCACCCGCGCGCCGACTTCGCGCATCACTACGCGGTTCCGGGGCTCCTCGAACGCGGCTACGCCGTGTTCTGCGAGAACAGCCGCTGGCTCAACAACGACGCAACGTTGCTGCACGAGGTCGTGCTCGTCGACGTGGCCGCGGGCGTGCGGGCAATGCGCGAGCGGTTCGCCCGCGTGGTGCTGTGCGGCAACTCGGGCGGTGGTTCGCTCTACACGTTCTACGTGCATCAGGCACTGGCGGCACCCGACGAGCGGCTGCACGACACCGCGGCCGGAGACCCGTTCGATCTCGGGAAGTTCGACCTTCCCGCTCCCGACGCGATGGTCTACCTGGCGGCCCACGTGGGCGAGGGCCACTACCTGCTCTCGGCGATCGACCCTTCGGTCGTCGACGAGTCGGATCCGACCGGATGCGATCCGAACCTCGACATGTACGACCCCGCGAACGGCTTCGTCGAGCCGCCGGGCGAGACCCGGTACTCGCCCGAGTTCCTCGCGCGTTACCGCACGGCGCAGCGTGACCGCGTCGCGCGCCTCGACGCCGAGGCGCGTCGGCGTCACGCCATCCGCCGCGACGCGCGCACGCGCCGCACCGCGGGAACCGGCGGCCTCGACGCGCGGCGGCAATCGATCGCGACCGATTTCATGTGCGTGTACCGCACCGACGCCGACCCGCGTGGCGTCGATCTCACCCTCGACCCGTCGCGTCGCGACTACGGATCGCTCTGGGGTGTGCGGCCCGACTGGATCAACTACGGCGCGGTCGGGTTCGGGCGGGTCGTCGCACCCGAGGCGTGGCTGTCGACGTGGTCGGGCCTGTCGTCGCGCGCCAACATCCTCGAGAGCGGGCCGCGCATGACCCTCCCGGCGTTCATGGTGAGCTACTCGGGCGACCACGGCATCTACCCGTCGGAAGCCGACGCGATCGCCAACTCGCTCGCGACCACGCAACTCAGCCGCGTCGAGGTCGATGCCGACCACTACGGCTTTCCCGATGGCCGCGAAATCGCGATCAACGCCATCGCCGACTGGCTCAAATCACTCTGAAATCAGTGAGGGTAGGGTTCGGAAATGGACTTCACTCCCAGCACCCGGTCGACGGAGCTCCTCGAACGACTGCGCGACTTCGACGAGCAGGTGGTGCGCCCCCAGGAGCCGACGTTCCGCAAACAGCGGGCCGATTCGGGCGACATCCGGTTCGCACCGCCGGTGATGGAGGACCTCAAGTCGGAGGCCCGGAAGCGCGGGTTGTGGAACCTGTTCATGCCCGATGCCGAGTACGGAGCGGGCCTGTCGAACGTCGACTACGCGCCGTTGTGCGAGCAGATGGGCAGCTCGCCGCTGCTCGGTGAGTCGACCAACTGCTCGGCTCCCGACACCGGCAACATGGAGATCCTGGCCCAGTTCGGAACCGAGACGCAGCGCGAGCAGTGGCTACGTCCGCTCCTCGAAGGCCAGATCCGGTCGTGCTTCGCGATGACCGAGCCGTGGGTCGCGTCGTCCGACGCGTCGAACATCGGCAGTCGCATCGAACCCGACGGCGATCACTACGTCATCAACGCGCACAAGTGGTTCACGAGCGGAGCGCTCGACCCGCGCTGCAAGGTCGCGGTGCTGATGGGTGTCACCAACCCCGAGGCCGATCCGTACCGCCGGCAGTCGATGATCCTCGTGCCGCTCGACACGCCGGGCGTGACGCTCGTGCGTGGGCTCCCCGTGTTCGGTCACGACGAGGGCCCCGGTCACGCCGAGACGTTGTTCGAGAACGTGCGGATTCCGAAGGACCATCTGCTCGGCGAAGAGGGCGGCGGGTTCGCCATCGCGCAGGCGCGCCTCGGCCCCGGGCGCATCCACCATTGCATGCGCGCGATCGGGATGGCCGAGCGTGCGCTCTCGCTGATGTGCATGCGCGCGCAGATGCGCAAGCCGTTCGGCCGCTACCTCGCCGAGCAAGGAGTGGTGCAGGAACGGATCGCCGAGTCGCGTATCCAGATCGAACAGGCCCGCCTGCTCACGATGAAGGCCGCGTGGTTGATGGACACCGCGGGCAAGAAGGCGGCGCGCTTCGAGATCGCGGCGATCAAGGTGATCGGCGCCCGCCTCGCCACCGACGTCATCGACCGCGCCATCCAGCTCTTCGGCGGCGCGGGTGTCACCGACGACTGGCCGCTCGCCTCGATGTACGCACACGCGCGCACGCTGCACCTGGTCGACGGACCCGACGAAGTGCACATGCAGCAGATCGCGCGCCGCGAGCTGCGTCCCTACGAGATCTTCCGGCCGAGCTCATGAAAGTTCACGGCTGATGAAGGTTCGCGTCGGGTTCGGGCTGGGTGCCAACGCCGCGGCAGGAGACGCGATGAGCTTCGCGGCACTCGTCGACGCGCTCGATCACCACCGGTTCGATTCGCTCTGGCTCTCCGAACGGGTCGGCGCGCCGTCGCCCGATCCCGTGATCGGTCTCGCGGTCGCCGCGGGCCGCAGCGCGCGGCTGAAGCTCGGTACCAGCGTCCAGGTGCTGCCCGGCCGCAATCCCGCGCTGCTCGCGAAGTCGTGGGCGACACTCGACGTGCTGTCGGGTGGCCGCGTGCTTCCCGCGTTCGGGTTGGGCATCGTCGCACCCAACGAGCAGGCCGCGTTCGGCCTCACCCGCGAGGAGCGCGCGCCCTGGTTCGACGAGGTGCTCCCGCTGCTGCGCCGGTTCTGGACCGAAGACTCGGTCGACCACGACGGCCCGCGTTTCCACTACGAGGGGCTCTCAGTGCTGCCGAAGCCGGTGCAGCAACCACCCGACGTGTGGCTGGGCGGGAAGGCGCCGTCGGAGCTGCGGCGCGTCGGCCGGCTCGGCGACGGGTGGCTCGCGAGCTTCGCCACTCCCGCGGACTGCGAGACCGGACGGCCCGTCATCGAAGCCGCGGCCGAAGCCGCGGGACGCGCCATCGACGACGAGCACTTCGGTGCGATGGTGTTCTACACACGCAGCGAGATCCCCGACGCACTCGTCGACGCGATCGCGAAGCGCAACCCGGGCGTCGATCCGCACGATCTCATCCACTCGGGTGTGCCGGCGGTGCGCAAGGCGTGCGAGCGCTTCGTCGACGTCGGGTTCTCGAAGCTGGTGCTCGTGCCGTTCACCATTCCCGCGAGCTGGGACGACGAGCTGGCCGAACTCGCCGCGGAAGTGCTTCCGATCCAGACGTGATGCGGACGTAGGCGGCGTGCGCATCCTCCTGGTATCCGACCTGCACTACACGCTGAAGCAGCTCGACTGGGTCACGTCGGTTGCGGCCGAGTACGACCTCGTCGTGCTGGCCGGCGACCACCTCGACATCGCGTCGATCGTCGAGCCCGACGCGCAGATCGCGATGATGTCGGAATACCTCGCGCGCCTCGCGGCGAAAACGGCCGTCGTCGCGTGCTCCGGCAATCACGATCTCAACGCCGACAACCAGCACGGCGAACGGGCCGCGGTGTGGCTCGACGCGGCCCGCCCGTCAGGCGTCTTCGTCGACGGCACGAGCTTCGGCACCGACCAACTGCTCGTGACAGTGTGCCCGTGGTGGGACGGCCCGCGCACGCACGATGACGTCGGCCGGCAGCTCGCCGCCGACGCGGCACTGGTCGGCGATCGACGCTGGATCTGGGTGTACCACGCACCGCCCGACGCCTCGCCGACGAGCTGGACGGGCAAGCGTCACCACGGCGACGAAGATCTCGTCGCGTGGATCGAGCAGTACGAGCCGTTCAACGTGATGAGCGGGCACGTGCACCAGTCGCCGTTCGCAGCCGACGGCGCGTGGAGCGACCAGATCGGGTCGACGCTGGTGTTGAACACGGGACGCCAGATCGGTCCCGTGTCGGCGCGCGTCGAACTCGACACCGAGGCCGGCGTCGCGCGCTGGACGTCGCTGGCCGGGGTCGAAGAAGCATCGTTCGCCGCGGCGACCTAGTACCCGGGCGTCAGTACTCCGGGTGGGGATCGCGCGCGGAGCCGAGCGTGCTGCGGGAGCCCGAGCCGCGCATGAGGCTGCCGAGCACGACGTCGACCATGCCGAGGCCCCCCTCGTGATCGGCGTACTGCAGCTTGATGTCGGCAAGGTACGTCGTCATCACCTGGAGGCGCGCGGCGAGCAGGCGCGCGAGCGCGAGGGGCAGACCCGCTTCACCGTCGAGCCGTGCGTGCGCGTCGTCGATGACGGCGACAACCGACCGCTCGCTCGCGACGACGTCGGCCGTCGCGGGAACCCCGAGCAGCAGGCCCATCTCACCGACGCACGCGCCCGCTTCGGTGACGACCGCGATCGGCATCCCGGCCTTCTCGATGCGCAGCGCGCCTTCGAGCAGCACGAACAGCGCCGGAACCGATGTGCCGTCGGTGAGCAGCACGTCGTCGGGTTCGAGCGCGCGCTGCGGGAAGCCTTGCGCGAGCGTGAGCAGTTCCTGCACGCGCGCAGTCTCGCATGCGCCCTGATCGCGCTCTCGAGTCTGACGGCTTCGTTTCAGGACGCGCGCGTTCATCGTCCCTGATCTGCCGAATATTGCCCATGTGAAAGACGCGGCAGACCAAGGCCGCCCGTGCGGGTGGTCAGGGGCGCGGGAGGGCGGCGAGGATGTCGTCGATCACGGCGCGAGAGAGGGGACGGTCGAGGAACTCGGCGATGCGACCGACGTGACGCTCGCGTTCGACCGGCGACGCGGCCGGGTCGAGCCAGGCTTCGCAATCCATCTCGGCGATGTGATGGATCTGCGCAATCGCCATCGAGAAGTTGCCCGGGCGATCGACGCGGCCGGGGCCGCCAGCGGCGAGATAGGCCTCGTAGAGCGATCCGGCTCGATGCGCGTCACCGTTCGCGAACTCGAACAGCACCATGCCGAGCTCCCGGCTGGGATCGGCGGTCCCGCAGTTCTCCCAATCGATGACGCAAACTCCTCCCGTCGGCGTGGCGACGACGTTGTCGGCCCAGAGGTCGCAGTGGCAGACCTGCACATCACCGGGCGGCTCGAGCAGCTGCTCCACCGCCACGAGCTCGTCGCGCATCCGCGCGAGATCACGGGCGAACGGCGCGTCGTTCGCCTCCAGCATGTGCACCAGCACGTCCCAGCGTTCGGCACCCACGGGTTCGCGATGCCACGCGTCGACCGCGCCCGAGGCCGAGATACGAACGCGATGGATGGCCGCGACGACCCGCCCCACCGCGGTGGGAGCGAGGTTCGGGTCCGGCGGGCACAGGTCGACCCAGCCGTAGACCCGCACCTGTGCCGCGCCGACCGCGTCGAGCACATCGCCACCGGCCGTACGCACGACTTGCGGCATCGGGACGCCCGCGGCGCGCACCGAGTCTTGATACTCGGCGTCGGCGAGCGCGTCGGTCTCGGTCTGCGCGACGAAGAGCTCCTTCACCGCCCAGGTTCCGCGCGCCGTCTCGAGTCGCCACACCTGACCCTGCTGGCCGCGCGCTACCGGACCCGAGAGCACCGCGTCGCCACCGAGCGAGTACTGCGCGGCAACCGCCGAGGCCGCCGCCGACACGTCGAGCACGGCTACGGCTTCGTGGCGGCAAGGCCCCAGGAGAGCACGCCGGTCTGTTCGGCGCGCACGCCGGTGAAGCCGAGGCTCAGGAGATCGCGGCGCGCGTCGTCGACGTACCAGGGGAATTCGTCGGCGAACATCTCGTCGACGTCGGGGTGTTCGAGCCGCGCGCGCAACCCACCGATCACGCTCGCGTCGGCGACCATCAGGTCGCCGATCGCGATCCGGCCGCCCGCGCGCAAGCAACCGAAGAGTCCCGCGAGCAACGTGAGCTTCTCGTCGGCGGTGAGGTGATGAATGGCGTAGGTGCTCATCACCACGTCGCAGCTCGGCGCGGCGTCGACGAACTCGAGCAGGTCGGCCTCCACGTACTCGGTGGCGGCCGGCAGCTTCGGCCGCGCGACCGAGAGCATGCCGGTCGAGACGTCGACACAGACCAGGCGGGCGACGGGCGCGAGTCGCGACGCCAGGTTGCCGGTCCCGGTGCCGAGGTCGACCACCACGTCGTTGCGACCCGCAGCGGCGTGACCGATCACCCAGTCGAGCGTTGCCGCGTATCCGTCGCGCACCGGATTCGACTCGTCGGCGACGTCGGCGTCGTAGCCGTCGACCTCGGTGTCGTGATTGAACCGGTCGACGTGGCGACTGCGCACGTCACAACCCTTCGTCGCGCTCGTACACCCATTCGGCCTTGGGCGGCATCATCAGCCGGTGCCGCGGTCCGGGCTCCTCGACACGCTCCAGCGCGTCCCACGCGACATCGCCGACGTAGACGCAGATCGCGCCGCCGCCCTCGAGGAAATGGAACTGCGGGGTGAAGTCGATGGGCGTCTCGGCCGCGATGCCTGCCATTGCCGCGGCCACCGTCGCGTACTCGCGCAGCCAGAGCAGCGTCACGTACTGCGGCGGCGCCAGCTCGATCTCGCCTTCGGTGCGCGCGGCGAGTGCCTCGTCGGGCCGGAACCAGCGCACCGCATCGGACTCGACGCCGTCGGCAACGGCTTCCGCGATCTCGGCGTGCGCGGGCGCAACGAAGAACCACGTGGCGAACCGCTTCGGCGAGATGGCCGGCGTCGTCCAGTTGGAGAGGTGCACGAGCGAGTCGACGTCGATGTCGATCCCCGCCTCTTCGGTCGCCTCGCGAACCGCGGCCCGCGCCGCGGCCCGGGCCAGGTCGTCGCCGTCGTGCCAGTCGCCGTCGTCGATGCGACCACCCGGGAACACCCAGGCGCCGCCGTGGAACGCGAGCTTCGACGATCGCTTCGCGAGGAGCGTCTCGATGCCGTGCGGGCCGTCTCGCAGGACCGCCACCGTCGCGGCCGGTCTCGCTTCGGCGCCGCTCGGCGCGGCGCCGGCCGATCGTGCCTGCTCAGCCCAGTTTTTCAACGGCGAGATCACCCTTCTCGTGCTGTGACCGCAACACCTTCTTGTCGAACTTGCCGACGCTCGTCTTGGGTACCTCGTCGATGAACGCCCAGTACTCGGGCACCTGCCATTTGGCGATCCTCGCACCGAGGTAGCCGGCGAACGTGGCGGCATCAGTATCGCTCCCGCTGCGGCGCACGACGCACGCGAGCGGCCGCTCGTCCCATCGCAGGTCGGGGATGCCGACGACGCTGGCCTCGACGACATCGGGATGGGCCATGAGCAGGTTCTCGAGCTCGACCGACGAGATCCACTCGCCGCCCGACTTGATCACGTCCTTGGCCCGGTCGGTGATCTGCACGTAGCCGCGCGCGTCGACGGTGCCGACGTCGCCGGTGCACAACCAACCGTCGTGGAACTTCTCGGGCGACGGCTCGAGGTAGTACGAGGCGGTGACCCACGGTCCGCGCACCTCGATCTCGCCGACCGCGTCGCCGTCGTGCGGGAGCGCCTCGCCGGCGTCGTCGACGATGCGGAGCTCGATCCCGCCCATCACGCGACCGGTCTTGGCCCGCCAGTCCATCTCCTCGACGGTTCCCTTGTCGATGCCGGCGGGCGCGTGGCCGACTGCCGCGAGCGGCGACGTCTCGGTCATCCCCCACCCCTGCACGATGTGCATGCCGTAGCGGTCCTCGAAGCGCTCCATCAGCGACCGCGGGACGGCCGATCCGCCGCAGATCACCATGCGGATCGAGGACAGATCGATGTCGTGCTCGTCGCCGTAGCGCAGGATGTCGGCCCAGATCGTCGGGACCGCGCCCGAGAAGGTGGCCTTCTCGTCGCGGATCATCGTGGTGAGCGGTTCGGCCTGCAGGAACCGACCGGGCATCAGCAGGCTCGCGCCGCTGAAGAACGCCGCGTAGGGCAGGCCCCACGCGTTCGCGTGGAACATCGGCACGATCGCCACCACCCGGTCGCGGTCGGTCAGGGCCATCGCGCCGCCGGTCGTCACCGCGAGCGAATGCAGGAACGACGAGCGGTGCGAGTAGACGACACCCTTCGGGTTGCCGGTGGTGCCACTCGTGTAGCACATGGCCGCGGCCGACCGTTCGTCGATCTCGGGCCACTCGAAACCGGGTGACTCCGCGGCCAGCAACTCGGTGTAGCGCAGCACGTCTCCGCGCGGCGACTGCTCCAGGACCTTCGCGTCGCCGTCACCCACGACGATGAAGTGCTCGACGGTCTCGAGCTCGCCGACGACCTTTGCGAGCACCGGGACGAGGCTCTCGTCGACGATGATCACGCGATCCTCGGCGTGGTTGATCACGTAGGCGAGCTGCTCGGGATAGAGGCGGATGTTGAGCGTGTGCAGCACCGCGCCCATCGACGGCACCGCGAAGTAGGCCTCGAGGTGCTCCTGTGAGTTCCAGAGGAACGTGCCGACACGGTCGCCCGACGTGATGCCGAGCCGCGCGAGCGCGCCGGCCAGCAGGTCGGCCCGTGCCACGACCTCCGCATAGGTGCCCCGCCGGGGGCCGTTCTCGGTCCACGTCACACACTCGCTCGAACCGTGCACGCGTGCGCCGTGCCGCATGATCGCGGTCGTGGTCAGCGGGAAATCCTGCATCGTCGACGAGATCACGGCGTCCCCCCGGAGTCGGTTGATCTGGTGCCGAGAGTATTTCGCTTTGCCCCCGCCCGCCGGATGTCGCCACCTTCATCGCCACGCCTCACGGCGCGGCCTCTAGGGAGGCGGCGCCGCCTCCTGCTGCTCGGCGGGCTGCGAGATTGCCGCCAGCACGGCACCGGCGAGGATCGCGGCACCACCCACGAGCACGAGTGGCCGGAGCCCTTCGCCGAGGAAGATCGCCGAGAGCACGACTCCGAACACGGCCTCGAGCGCCATCACGATCGCCGTGCGCGACGGTCCGAGCCGCGTGAGCACCACGAAGAAGAGTGTGAACGCGATCGCCGTGACGGCCGCCGTCGCGACGATGGCGACGAAGGCGCGCCCCGACGGCCGGTGCAACGCCTGTTGCCCGATGCCCAGCACCGTGACGCCGACGGCGGCGCCGAGCGCGGTCCAGGTCGCGGCCGTCAGCGCGTCGGTGCGCGGAATCACCCGGTGGCCGAGCACGACGTAGGTCGAGAAGATCGCGATCGAGCCGAGAACGAAACCGACGCCCCCGACGGAGATCGCGACCCGGCCGCCGCCGACCGCGACGATCGTGCCGCCGACCAGCGCGAGCAGCAGCGAAACCGACGTCACCAGCCGGACTCGCATCGTTCCCAGCGCGACCTCGACGATCGTGACGACGGCCGGATACATGTAGAAGAGCAACGAGACCGCGGCGGCCGTGCCCCGTTCGAGCGCGAGGTAGAAGCACGTCGACTCGAACGTGTACAGACCAATGCCGAGGAAGATCGCCCAGAAGCGCTCGCCACGGGGCGGCAGCAACGGCCGGCCCACGACGCGCAGCACGGCCAGCAGGAACAGCCCCGCCATCCAGAAACGCAGGCCGAGCGCGGTCGACGACGAGACGCCTTCCTTCGCGACCCAGCGCTGCAGCACGATCGTGCACCCGAAGCAGAACGCCGCGAGCAACGCGAGCGCGAGATCGCGCACACTCTGACGAGACGAACTCAAAGTGCGGCTAGTGGTTGACGATCACGCCGAGGATCATCCCCAGCACCAGCAGACCACCGGCGCGGCGGGTGAGGATGAACGCGTGCGGTGCGAACCACAACGGCCACACCGGGTTCGGCGCCGGCGACTCCAGCGGCTTGGGCTGACCGAACGCGCGCCACACCGTGCGCGCGATGGGAAGCGAGAGCAGGACCAGCAGCGTTCCGAACGGCAGCACCCGCACCGCGACGAGCGCGATCACCGATGCGTAGAAGAGCACGAACATGCCCTTCGTCACGGCGCGGGCGCGCGACTCGCCGAGCATGACGGGAAGGGTGTGGGTGCCGGCCGGCGCGTCCCACGCGAGCTTGTCGATGTGCTTGCCCATGAGCACGGTTGTGCTGAGGACCGCGTACGGCAGCGACGCGAGGAGCACGGCGGCGGGAATCGAGCCGGTGGCCGCGTAGTAGGTACCGCCGACCATGAGCGGTCCCCACACCGCGATGACCGTCGGCTCGCCGAGGCCGCGCTTCTTCAGGCGCAGGGGCGGCGCGGTGTACGCGAGCGAGAGGAAGAAGCCGCCGAGCGCGAAGCCGATGATCGGCGCGCCGCGTTGGGTGAAGAGCACGAGCATGATCGCGAGGCAGAGCGTGTTCACGACGAGCGCGCAGGCCGCGAGCCCGCGCCGGGTGATCGTGCCCGACAGCACCGGGTGGGGCGAGTAGAGGTTGCGCGGGTAGTTCTCGGTGTCGGTGCCGACCTCGAGGTCGAAGAGGTCGTTCATGAGGTTGTTCGCCATGTGCGCGAGAACGAGACCGGCGGCCGCGAGCGTGAACAGCCACCAGTTCACCGACTCGTTGCGGAACGCGGCGAGCAGGCCCGCGAGCGCGGCCGAGACGATCGTCATCGGCAGCACGCCGGCCCGGGTCAGGTAGAGCCACTTCGAGACCGGGTCCATCTCGCCGCGCGGCGGGTTGGTCGTGGCCAGCACGTGCAGCCAGCGTTTGGTCAGAGGCTGCGATCGAGGAGCCGCTTCCGTCGGGACGCTCACATCGGTCATGAACGAGACATTACGGGCTCACCCGCCGTAATTCATCCGGGTGTCCTCCATGCGCAGGACCTCGGTCGCCTCGTCCTTCTGGAACCCGGAGTCGAGGATCTCGCCGACGAACAACGTGTGGCCTCCGGCCGCGACGCGGTCGCGCACGATGCAGTCGAGGTAGGCCACGGCCTGATCGAGCACGGGAGCCCCCGTCGCGGCGGTGTGGAACGCGAACCCGTTCAGCGTCGAAGCCGCCAGGTCGACCTCGACCGGCTTCGTGAACTTTCGCACGATCGCGCGGTCTTCCCGGTCGACGATGCACAGGCTGAACACGCCGCCAGCCTCGATGAGCTCGTGCGTGTACGCCTCCTTCTCGACCGAGATCCCGAGCAGCTTCGGCTCGAACGCGAGCTGCGTCGCCCAGTTGAGGGTCATGAGGTTGCGACGATCGCCGCCGTCGGTGGAGCCGACGACGTAGAGACCGCTCGGCATCGTCCACAGCACGCGCCGGCGGAGCCGGTCGTACTCGTCGGGATCGGCACCATCGGGAAACGGGGGGACGGGTCCGTCTTTGACCGGCATGCGCCGAGACTATGGCGAGCTCAGTCATCATCGGGTGGTCGCGGTCGGTAGCAAGGGTGGCGGGGGTCGTCGCGGGGGACCATGGGTCGTTTGCCGGAGCCGTGGACGAGCATCCAGCCGTCGTACGTCTTCAGGTCGTGGTCGTGCGCGCACAACGGATCGAGCTCATCGACACGCGTTCGTCGGGTTTCTGCCCACCCTTCGCGGTGATCATTCTCGAGTCGCTGGGTGCGGGTACACCCCGCTCTCGTGTATTCCGGTGACCGCCACCACAACGCGGCCCGCTGCGCCGTCGTCGGCGACCGTCCGAGATGCGTCACGTTCGCGACGTCGACACCTTTGGTGATCACGAGCTTGAGGATCGCGTCACCGAGCAACGCGCGGGCGATGCCGACCGGGATGGGACCGAGCCCCGCGATCTCGCAGCTCTCCTCACCCTCGACCGCGCCACGCACGAGTGCTTCGTGGTCGACCCGGATCAGCGCCAGATGCCTCGCCGGCGCCCGCTTCGACTTCCCCTTCGAAGGCGGCACATCCGGCTCGGGCCTGTCGCTCGTCGAGGCACCAGCAAGGTTCGCGAGCTCCGTCAGCGCGTCGAACGCATAGGCGGCGAGCGGTTCGTCGCGGCCTTCACCCTTCGCGAGTGTGAACTGCGCATCGATCAATGGTCGCCAGATCGCTTCGAACGCCGCGCCGGCATCGACGGTGCCGCGCGCGTACAGATTCCACGCGCCCTCGCCGTCCTTGTAGACGCGCGCGCAACGGTTCGTCCGGATCCGCCGATGCGCCTTGTCAGCGTCGACCGCCTTTGCATTCAGACACTCCTCGCGCAGCTGCCCCAAGGACTTCTTGTCCGCACCGTCCAACAACTTGTCCTCGGCCTCGGGCGCAACCTTCGCCGCGTCCGCGATCGCCTCAGCCTTCGGAGACGACAACTCCCCCTTCCGCATCGCGGCCGCCGTCTTCGGATGCTTCCGCAGCCGCTTCGAGGTCTCGATCGCGCGCTTTTCCGCGGTGACGGTGGAGCCCGCGATCGCGGCGAGCTGCTCGGCGGCAGACCGGAACCCCGCCGACCGCCACGTGTTGCCTTCCTCGACTCGGCGGGCCAGCAGTGTCTTCGCCGACGCCGCGTCGCGCTCGATCTTGTTGAACGCCTTCCATGACGCGAGCACTTCACACATCGGAACGGCGTCCGGATCAAGGTCGGCGACGAGCCCGCGCACGGCGTGTGCGGCAGCGTCGAGATCTTCCGTGAACATGCCTTCACTCTAGAGACAGGGTGAGACAGTTAAAGGCCGAAACACCCAATAAAACCAGGCTAAATCGAGTGAGCGTCACGGCGTGCGGTCGAGCGCGGCGGCGGAACTCGTCGACGGCGGCCGTGAACGCTTCGGTCGCGACCAGCAGCGCGCCCAGCGCCTCGAAGTCGTCGCCGGCGGCCGCGAACAGCCGGTCGTAGAACACATCGGCGAGGCTCTCCGGCAACGCCAGTGCCTCGAGGAACGAGGCCTTGACCAGTGCGATCTGCTGCGGGTCCATGTCCGCAGCATGCGCTGCCGTCGACCCGACGACCTGAGCAACGGGTACTCAAATGCCCCGGTCGGTAGTGTTCGACGCGTGGACGCACCGGTCGGGAGACCGCTCCAGCTCGGCGATTTCGACCGGGTGGACACGACCGAGGACCCGACCCGTTACGTCGAGTGGATGCGCCGCCAGATTCGCCCGCGCACTGATCACGCGCTGACCGCGCTCGCGCTCGGCCCCGACGCGGTCGTGCTCGACGTCGGCTGCGGCCCTGGAATCGAGCTGCGCGCGATGGTCGAGCGCGCACGGTTCACCATCGGAGTCGACCTGTCGGCGACGATGGCGTCGGCCGCCGCGGAGAACGCACCTGGCAGCGCCGTCGCACGCGCCGACGCGCAGCGCCTGCCGTTTCCCGACCACACGTTCGACGCGTGCGCGGCGCGCGCGGTGTTGATCCACACGCCGAGCCCCGGGCAGGCGGTGGCCGAGATGGCGCGCTGTCTCAAACCGGGCGGACGGCTCGTGCTGTCCGAGCCCGATCAAGGCACGCACATCGTCGCTTCGGGTGCGTCGGACGAAATCGACGCCGTGTCCGAACGACTGCGACAACACCGCCGCACCAAGTTCCGTAACCCGCTCATCGGCCGCGCGCTCCCCCGTCTGGTGGTCGAAGCGGGCCTGACCGTCGTCAAGACGTGGGCCACTCCGATCCTCTATCCGACGTTGGAACTGGCGCGCGCCGCGGGCGGCCCGTTCGATCGCGCGGTCGCCGACGCGGTGGCCGACGGCGTGATCACGGCATCCGAAGGCGAGGCGTACGTCGACGCACTGGTCGAGGCCGACCGGCACGGACATTTCGTCTTCACCGCGCTCGCCGTGTCGGTTGCCGCGACAACGACGAGCGCGTCAAACGAATAGACGCGGGACCGGGACGAGTTGGTCCTCGGCCAGCCCTAGTCCTCGGCCAGCCCTAGTCCTCGGCCAGCATCGTGTAGATCTCCTTGCGCGCCCGCGTGAGGATCTCGATCGTGCGATCGAAGTTCTCGCGGTTGTCGGAGACGCCGACCTGCTTCGCCGCAATGAGGAGCTGGCGAATCGCGCCCCGGAGGTCTCCGATGCGGTCGTCGTCGCGACCGGCGAGGTCCCACGGCGTGCCGCCGGCCTCCTCGATCCGACGGTTCGCCTCTTCGCGACCCGTATCGGTGATCTCGTAGATGCGCTTGGCGTCCCGCTCGGCCGAGCGTACGAGCCCCTCGTCCTCGAGGAGCTGGAGTGTCGGGTAGACCGAGCCGGGGCTCGGCCGCCACGCGCCCTCGGTCTTCTCTTCGAGGCGCTGGATCACGTCGTATCCGTGACCGGGCTCCTCCGCGAGGATGGCGAGCACCGCGGTGCGGATGTCGCCCCGCCGCATGCGCCCGCCCCGGCGGCGGCCTTCCCAGGGTTCATGACTGTGGCGGTGGCCTCGACGGCCCCGCCCTTCGGTGAAATCTCTCATCTGCTGATTCCCTTCGGTTTCGATGAACCAGATGCTCGATCGACATGTGACGATCGGTACCGATATATCGTAACTAGTCGAGAGCACTCCGTCAAACTGGACGCTCGCTACCATCGCCGGCATCAGGATCCGAGCCGCAGAGCCGCACGAGGTCGACGCCGTGACCGACCTGCTCTCGGACGCGGCGGCGTGGACGGCGGCCATCGGATTCCCCAACTGGCCGCTGCCCTTCCCCCGCGAGGTCGTCGCCGCCGGTGTCGAGCACCGTGACCTCTATGTCGCCGAGCTCGACGAGTCGGATCCGCCGATCGTCGCGGCGATGTCGCTGCAGTGGAGCGACGAGCGCTTCTGGGGAGCCCAGCCCGACGACGCGGGATCTGTGTACCGGCTCGTCGTGCGCCGTGATCACCTGGGCACCGGGCTCGGTGCCGCGCTCATCGACTGGGCCGCGCAGCGCGTGCGCGCCGCGGGTCGCACCCGTTTGCGCCTCGATTGCTCCGCTGACAATCTCCCGCTGGGCTCGTTCTACGAGCGCCTCGGTTTCACGTACCGAGGCGTTCGCGAGGGTGAGCTCGTCGAACCCGGCGGCGGCAGGCGTTGGAAGACGCGACTCTACGAACGCGACTGCAACGAGGAGAACCCAAGGTGACCGCGACGGAGGTGTGGGAGTCGCTCGACGACGGCTGGCAGGCGAGCCTCGAAGAAGCGTGGGTCTCGTGGTGCGGCGGCTCGGCCGGCGTCGGCGCGGCGATCGTCGATCGCCGCGGCGCGGTCGTGGCGCGTGACCGCAACCGGCGGCTCGACCGGTGGCAGGCGAGCGCGCTCACCGGCTCCCGCATCGCCCACGCCGAGATGTGCGCGCTCTCGTCGGTTCCGGGCGACTGCTTCGACGACTACACCTTGTACTCGACCTTCGAACCGTGCCTCATGTGCGCCAGCGCCATCCTGATGTGCAACATCAAGCGCGTGCACTACGCCGCGGCCGACCCCGTCTTCGCCGGCCTCGACGACTGGTTCCGCGCGCTGCCCTTCGCGGCGTCCCGACTTCCCGAACGCACGTGCCTGGGTGGCCCGATCGGCGCGTTCGCCCACGTGCTGCACCTCTCGTGGATCGCGTTCTGGTTCCCCGAAGGCGGCGCCATCGAGCCGCACCGCGCACTCGCGCCACGCCATCTCGAGGTCGCGCGCGAGATCGTCGAGTCCTCCCATCTCGGCGCGATCGCAGCCGCGGGCGGCAGCGTGACCGAGGCGATCGACGCCCTCTGGCCCGATCTCGTCGCGCTCGGAGCGGCGTAGTGCCGCAGCCGCGCCCAGACCGCGCCCCGACCGCGACGTCGAACTTCGGTGTCTCGCGCCGCGAGAGCCACGACGCCTCCGCGTTCTACGAGCGCTTCCACGCGCCGGAGGTCTCCGACGACGCGACCGTGCTCCCACCCGAGCGGGTCGCCGAACCGTTCGTCTGCGGCGACGCGCGGTCGATGACCGACGTCGCCGACGGCGCCGTCGCGCTCGTGGTCACCTCACCGCCCTACTTCGCGGGCAAGCAGTACGAAGAAGAGCTCGAACGCGAAGGCGTGCCCGCTTCGTACCTCGAATACCTCCAACTCCTCCGCGACGTCTTCGCGGAGTGCGTGCGCACGCTCGAGCCGGGCGGACGCATCGCGGTGAACGTCGCGAACCTGGGCCGAAAGCCGTACCGCAGCCTCTCCGCCGACGTGATCCGCATCCTTCAGGACGATCTCGGCCTGCTGCTGCGCGGCGAGCTGATCTGGCAGAAGGGCGAGGGCGCGACCAGCTCGTGCGCGTGGGGCTCGTTCCGGAGCGCAACTAACCCGGTGCTGCGCGACATCACCGAACGGGTGGTCATCGCCAGCAAGGGCCGGTTCGACCGCGCGCGGTCGGTCAAGCAGCGCGAGCTCGACGGGTTGCCGTACGAGAACACGCTGATGACCGAGGACTTCATGGCGTTGACGCTCGACGTCTGGAACGTGCCGTCGGAGAGTGCGCGACGCGTCGGCCACCCGGCACCGTTCCCGGTCGAGCTGCCCGAGCAGTTGATCCGCCTCTACACCTTCACCGGCGATCTCGTGCTCGACCCGTTCATGGGCAGCGGCTCCTCACTCATCGCGGCCGCGCGCCTCGGGCGGCGCTACATCGGCTACGACCTCGACCCCGCCTACGTCGAGATCGCGCGCCAGCGCGTGCTCGCCGAATCCGCGCCGCCGGAGACCTCACCCGAGACGGTCGAAGGCAAGACCGCGCAGAAGCTCGCGGAGGAGATCGTCGCCGCGGCCGGGTTCACGATCACGCAGACCAATCAACGCATCCCCAAGACGGGCACGCGCGTCAGCATCATCGCGGCCGACGCCGACGGTGCACCCTGGTTCTTCGACGTCAGCGGCGCGTTCACGACCTATCGCGGTGGTCTGATCCGCACGGAGACCGTGTGGAAGACGCTCGGGCGCGCGCACGCGCTCCGCGGCCGGGCCGCGCACGACACGCCGGTGGTGTTCCTCACCACTGACCTGCCCCGGGCCCGGAGCGAAGGTGACATCGCGCTGCGTGCCGCGGGGCCCGACGCGTTCTTCGATGCGGTCGAGCTCCGCTCCCACGACGGGCGGGCCCGACTCGAGCGCTACGCCAAGGGTGGCCACACCAAGGGGCCGCTCGCCGGCTTCTGGAGCGACGCCGACCTCGCGCGGTAGCCCTGCGCTCAGTGCTCGGTGTAGTTGATCTCGCCCGCGCCGGGCTCGGCGACGGCGAAGCAGAAGCAGTGGATCGGCGCGTGGTCGCTGATCGGGCGCAGGCTGTGGATCGTGTTGGGCGGGATGTGCACGAGGTCGCCCTGCTGGATCTCGCGTTCCTCGTCACCGATGATCATCGTGCCGCGCCCGTTGGTCACGTAATAGAACTCGTGCGTCGGGTGCTCGTGCGGGAAGACGTAGCCGCCGCCGGCGACCTCGAACTCGTTCACCAGCTCGAGGTGGCCGCCCTTGGTGATCTCGAACATCTCACGCGGCTTCACCAGCCACCACACCGGCACGGTCCCGTTGTGCTCGACGACCGGCTCGACATCTTCGATCTTGCGTACGTCCACCCGGTGCTCCCCTCGCACGTCCCGGCACTGCGGCCCGCCCGAACGGTAGCGTCACCGCACTCAGGCCCTGCAAGCGGAGGTGCTCGTGGCGGGAGACGCACCGGTGGAGATCGCGCTCGAGGACGACCCGACACCACTCGTGCGGATCCTCGGTGCGATCCTGCAGCGCGCGGCCCGCAAGCCCGCGCTGCAGTCGAAGCTCGGCTCCATGCGCGGGGTCGTCGCGCTCAAGTCGTCGGTCGACCCGCAGGCGGCCACGATCCGGTTCGACAAGGGCCGGGTGACCCTCGAGCACGGAGTCGCCGCCGACAGCGGTGTCGTGATCGAAGCCGATCTCCTGCGCCTGAACGAGCCCAACGCACCGAAGCCCAAGGTGCGCGGGGCCGCGCGGCATCCGATGTTCGCACTCGCCGTCTCGAAGGTGATCGATCCGCCCGCGGGTCCGTGGCAGGACGAAGCGCGTCCGTTCTGGGAGTTCGCGCGCGATCACCCCCGAATGCCGAAGACCCTGCTCATCGTGTGCACCGACGACGGCTCCCGGCTCACACTCGGCGAAGGAACCCCCGACTACGAGCTGCACGGCAGCGCCCGCTCGCTGGTGTCGGTGTTCACCGGCGGATCGGTGCTCGGTGAAGACCTGCTCAACGGCAAGCTCTACGGCGTCGGCTCCCTTCAGCACATGGCCGAGCTCACCGGCCGCTCGATCGCATGGATGTTCGGAGGATGAGCGTGCACGGGGCACCCGGATTCTCCGCGCCGAACGACGCGTCGTCGCTCGCGGCCTGGCTCGACGAGAACGGGGTGCGCACGGTGCGCACCGAAGGGCTTTCGCTCGACGGATTGCTCATCGGGAAGCATCTGCACCGTTCGAAGTTCGAGCACTCGCTGCCCCTCGGGCCCGCGCTCACCGAGCTCGCGTTCGGCTACGACGTCGGCGGATCGCCGTTCCTCGCCTGGTGGGACGAATGGCGACGCGACGCGCTCGGCGACATCCATCAGCGTCCTGACCTCTCGACGCTCGTCGCGCCCTCCGACCGGCCCGGCACCGCGAACGTCATCGTCGACCACGTCGACATCGACGGCAACCCCCTGCCGGTGTGCTCGCGCGGGCTCCTCTCCCGCATGGTCGCGGGCCTCGCGGAACGCGGGCTGCGCGGGAAGGCCGCGTTCGAGATCGAGGGCATGGTCTTCGAGCATCCGCTCGCCGAGGCACGCGCCAAGGGATTCAAGAACCTCACGCCGCTCTCGGCTCCGGCACCGCTCGCGTACCTGCTGCACAACTCGCACATCCAGCGCGCGTTCATGGAGACCGCGCTTGCGCGTCTCGACGCGCTCGGCATCCCATGGGAGGCGTTCAGCGACGAAGGCGCACCGGGCCAGTTCGAGCTCAACCTCGAGCCCGCCGACCCGGTCACCGCGGCCGACCGCACGGTGCGCGCGCGGCAGGTGCTGCGCGAGGCCGCGATCGACCTCGGCTACTGCGTCACGTTCATGGCCAAGCCGACGATCGACTACGGCAACGGACTCCACGTGCACCACTCCCTCACCGACGCCGACGGCACGGCGGTCTTCCACACCGACGGCGCCGAGCCGAGCGAGACGATGCGCCATTGGATCGGCGGGCTCGTCGCGACGATGCCCGGAGCGACATCGGTGCTCTCGCCCACGATCAACTCCTACCGCCGGCTCGTCGGTTGGGCGGCCGCGCCCACCACCGCGACCTGGGCCGAGGACAACAAGACGACCGCGGTGCGGGTGCTCACGCGATCGGCATCCGCGTCGCGCGTCGAGCACCGGCTCGCGTCGGCCGACGCGAACATCTACCTCGTGCTCGCGGTCGTGCTCGCGGGCGGCCTGGCCGGCCTGCGCCACCGCATCGAGCCGCCGCCCGCGTTCCCCTACGTCGGTTGGGGTCTCCCCGAGGGTTACCCGCACCTGCCGAGCACGATCACCAAGGCGGCCGACGCGCTCGCGGCCGACCGTTACCTGCGCGAGGAGCTCGGCGACGCGTTCGTCAGCTTCTGGATCAACACCCGTCGCTGGGAATGGCTGATGTTCCACACGACGGGTGGCGACGCGGGCGCGGAATCGGTGACCGACTGGGAGCTCAAGCGCTACTTCGAGATCATGTGATGACTGCTCGATCAACTCGTCTGCCCGTCGTCGGAATCGCCGCGCACCAGGTGATGGTCGACGAATCGGGTTTCACGCTCCTGCACTTCGCGGCCGCGGTGCCGTACGTGAAGGCGGTGCGCCGGGCCGGCGCCCAACCAGTGATCCTGCCCATCATCGATCCCGACGACCGCGCGGAGCTCGACGCCGCGCTCGACGCGGTCGACGCAGTGGTCGTCACCGGCGGCTGCGATGTCGAGCCCGCGCGCTACGGCGCCGCGGCCGCACCCGAGACCGGTCCACTCGATGCCCGTCGTGACAACACCGAGATCGCGCTGTGCCGCGCGCTCGTCGAACGCGACCAGCCGACGCTGTGCGTCTGCCGGGGCATCCAGGTGCTCAACGTCGCGCTCGGCGGCACGCTCGTGCAGCACGTCCCCGTGCATTCGCGCGACGACGCGTACAACGAGACGGTCCACGACGTCACCCTCGACCCGATGAGCCGGATCGCCGCCGCGCTCGGCGTCACCTCACTCGGTGTCAACACGCTGCACCACCAGACGGTCGACCGGTTGGGTGATCGGGCCCGCGCGGTCGGCTGGGCCGCCGACGGCACCATCGAGGCGATCGAGGTCGACGGCGCACCGCACGTCCTCGCGGTGCAGTGGCACCCGGAAATGCTGCGCCACCGCCCCGAGCACCTCGCGCTGTTCCAGCAGCTGACTGGGCTTCCGTGAGCGCGGTGCTCGCGTGAGCGCGCCCCAGATGGACGACGCGCTCCGGCTCAAGCTCGGAGCGACGTTCGACGCGGTCGCCGACGGCTACGAGGCGCGACCGGAGTACCCCGACCAGATCTACTCGCTGCTGGTCGACCGCTGCGACTGCGGAATTGGCTCGCAGGTGCTCGAGATCGGTCCGGCCACCGGACTCGCGACGATGCGCCTCCTCGACCTCGGTGCCACCGTCACCGCGGTCGAGCCCGGTCCCGCGCTCGCGCAGCGGCTGCACGAACGGGCTGCCGGTCGCGCCCTCGAGATCGTCGTCGGCTCGTTCGAGACCGCCGAGCTCCCCGCCGCGCACTTCGATCTCGTCGCCGCGGCAACGTCGTTCCACTGGGTCGATCCCGCGATCGGTCTCGTGAAGGCCGCGGGACACCTCCGCGCCGGCGGCTGGCTCGCACTCTGGTGGAACATCTTCGGAGATCCCGGCGGCCGACCCGACCCGTTCGAGAAAGCGGTCGGCCGGATCCTCGACGAGCACGCGCCCGCAGTGAACTACGACGCCTTCGCCGGAGCAGGTCCGTACGGTCTCGACGCCGACGCGCGCACGGCCGAGATCGACGCGACCGGGATGTTCGGCCCTGTCGAGCACCACGTCGTCGAATGGGAAGGACACCACGACGCGGTCGGCATCCGCCGCCTGTTCGCGACGTACTCACCGTGGCTCGCGCTGCCGGAGGACCAGCGAACGAAGACGCTCGAGGAGATCGAACGGGTCGCCCGCGAAGACTTCGGCGACGCGGTGGTGCGCCCGTACGTCACGTCGCTGTTCCTCGCGCCACGGCTGCGCGATTAAGTCAACAGCAGGCGGCCGAGCCGGCGCGACGCGACCAGCATGCCCGCGACGCCCAACACCGCGAAGTAGACGACGTGCACGAGCAGTCCCGGCCCGACCGCGCCGACGTTCAACGCGCGCAGCAACACGACACCGTGGTACAGCGGTGTGCACTCCGTGACCAGCTGCAACCAGCGTGGGTACGTGGCCAGCGGATAGAAGGTCGTCGACAGCAGGAAGAGCGGAAGCACGGCGAGCTGCACGAACTCGAAGTCCTGCCAGCTCTTCATGTACGAGGTCGCGGCCATGCCGACCGCAGCGAAGCCGAAGCCGATGAGCACCGATGCCGGCAACGCGAGGATCATCCACGCCGAGTGAATAAGACCGAAGCCGAGCATCACGATGAGAAACGCGATCGAGTAGAGGAAGCCGCGCAGGAGCGCCCAGGTGATCTCGCCGCGCGCGACGTCGTCGACCCCGAGCGGTGTCGCGAGGATCGCGTCGTAGATCTTGGCGTACTTCAACTTGAAGAAGACGTTCATCGTGCTGTCGTAGATCGCGCCGTTCATCGACGACGCCGCGAGCAGCGCCGGCGCGACGAACGTTCGGTAGTCGAGTGGGTGACCGCCCGGGCCGGGGACCTTGCCGACGAGGTGACCGATGCCGACACCGATCGACAGCAGGTAGAAGATCGGTTCGAAGAAGCCCGACACGAGGATCATCCAGCTGTGCCGGTAGACCATGATGTTGCGCTCGACCAGCCGCCGGCCCCGCGAGCCGCGGAACGCCGCGGCGGGGGTGATGCGCAGCAGGTCGGTCGCGGGGGTCACGTGGCGAGCCGCCGTTCGTACGAGCGCCTCGCGGCGACGAACCCGACGACGACGAAGACCGCGAGATAGGCAACGTTCATCGCGACCCTCCCAGGAGTCGCGGTGCCGAGCGCGAGCGAACGGCACATGTCGACGCCGTGCCACAGCGGGGTCGCGTACGCGACGTACCGGAACACGGTCGGCAGCTGGCTCACCGGGAAGAACGTGCCCGAGAACAAGAACATCGGCATGATGACGAAACGAAAGATGGCGGCAAACGCGGCGTCGCCCTCGAGCGTCGCCGAGAACGCGACGATCGGCACACTGAACGCCATGCCGGTGAGCACGGCGGCCGGCAATGCGAGCAGCACGGTCCAGTGGTGACCGGCGCCGAACAGCTCCATGACCGCCAGGAACATGAGCACCGTGAGGGTCACGCGGATCGTGATCCACAACAGGTGGCCGACGAGGAGATCGACCACGCGCAACGGGGTTGCGAGCATCGCCAGATAGGTGCGGATCCACTTGATCGCGCCCAGCACCGGGTACGTCGACTCCTGCGCGGCGATCTGCATCGCGATCGCGGCGAGCATCCCCGGCGCGAGGAACGCGACGTAGCTCACGCCGCCGAGCGCGCCCGTGCCCGCACTCGATTGGTGCTTGTCGACGAGCGAGCCGAGGCCCACGCCCATCGCCGCGAGGTACAGCAACGGGCTCACGAGGCCCGAGATGACCGTGCCTCTCCACGTGCGCTTGTACTGGTAGATCCAGTACTCGAGCGAGCGGACGGCCGGATGGCTGCGGATCATGGCGTGCGCAGGCTCACTCGACGAGCGTCCGGCCCGTGAGCCGCAGGAACACGTCTTCGAGCGTGGCCCTCCGCACCAACATGCTCTCGGGCACGATGTGGCGCTCGTGCACCGCGGCCGCGGCCGCGTCGCCGTCGCTCGTGTAGACGAGCACCCGGTCGGGCAGCGCCTCCACCTGCTCGCCGAGATCGGCGAGCTTCGACACCATCGCCGCCTGCTCACCGGGCGGGAAGCGCAGCTCCAACACTTCGCGCGACGAGTACCGGTCGATGAGCTGGCGCGGCGATCCCTCGGCCGCGATGCGCCCCTTGTCCATCACGACGAGCCGGTCGCAGAGCTGCTCGGCTTCGTCCATGTAGTGCGTGGTGAGCACGAGCGTGACGCCCTGCTGCTTGAGCAGATAGAGCCGCTCCCACACGACGTGACGCGCCTGCGGGTCGAGACCGGTGGTTGGTTCGTCGAGCAGCAGGAGCTCGGGCTCGCTCACCAGCGAGCGGGCGATCGTCAGGCGCCGCTTCATGCCGCCCGACAACGGCTCGACGCGGTCGTTCGCGCGTTCGGAGAGCTGCACGAAGTCGAGCAGGCGGGTGATGCGCTCGCGCAGTACGGAGCGCGGGATGTCGAAGTAGCGCCCGTAGATCATGAGGTTCTCGCGGACGGTCAGCTCCAGATCGAGCGTGTCTTCCTGGGGCACCACGCCGAGCCGGGAACGGATCGTGGGTCCGTCGACGGCCGGGTCGAGGCCGAGGATGCGCAGCGACCCGTCGGTCACCGGCGACTCGCAGGCGATCATGCGCATGGTCGAGCTCTTGCCCGCACCGTTCGGACCGAGGAACCCGAACGCGTCGCCTCGCTGCAC
>JBBSEC010000031.1:0-40733 GCA_038240075.1 Acidimicrobiia bacterium
CACGGCCGAGCGAAGCGCTCCGGTAGCGTCGCCGCCGTGCCGAACGACTCGCCCCGTCGACCGCTCGGACTCGCACCCGGTGCTCCGGAGCAGGCCGCGGGGCAGGACGCGCGCAAGTACTCCACCACGAATCCCGTCGTGCAACGGCTGATCGCCCGCTGGGCCCTGCGCTTGCAGGGCGAGATCGCCGCGTTGGCGCCGCCGGGTTCGACCCTCGCCGACATCGGCGTCGGCGAAGGCCTCGCGCTCGCCCGCATCCGACCCGAGGGCAGCATCGTCGTCGGCATCGAATACCGCGACGACAAGATCCGCTGCGCGCGCGACCTGATCGACGGACTGCAAGGTGTCGTCGGCGACGCGGGCATGCTCCCGCTGCGCGACGGCGCGGTTCCGCTGACGACGTGCATCGAGGTGCTCGAACACCTCACCGATCCCGAGCCCGCAGTCGCGGAGTTGGCGCGCGTAGCGCAACGCGGCTGTGTCATATCGGTGCCGTGGGAACCGTGGTTCCGGCTCGGCAATTTCGCGCGGGGCAAGAACATGGGGCGGCTCGGCAACGACCCCGAGCATCTCCAGTTCTTCACGCGCGGCCGGTTGGACGCGCTGCTCAGCCGGCACTTCGCGTCGGTGCGCGTGCGTCCCGTGTTCCCATGGCTCGTCGCGATCGCGACGGATCCGCGCTCGTAACGCGTCGCTCCAACTAGGGGCGCAGGACGGCGCGGGCGAGCAGGTCGGTGCCGAAGCCGGTGAGGATGGCGAGGTAGAGCAAGCCGGTCGCCGCCATCACGGCGGAGTACGCGCGCTCACGCAGCGCAGCCCAGGTCAGGCCGACCAACGCGATCGTCGAGACCGCGCACGCGAGCCATGTCCACCCGAGGATGCCCTTCCAGCCGTCGTCGACGGTGCCGTTGAGCACCTGCACCATGCCTGTCGGCCAGAGCATCACCGCGATCTCGAGGGGCCAGATGACGGCCGTCAACCGCACGAGCTGCTTCACCGCGTCGCGCGGCAGGCCCGGCTGCACGAGGTACCAGTGGCCGAGCAGCATCGCATCGCTGACGCACCCGAGGAACGCGGCCCCGATCAGCAGGCGCGCCGCCGCGAGCAGCACCGGTCCGCCGCTGAACTGCGCGGCGGCGAGAAGACCGATCGTGCCGACGATCGGCGCGATGAGATCGAGAGAGGGATCGAACTCGGTCCCCACCGCAGTGACGGGCGGCGCGTCGGAAACGTCGGAGGCGGAGCGACCGAGCATCGCGCTCACCCGGCTGCGTTTCTTGTCGCGACGCGCGACGACACCGCTCACTCCCGCGCGCCGGCGCGCGACCGAGACTCCGAGCACGGCGAACGCGGCCGCGGCCGTGAGCACCGCGGAGCCGAACGCGATCTTTTGCGACGCGCGGTTCAGGCTCTCGGCGGCCAGCACCACCGCGCCACCCACGGCGAAGACCGCAAAGACACTGCGCAGGAGCCACCCATACCCGAGGCCGACCTCGCGCCGCCGCGTCGTCACCCACGTGAACAGCAGACCCCCCATAGCCCACTGCAGTAAGAACACACCCCCGTCGAGCTTCAAGGGCTAGATGGTGTCACGAGACAATCGCGATGCTCCGGTCGGCGTGGTTGAGCCGATCGGGGCCGGCGTCGGTGGCGACCACGATGTCTTCGAGCCGCAGCCCGAAACGCCCGGCGAGGTAGATGCCGGGCTCGATGCTGAACGCGTTGCCCGCCGCGAGCGGCTCGGCGTTGCCGGCGACGATGTACGGATCTTCGTGCGCCTCGACCCCGATGCCGTGGCCGGTGCGGTGGATGAACTGATCGCCGAAGCCGGAGGCGGTGATGATCGACCGGGCCGCGTCGTCGACGGCTTCGCACGGCGTGCCGACACGCGCGGCGCGCACTGCGGCCTCCTGCGCCTCGTGCAGCACGGCGTACGCGTCGGTGACCTCCGCCGGCGGCGCTCCGACGTGGAACATGCGCGTGATGTCGGAGCAGTAGCCGTTCATGGTGCCGCCGAAATCACAGAGCACGACGTCGCCCTCGGCAATGACGCGGGAGCCCGGGTCGTGGTGCGGGCTCGCCGCGTGGTCGGCCGCCCCGACGATCGCGAAGTTCGCGTGCTGGTGCCCGAGCTCGAGCATGCGATCAACCAGCTCGCGGTGGACATCGAGCTCGGTACGTCCGGCGAAGGGTCGCGAGCGCATGTCGGCCGCGACCTGGTCGACTGCGGCGCCCGCGGCGCGCAGGGCCGCGACCTCGTCGGCGTCCTTCGCCGCGCGCACCGGGCCGACGGTCGGCGACGCGCGGCGGAACTCGGTCGCCGGCAGGGCCTGCTGCAGGTCGAGCGCGAAGCCGGCCCACGTCTGGTCGCCGATCGCGACCCGCTTCGCCCCGCTCATCATCGACACCACGAGCGCGATCGGGTCGCCGGGCTCGTCCCAGGGGACGATCTCGAACTCCGGCTGCGGCGCGACTCTCGGCGCCTCGAGGCGCGCGACGACCAGGCGCACATCGCCGTGGCGCGGCAGCACGAGCATCGTGAGCCGTTCGAGCGGCATCGCCTCGTAGCCGCTGAGGTACGGAAGGTCGGCGCCGAGCGAGAGCAGCACGACATCGATCTGGTCGCGCGCCATGCGCTCGCGAACCCGTGCGATGCGATCGGCGTAGCTCATGAGTGGTCGGCGACCTGCGACGCGGGATAGCCCGGGAGCCCGTCGATGCTGCGCGCATTGCGGGTCGCGCGGTACTCGGCCAACCCGTGGTCACCCTTGCGGGCGGCCCACTTGATGAGATCGTCACGCGACCCCACGACCTCCATGCGGGGCACGCCGAAGCCGCACGATGTGGAGACGCGCGTCACGTCGATGTCGATGATCGCCCGCGCGCCCGGCACCTCCGGAAAGTGCTGAGCCAGCGCGGCGAACTCGGGCGAACCGAGCAGATGCACGGTGCCGTGCCCTTGCAGACGGCTGATGCGCGGCGGACCCTCGAACGCGCAGAACATGATCGTGACGCGGCCGTTCTCACGAAGGTGCGCGATGGTCTCGACGCCGCTGCCGGTGAGGTCGAGGTACGCGCAGCGGTGTGGTCCGAGGATGGCGAGGCCGGCGAGACCCTTCGGCGAGACGTTCACATGGCCGTCGTCGCCGCTGGGCGCGGTGGCCACGAAGAACATCGGCTGCTTCGAGATCCACTTCGCGAGGTCGTCGGTGATCTCGTCGAGGAGCGCTCCCATCCCCCGATTCTCTCAGGTCAGGAGGCCTGATCTCCTACGCGTTCACACTCAGGCCCGGCTGACCGGACGCCTGCTCGAGACTCCGGCGGGCGTGGTAGCTGGAGCGGACCAGCGGGCCGGACTCGACGTGGGCAAAGCCGAGGCGGTCGCCGGCGTCTTTCACCCGGGCGAACTCGTCGGGCGTCCACCAGCGCGCCACGGGGAGATGCCGGCTCGACGGCTGGAGGTACTGACCGAGAGTGACGATGTCGACGCCGACGCCGCGCAGGTCGGCCAGCGCGCCGAGCACCTCGGCCTCGGTCTCCCCCATTCCGAGGATCACGCTCGACTTGGTGACCAGGCCGGCCGCGGCGGAACGCGCGAGCACGGCGAGCGAGCGCGCGTAGCCCGCCGACGGACGCGCGGCCCGCTGCAGTCGCGGCACCGTTTCGAGGTTGTGGGCGAGCACGTCGGGCCGGGCCGTGAAGATGGTGTCGAGCGCGGCGGCGTCGCCGTGACAGTCGGAGATCAGCACTTCGACGCGCGTGCGCGGACTCGTGTTGCGGATCGCCGCAATCGTCGCCGCGAACGCGGCGGCACCGCCGTCGTCGAGATCGTCACGCGCGACACACGTGATGACGGCGTGCTCGAGCCCCATCGTGCGGACCGCGTGGGCGACGCGCTCGGGCTCACCGGGGTCGACGGGCAGGGGCTTCTGCGTGTCGACGAGGCAGAAGCCGCACGCGCGCGTGCACCGGTCGCCGAGGATCATGAAGGTCGCGGTGCCGTCGGCCCAGCATTCGAAGATGTTCGGGCATCCGGCCGACTCGCAGACGGTGTGCAGGTCGAGGTCACGGACGAGCTTCTTCACCTCGAGGAAGCCGTCGCCGAAGCGGGCACGCACGCGCATCCACTCGGGTCGTGGGCCTGCGGTCGACGGCTCGACGCCTGCTTGCGCGAGCCGCCCCAGCAGACGAACCGGCGTGCCTCGCGAGGTCGTGTGCTCGGTGGCCGCAACGGGAGTGCCGCCCATCGCGTCGCGCGTGAAGAGCGAGAGGTCGCTCGCGGCTTCGCGCCACACCACGTCTTGCCGCTCGACGTCGACGTACCCGAACGACTCCGTGAACCGCGCAACAACGCGATCGACAACGTCTTTCATGTCGACCGGATGACCGAGCACTCGCGCGAGCGAGGTCACACCCTTGTCGCGGATCCCGCACGGGATGATGTGCTCGAACATGGTGAGGTCGGGATCGACGTTGAGCGCGAACCCGTGGCGGGTGCGGCCGTTGGCGACGCGCACGCCGATCGCGGCGATCTTCTCGTCAGCGACCCACACGCCGGTGAGCCCGTCGACCCGCGACTCCGCCTGCACACCGAGGTCGGCGAGCGCGGCGACGAGCACCGACTCGATCCGGCGCACGTAGGCAACGACATCGCGTTGACCCGCGCGCCACTCCGCGAGCGAGACGATCGGATACCCGACGAGCTGACCCGGGCCGTGATAGGTGACGTCGCCGCCGCGGTCGGCGCGGACGAGCTCGGCGCCGACCGAGGCCGGGGCAACGAGCACGTGCGCGAGATCGGCCCGCGAGCCCAGCGTGTAGACGTGCGGGTGTTCCTGCAGGAGCAGGTAGTCGTCGGCCGCGCGCGCGTGCAGCGCGCGCTGCAGCACCTCGGCCTCCGCGTACGGAACCCGCCCGAGCCACCGCACGCGCAGCGCGTTCATCGCTGCGCACTCACAGGAGCTCTTGCTCCCAGTCGTGGTTCTCGAGCTCTTTGCGCACCGAGTCGAGGAAGGCGGCGGCGTACGCGCCGTCGAACGCACGGTGGTCCCACGCGAGCGCGAGATAGCCGGTGTGATGGATCGCGATCGTGTCCTCACCATCGGGGCCCTCGACCACGACCGGCCGCTTCTTGATCGAGTCGGTCGCGAGGATGGCAACCTGCGGCTGGTTGATGATGGGCAGGGTCATCGCGGTCCCGAACGGACCCATGTTGGTGATCGTGAACGTGCCGCCGACCACTTCGTCGGGGGTGAGCGTGCGCTGCTTGGCCCGGGTCGCAAGATCACGGATCTCGCGGGCGATCAGCCGGAGGCGCTTGCCGTCGACGTTGCGCACCACCGGCGCGAGCAGTCCTTTGAAGTCGAGGTCGACCGCGATGCCGAGGTGGATGTCGTGGTGCACGACCAGCGAGTCGCCGTCGACGCTCGCGTTGACATTCGGGAACTGGTGCACGACGTCGGAGAACGCGCGGCAGACGAACGGCAGGTAGGTGAGCTGAAAGCCCTCCTCGGCGGCGAACCGGGAGCCCGCGCCGCGGCGCACGCGTTCGATCCGCTCGAAGTCGACCTCGACCGAGGTGTATACGTGCGCACTCGTCGCCTTGGAGCGCACCATGTGCTCCGCGGTGCGGCGGCGGATGTTGTCGAACGGCACCACCGTGTCGCCCTGCGCGCGGGCGACGGGCGCGGCAGGAGCCGCCGGTGCCGGCGCCGCGGGGGCGGTGACGGGCGCGGGACCCCGCGCACGGGTGGCTTCGAGCACGTCGCTGCGCGTGATGCGGCCGCCGTCGCCGGTGCCGCGGATCGCAGCGGCGTCGAGGCCCGACTCGGAGATCAGCTTGCGCACGAGCGGGGAGGCGACGAGCGGGGCTCCCGCGGGTGCAGCAGCAGGTGCAGCGGCAGGCGCAGGAGCAGGAGCCGACGGTGCCGGGGCGGCAGGAGCGGGCGGCGGCGGAGCCGGCGCGGCAGGGGCCGGTCGTGGCGCGGGCGCCGCGGGAGGCGGCGGTGCGGGGGCCTCGGCCGCCGGAGCCGGAGCCGGCGCGGCGGGCGCAGGGGCTTCCGCGGCGGGCGCGGCAGCGGCAGGAGCGGCACCGTCGGCCGCGTCACCGATGACGGCCAGGCGCACCCCGACGTCGACGGTCTCGCCTTCGGGCACGAGGATCTCGGTGACGATCCCCGACGTGGGCGCGGGCACCTCGGAGTCGACCTTGTCGGTCGAGACCTCGAACAACGGCTCGTCGGCCTTGATCGCCTCGCCGACCTGCTTGAACCACTTCGTGATCGTCCCCTCAGTGACGGTCTCACCGAGTTGCGGCATGGTCACGTCCACGAAAACCTCCGGGTCTTCAACGGCGCTCAGGCGTGCAGGCTGCGGCCGGTGAGCGCCAGCGCAGATTCCCCGAACAGCTCGCTCAGCGTCGGGTGGGCATGGATGAGCAGACCGAGGTCGGCAGCGGTGGCCTCCCAGTTGACCGAGAGGTACCCCTCGGCGATGAGCTCGGTCGCCCACGGGCCGACGATGTGCACGCCGAGCAGCGGCCCGTCGCGCTCGGCCACGATCTTCACCATGCCTTCGGTCTCATTGATGATCAGCGCGCGGCTGTTCCCGCCCCAACGATGCACCGAGGTGACGATCTCGCGCCCTGTCGCGCGCGCCTGCTCCTCGGTCATGCCGCAGAACGCGACCTCGGGATGGCAGTAGATCCCCCACGGCACCTTCCCGTAGTCGACGGGAGCCGGGCTCTCTCCGAGCATGGTCTTCACCGCGACGATCGCCTCCGCGAACGCGACGTGCGCGAGCTGCGGACCTGCGACGACGTCGCCGACCGCGTAGACGTCGGCGAGGCTCGTGCGCATCGACCCGTCGACCGACACGAAGCCGCGCTCGTCGATCGCGACTCCCTGCTCGCGGAAGCCCGCGCCGTCGCTACGCGGGCTGCGGCCGACGCTGACCACCACGATGTCGACTTCGAGCTGCTCCTCGCCGTTCTTCCCGGCGAACGGCACGGTCACCGACAACTTGTCGATCTTCGGCGGGCCGACCGAAACGCCGGTCTGCACCTTCATGCCGCGCTTCGTGAACGCGCGCACGGCCGCCTGCGCGACCTGCTGGTCGACGCCCGCGAGCACCTGCGGCAGGGCCTCGAGCATCGTGACCTCGCTGCCGACGTCGACGAGGAACGACGCGAACTCGCAGCCGATCGCGCCGCCGCCGATCACCGCGACGCGCGCGGGCACGTAGTCGAGCTTCAGCACGTGGTCGGACGACAGGATGCGCGTGCCGTCGAACTCGTAGCCCGGGATCGTCCGGGGCGCCGAGCCGGTCGCGAGGACGACGTGCTTGCCGCGCAGCTCGGTGCCGTCGGAGACGCGTACGAGCCGGCCGGGGCCGTCGAGCAGGGTTCCGCTGCCGGGGACCACGGTGACCTTGCGGCCTTTCAACAGCGTCTCGAGCCCACCGACGAGGCGGTCGACAACCTGCTGCTTGCGGACCTGGCTCACCGACAGGTCGAGGGTGGGCGCCGCCGCGGTCACACCGAAATCGGACGCGTGCGCCACGGTGCGCAGCACGGTCGCCGTCTCGAGCAGCTCCTTCGCGGGGATGCAACCCCGGTTGAGGCACGTGCCCCCGACCCGGTCTTCCTCGATCATGGCGATGTGCATGCCCGCCGCCGCGCCGTACAACGCGGCGGCATAGCCGCCGGGGCCGCCGCCGAGGATGACCATCTCGAAGTCTTCAGCCGTCGGAATCACCTCTTCGCGCGCGTGGCTTCCGGCTCATTCTCCACCATCCGCGATACCCCTGTGTACCGAGGCCGCGGTCATGCTCATGCGAGACGAGCTCAGTGCGAGACGAGCACTTGGAGCGCGAACGCGCCGAGGATGAGAAACCCGGTGATCGCGGCGAGCACGAGCAGTGCGCGCGTGCTCATCGCGTCAGGCGAGCGTGCGGCAGGAACCGGAAGCGTCG
Organism: Acidimicrobiia bacterium; assembly: GCA_038240075.1. GTDB lineage: Bacteria > Actinomycetota > Acidimicrobiia > IMCC26256 > PALSA-610 > DATBAK01. The sequence goes on from JBBSEC010000031.1 coordinate 7,972, forward strand.
CTCACCGTGTCGCCGGGTCGACGTCGTTCTTCGATTTGGCGTTGCGGGCGACCACGTCGGCGAGCAGTCCGATGCTCAGGATCTGGAAGCCCATGAAGATGAGCAGCATCGTGTTGCTCCGCACGTAGAAGTCGCGCGTCGACACGTCGTACACGAGCTTGCCCAGTCCGATCAGCAGGATGCCGCCGCCGAGCGGCCCGAAGACCTGCATCGGATTGAACGTGAAGATCAGGCGTAACACCTGCTGGCCGTAGCGCCGCGTGTCGGCGTACCAGTGGAACTTCGAGCTACCCGCGCGTTCCTTGTACTCGATCGGGATGTACTTCACGGTGTAGCCGTTGGCCAGGAAGGTCATGGTCATCGTGGTGACGCACGAGAAGCCGGCCGGGAGCATGTGCAGGTACTGCACCGCAACCTCACGCCGGAAGGCACGGAAGCCGGAGTTGAGGTCGGGGATCTTGGTCTTCGCGAGATACTGCGCCAGCCGGCGGATGAACCACTTGGCCGGCACCCGCAGCATCTTGTGGGTGCCCTGCTCGGAGGTGCGGGCACCGACGACCTGGTCGGCGCCTTCGAGCTCCTTCACGAGCAGCGGAATGTCGTCGTTCGGATACGTCATGTCGACGTCGGTCCAGACGACGGTCTTGCCCTTCGCGGCCCGCGTCCCGGCCCGGCGGGCCGAGCCCGAGCCGCGGTTCTTCGCGAACGACATGAGGCGGATGCCCTCGATCTTGCGAAGCTCCTCGAGCGATCCGTCGGTGGAGCCGTCGTCGACGACGATGAGCTCGTAGTCGTAGGGCGACGAGTCGAGGGCCACGCTGATGCGGTCGATCTCCTGCCGCAGGTGCCCCTTCTCGTTGTAGACGGGCAGGATGACGCTCACGTCGAGCTCCCGATCGCCGCTCGCTACTCGCTCACCCATTCCGTCTCCCTCAACTGCCCGTCGTGAGCCGGCCCGGCGTGGGCCGTTCGGCGTCAAGGGTAGGCCAGCACCGCCCGGAATGGGCTTATCGACCTGAGAACGCGAGCCTCACAGTGCCGCGTGCGAAGCTGCGGTTTCGATGATCGAGGAGCCCGAAGCCCTTCCCTCGTGGTTCGTGGTGGCCCTCGTCACCGCGCTGGCGGCGCTCATCGGCTTCGGCACGATCGGGCTCGTGCTCGCCGTCGCCGGCGTGTTCGTCCCCGTCCCGACCCTTGCGCTCGGGCTGGTCGCGACGGTCGCACTGCTCGTGGCCGTCGCTCCGTGGCGGTTTGCTGCCATCGGCGACCGGGCCACGCAGGTGCCGGCGGTGCTCGCCGTCGTGCTCGCCGGCGGGGCGACCGCTTTCGCCATCCGGCACCACGCGCAGCACGTGCTGCTCGACCGCGACCCGGGTGGCTACATGATCACCGCGCGGTGGATGGCGACACACCACAACCTCGAGTTCAACGCGCGGGTCGGCGCGTTCGCGCACACCAACGGGTTGCAGTACGCATCGGCCGCGGTGTTCGACCGCGGCGACGGCCACCTCTACTTCCAGTTCTCGCACCTGCTGCCGACGTTGCTCGCCGAGGCCGGCTGGCTCGGCGGCAACCGCCTCATGTTCTTCGCACCGCCAATGCTCGGCGGCTTCGGGCTGTTGTGCTTCTACGCGCTCGCCACGCGCTTCGTCCGGCCGTGGATCGCGCTGGCCGCGATGGCTGCGCTCGCGACCGATCTCGTGCAGATGCACTTCATGCGGGACTCCTATTCGGAGCTCCCGACCCAGGTCGTGCTGCTCGGTGGCCTGTGGCTGCTCACGCGCCGCGGCGTCGCACGCCCCGCGGTCGCGGGCTTCACCGGCCTCCTCCTCGGTGCAACGGTGATGGCGCGCATCGACGGCCCCTTGTACCTCGTCGCGGTGCCGTTCGTGGTGGGCACGGCCGTCGTCGCGGCCCGGCGCGGCGATGCGTCGGGTCGGCCCAAGCTGATCGCGGCCGCGTGGTTGACGTTCGGCGTCGCGATCGCGGTCGTGATCGGTCTCGTCGACGTGCGGCTCCGCAGCGAGAAGTACCTCCACGATCTCGGCAGCCGGGTGCTCTTGCAGTACGTCGGCCTCGGGATCGCGTGCGTCGTCGCGATCGGGATCGCGGCGTGGGCGCCCCGTCTCGTCACCTGGCCGGTGCGGTTTGTCGGCGGACGCCTCGCCGAGGCGAGCGGCCTCGTCGTCGGGGTCGGCCTCCTCGGCGCGTGGCTCGTGCGTCCGCACATCCAGACCACGCACGATGTCGCGCACCCGCTCATCTCCGCGCTCCAACGGCTCGACAACCGACCGATCGACGCGACCCGGCGCTACTACGAGAACTCGCTCGTGTGGCACGCGTGGTACCTCGGACCGATCGCGCTCGCCGCCGGCATCGTCGGCGTCGCGCTGCTCACGCGAGAGGTGATTCGCGGACGACGGGGTCCGGCCGGCCTCGTCGTCACCGCGTTCCTGCCGGTCGCCGCGGTCTACCTCTGGAACGCGAACATCTTCCCCGACCAGATCTGGGTGATGCGCCGGTTTTTGCCGCTCGTGATCCCCGGATTCATCCTGTTCGCGTTCGTGGTCGTCGACCGCATGTTCGGAATCGGACGGAGATCGAACGGCACGTCGAACCGGCTCTGGCAGGCCGGTGCCGTCGTCATCCTCGTCGCCGCGATCGCGTGGCCGGTCCGCACGGTATGGCCCGTTCGTGGCGAGACGACACAGAAGGGGTTCCTCGGCCCGGTCGACCAGCTGTGCCACGTGATCGGGCCCGACGCCGCGGTCGTCGTGCTGCAGGGCGCGACGCTCCAGGCGATCCTGCCCCAGACGCTGCGCAGCTACTGCAACGTTCCCGTCGCCGTGCGCATCTTCGAGCCGAAGGTGCCGGCCCTCGACCCCGCGGGGTTCGCGCGCCTCGCCGCCGAGTGGAAGCGCGACGGCCGCTCGCTGTTCCTGATCGCCGACAGCGCGGCGCGCATCGATCACATCGTGCCGGGGCTGAAGCCGGTCGCGCAGGTCATCGCGTTCGACGGCGTGTTCCTGCGCGAGCGGATCGTGACGCGACCCGACGACTTCCGATCCGAGGGCTACGTCTTCACGGTGGCGCGCATGCCGTGACGGAGCGTGGCAGCAAGGCCACGTTTTCCGGCCGGCGGCTCGCTACCATCTGCGCTCCGGGACCTTTACGTTCGGTCCCGTCAGTCGATCAAGTTCCGGGGCCGACTCCGCGTCCCGCCAGTTCACACAGGGGAGCGCACGCTTGCCTTCGCGCGCCCAGCGATTCGTCGACGCCGCCAGGAGCAACGTCCCTGAGGGCACCTTCGCGGTCGGCGCCGGGCTCCTGATCGCGGGCGTCACCGCGTACGGCTTCCAGCTCCTCGCGAACCACCGCCTCGAGAAGCTGCACTACGCGGCGCTCAACAGCCTCTGGGCCGTCGTGTTCGTGGTCACTCCCGGGCTGTTCCAGCCGCTCGAGCAGGAGGTCGCGCGCGCGGTTGCGCACCGACGCGTCCGCGGGATCGGCGGCGGTCCGTTGGTGAAGCGGGCCGGGGTGCTCGGCGCAGTGCTGGCCGCGTGCTCGGTGGTGCTCGCGCTCGTGTTCGAGCACCCGATCATCCACACGCTCTTCCACGGTCAGGGCCTCCTGCTCATCTGCCTCGTGGCCGCGATCGTCTGCTACTTCTTCGCGTTCATCACGCGCGGCGCACTCTCGGGCAACGGCCGTTTCGGCGCGTACGGGATGATGCACGGCTCCGAAGGCATGGCGCGCATCCTCGCGTGCGGCCTCCTGTTCGTGATCGGCAGCCACTCCACCGGTTTGTACGGCCTCGCGCTCGCACTCCCACCCGCCGTCGCGGTGCTCGTGTCGTTGCGAGGGCAACGCGGGTTGTTGACGCCGGGCCCGACCGCGCCCTACTCGGAGCTGTCGAGCGCGCTGGGCCTGCTGCTGCTCGGTTCGGTTCTCGCGCAGTCGCTCTCGTACGCGGCGTTCCTCGCGGCGACGATCCTGGCGAAGACGCACGGACAGAAGGACGCGCTCGCCGGCTTCATCAGCGCGATCTTCATCGCGCGCATCCCGATCCTCCTGTTCGCGGCGGTGCAGGCCGCGCTGCTGCCGAAGCTGGCGGCGCTCGCCGGCGCCGGTCGTCACAACGAGTTCCTCGGGGGCATGCGCCGCCTTCTCATCGTCGTCGTCGGCGTCGGCGTCATCGGCGTGATCGGGAGCGCGACCCTCGGACCAACGATCGGGAAGAAGCTGTTCGACAACTGGACGCTCGACGGATTCAACCTCGGGGTGCTCGCGGCGGGGAGCGGCGCGTTCATCCTCGCCCTCACGCTCAACCAGGGTTTGATCGCGCTCGCGAGCTACACCCGCGCGGCCGTCGCGTGGGTCGGCGGTGTCGTCGTCTTCCTCATCACGCTCGCAGTCGGGAACGAGCTGTTCCTGCGGTGCGAGCTCGCGTACCTCTTCGGATCGCTCGCCGCGGCCGCGGCCATGGCGGTCTTCCTGTTCGGCCAGATCGCACACGGCGCGACGGGCGACATCGACACGCTGGTCGGGTTGATCCAGCACGAGCCCTTGGAGCTCTGACGGCTCGCGAGCCGCTCACGGCCGCCGCCGACGGCGAGAAGCACCGCGGGCTCACGCCCGCGATGCTCAGGCTCGCGCGCCCGCGGCAGTGGCCGAAAAACGTGCTCGTGGTCGCGGCACCCGGCGCCGCCGGCGTGCTCCTCGAAGCGCGTTCGATCGGCAAGACCCTCATTGCGTTCGTGTGCTTCTGCCTCGCGGCGAGCGGCACCTACTGCTGGAACGACGCGCTCGACGTCGATGCCGACCGCATGCATCCCAGGAAGCGGTTGCGGCCGGTCGCGTCGGGCGAGGTGTCGGTGCCCGCGGCGAAGACGATGGGCTCGGTGCTGATCGCCGCCGCCATCGCGCTGTCGTTCGTCGCGACCTGGCACCTCACGCTCGTGGTCGGCGGCTACGCCGCGCTCACGCTCGCGTACAGCGTGTGGTTGAAACACGAACCGGTGCTCGACCTCGCAACGGTGGCGTCGGGGTTCGTGCTCCGCGCCGTCGCCGGCGGCGTCGCCGTCGGCGTCTCGATCAGCAACTGGTTCTTGATCGTCGCGGCTTCGGTCGCGCTGTTCGTCGTCACCGGCAAGCGCTCGGCCGAGCACACCGAGCTCGGCGCCCGCGCCGGTCTCCACCGTCGCGCGCTCGCGCACTACTCCGCGGCCTACCTCGGGTACGTCCGCGCGGTCTCGTCGACCATCGCGATCCTCGCCTACTGCCTCTGGGCGTTCGAAGTCTCCGACCGCTCCGGCAACCCGGTGTGGTTCCAGCTCGCGATCGTCCCGTTCGTGCTCGGCGTCCTCCGGTACGCGCTCCTGCTCGACCAGGGTGAGGGCGGCGCGCCCGAAGAAGTGATCCTGCGCGACCGCGTCCTGCTCCTGATCGGCGTCGCGTGGGTCGTGCTGTTCGCGCTCGCCGTGGCCGGGAACTGACGTGACCGCGTCGTTGCCGGCGACCGAGTCGACCTCCGAGCAGCTCCTGACCGGCTGGGGCCGCACGAACCCGACGCGCGCGACCGTGTGGTCGCCGGGGAGAACCGAGCAGATCGCGCAGCGGCTGCGCGATCACAACCATCTCGGAGGCACCGACCGCGGCGTGATCGCGCGCGGGCTCGGCCGCTCCTACGGCGACGCCGCGCAGAACGCGGGTGGCACCGTCGTGCTGGCAACGGGACTCGACCGCGTGCTCGAGCTCGACGTCGACAAGGGCACCGTCAGGTGCGAGGCCGGAGTGAGCATCGACACCCTCATGCGCGTGCTCATCCCCATCGGCTGGTTCCCAACCGTCGTGCCCGGCACGCGGTACGTCACCGTCGGCGGTGCGGTCGCGTCCGACATCCACGGCAAGTACCGGCTCGGCTCGTTCTGCGACGCGGTGACGCGCCTCACGCTCGCGACACCCGGGTCGGGAGTCCTGAACGTCGGGCCCGACGAGCAGTCCGACGTGTTCTGGGCCACCGCCGGGGGCATGGGCCTCACCGGGGTCGTCACCGACGCCACGTTCCGGCTGCAACCGGTTGAGACCTCGCGCATGCGTGTCGACACCGAGCGCGCCGCCGACGTCGACGACTGCATGGCGCGGATGATGGCCGACGACTCGCGCTACCGGTACTCGGTCGCGTGGATCGACTGCCTCGCCTCGGGCGGCGCGCTCGGCCGCTCGGTGCTCACGCGCGGCAATCACGCGTCGCGAAGCGAGCTCGGCCCCCGCGACCGCGCGACCGCGTCGGTGTTCTCGCCGTCGACCCTGATCCGCGCGCCGCAATGGCTGCCGAACGGCTTGCTCAACCCGCTGACCATTCGCGCGTTCAACGAGCTGTGGTTCCGAAAGGCGCCCCGCCTCGAGCGCGACGCGATCCAGTCGATGACCGCGTTCTTCCACCCGCTCGACGGCGTCGAAGGCTGGAACCGGATCTACGGCTCGCGCGGCTTCCTCCAGTACCAGTACGTCGTGCCCTACGGAGCCGAATCGGTGGTGCGCCGGACCCTCGAACGCCTCAGCGCGACGCGGTGCGCGTCGTTCCTTGCGGTGCTGAAGCGCTTCGAGCACGAGAACGCCGGTCCGCTGTCGTTCCCGATGCGGGGCTGGACGTTGACCCTCGACATCCCGGCCGGTCGGGCCGGTCTCGGCGACCTGCTCGACGGCCTCGACGATCTCGTCGTCGAAGCGGGCGGCCGCATCTATCTCTCGAAGGACTCGCGTGTTCGACCCGAGCTCATGGCCGCGATGTATCCCGAGATCGAGCGCTGGCGCGCCGCGCGCGGCTCCGTCGATCCGAAGGGTGTCATGCGCAGCGACCTGAGCCGTCGTCTCGCCCTCGTGGCCGAACGGAGTGCTGCGTGAAAGACGCCGTGGGTGCCGTGCAGTCGGTACTGGTCGTCGGGGGCGGCTCGGAGATCGGCCTTGCGATCGCGCGCGAGCTGACTGGCCACCGCGCGCGCACGATCGTGCTCGCCGGACGGCACCCGGAACGCTTCGACATGGCCGCGGCCGAGCTGCGCAAGGCCGGCGCGACGCGGGTCGAGACACTGCCGTTTGACGCGACCGACTTCGCCACCCACACCGCGTTCGTCGACCGTGCGTTCAGACTGGTCGGCGACATCGATCTCGTCGTCATCGCGTTCGGCCTGCTCGGAGACGCGGCGGTGGCCGAGCGCGACCCGGCGGCGGCAGTCGAGATCGTGCAGACGAACTACACCGGGGTCGTGTCGGTCGCCATCCCGCTGGCCGAGCGGCTGCGCACACAAGGGCACGGCACGCTCCTGCTGCTGTCGTCGGTCGCGGGCGAACGCGTCCGCAAGGCCAACTTCGTCTACGGATCGTCGAAGGCCGGCGCCGACGGGTTCTTCCAGGGACTCGGCGACCGGCTCGTCGGATCGGGGGTGCGCGTGATGATCGTGCGCCCCGGTTTCGTGCGCACGAAGATGACCGCAGGGATGCCGGACGCGCCCATGACGACGACGCCCGAGGTCGTCGCCACCGCGGTGTCGGCCGCGCTCACGCGCAACCGCGAGATCGTGTGGGTGCCCGGGCCGCTCCGCTGGGTGATGACCGCGGTACGCCACCTCCCCCGCCCCCTCTTCCGCAGGCTGCCAGTCTGAGATGCGGACGCGAACGAGCGGCGAGCGAAGCGGGCGAGCGACCGAACTCGCTTGCATCCCGCGTCCGGAGCGGCGAGCGCAGCGAGTGCGACCGTGATCATCGCCGCGTTTGATTTCGACGGGACGTTGACGCAGCGGGACACCCTCGGGCCGTTTCTGCGCGAGGTCGCAGGAACGGGCAGGTTCGTGCGCGCGCTCGCGGCCGACGCGCCCCGGCTCGCGCTGGCGGGGATGGGCGCAGCCTCACGCGACCGCGCGAAGGAGCGGCTGCTGCGACGCCTCGTCGGTGGTCGCCGCCACGCGGATCTCGCGGCGCTCGGACACGAGCACGGCACGCGGGTCGCGTCATCGGGTCTGCGATCCGACACGGTTGCCCGCGTCCGTTGGCACGCGGAGGCGGGGCACGAGATCGCGATCGTCTCCGCGTCGCTCGATCTCTACATCGATCGCGCCGCCGAGCTGCTCGGCATCGCCACGGTGCTCTGCAGCCGGCTCGAGGTCGACGGCGACGGACGGGTCACGGGCCGTCTCGTCGGCCGCAACTGTCGCGGGCCGGAGAAGCTGCGCCGCATCCGGGAGCACTTCGGCGAGTCCGGCTACGAGCTGTGGGCGTACGGCGACAGCGCCGGAGACGCCGAGATGCTGGCCGGCGCCGACCACGCGGTCCGGGTGCAACGGCGTCAGGGCCGGCTGCGCCTTCCCACTCCGTAGGTCTCCGCCCACGGAGCGCTCGCCGAATCGGGGCAAATACACGATTCACCCGATTCGCGGAAACTATTCCGACTTTGACCTCTTGCTCCGCCGCATCGGGGTCGATGACCGCACGTGAGGGGAATCCGCGCAGTGGGCGAGCGCTCGGACGTCGGGCCGTCGAACCTGGACCGGCTCGCGCATTGGGACGACCTCGTCGCTGAGCTGGCCACCGCGGTCATCGTCACCGACGTCGCCGGCCGTGCGGTCATCTGGAACCGAGCCGCGACGAAGCTGTTCGGCTGGCCGGCGGCCGACATGTTGGGTCGACCGGTGCTCACCCTGTTGTTGCCCCGCGAGTTCGAGGTCGACGCAGTGGCGGTGCTCACCGCGGTGGCGACCGGCGTGCCGTGGACCGGCGAGGTCGACTGCAACCGGCGTGACCGCACGCGCGTGTCCGTCTTCCTGACGCTGAGCGCGGTCTACGACGAGGCGCGCGCCGTCCTCGGCTTCGTGGGCGAAGCCCGCGACGTGTCGGAGATCAGCGCGGCCGAGAGCCAGTCGAGGGACGCGGAGCGGTGGTCGCTCGAACTGCTCTCGCACACCGCCGAGCCTGCGTGCGTGACGACTGCGGACGGCATCTTCAAGTACGTCGTCACGTCGAAGTCGTCGCTCGGCTACTCGTCCTCCGAGCTGACGGGCACCTGCTCCTTCGACCTCGTCCACCCCGATGACGTCGAGACGGTGCGCGACGCGTACGCCGAGGCGGTCACCGATCCGACGGCGCGTCCGTCGAGGGTCTACCGGGCCCGGTCGAAGAACGGGACGTGGCGCTGGCGCGAGGTGCATCTCACCAATCGTCTCGAGGATCCCATCCTCGCGGGGATCGTGTGCAACGTTGCGGACGTCACCGAGACCCACGCGCTGCTCGCCGAACTGCGTTCCGCCGACGCCCGCCAGCGCGCGATCGTCGCGCGGTCACGCGACGCCACGCTCTTCTTCGATTCCGACGGCACGATTCGCTGGGCGAGCCCGATCAGCTACGAGCTCATCGGCATCACCCCGGAGGCGCTCCTCGGCCAGATCGGTCTCGACTTCGTCCACCCCGACGATCAGGAGCGGGTGTTCGCGGAGTTCCTCTCGATCATGAGTCTCGGTGACCACGTGCGCTCCGAGTTCCGCGTCACCGATCCGCGCGGCAACGTGCGGTGGGTCGAAGAGGACTGCACGAACCTCGTCGACGACCCCGATGTCGGCTTCGTCGTCGCGAACATCCGCGACATCACGGTTCGGCGGGAGGCCCAGGAACAGCTCGAGCGCCTCGCCCTGCACGACGCGCTGACCGGGTTGGCGAACCGGTCCCTCCTCGTCAACCGGCTCGAGCAGCTGCTCGCCCGCGGCAGCGCGGCCGCCGTGCTCCACATCGACGTCGACAACTTCGGCGATGTGAACGACTCACTCGGACATGCCACCGGCGACAAGCTGCTCAAGCTGATCGCCGCCCGCTTCGCGAGCACGGTCGCGAGCTCGCCCGCGACGCTCGCCCGGATCGGCGGCGACCAGTTCGTCGTCCTCTACGACGACATCGACGACGCGACCGCCGCGGTCGCGCTCGCGGAGCAGCTGCGAGCGGCGTTGACGACCCCGATCCAACTCGGCGATCATGTCTGCTTCGTCACCGTCAGCATCGGTGTCACGCTCACTCCCGGCGACGCGACGAGCCTTCTGCGCGATGCGGGGATCGCCGCGCAGCAGGCGAAGCAGCGGGGACGCGACCGCGTCGTCGTGCTCGAAGCGCGACTCGACGTCGCGCAGCAGCACCGGCTCGCCGTGCAGAATGATCTGCGCCGCGCGCTCGCCGACGACGAGCTCGTCGTGTGGTACCAGCCGATCATCGACCTGAAGGCGCGACGCGTCGCCGGGCTCGAGGCGCTCGTCCGCTGGAACCATCCCGAACGCGGCCTGCTCGGCCCCGAGCACTTCATCGACGTCGCCGAGACGTCCGGTCTGATCACGGCCGTCGGCAGTCAGGTGCTGCGCAAGGTCTGTGCCGATTCCGGCCTGTGGAAGAACGCCCGCAGCGGATTCGGCATCTCGATCAACGCAGCCGCGGCGCAGCTGAGCAGCCGCCAATTCGTCCGCGAGATCGAGACGACACTGCACGAGTTCGAGCTGGACCCGGGGCGGGTCACCATCGAGATCACCGAGACCGCGGCGATGCAGATCGCCGACAGCCTCGAGAACCTCGAACGCATCCGCGCCCTCGGCGTCCACTTGTCGCTCGACGACTTCGGCACCGGGTACTCATCGCTGTCATTCCTGCGCGAGCTTCCCGTCGACGCGGTGAAGATCGACCGTTCGTTCATCAGCGGGCTCGGAACCAACGACCGCGACACCTCGATCGTGCAGGGTGTCATCGCGATGGCTGACGCGCTCGGTTACGCCGTTGTCGCCGAAGGCATCGAGACCGAGGTGCAGGCGCGGGCGCTCACCGACAACGGCGGTCGCTACGCCCAGGGCTTCCTCTGGTCGCCCGCGGCGCCGGCCGACGAGATCGCGGCGATCTCCGAGCGCATCGAAGGATCGCTGCGCGGGTGTCGCTGACGCTCACTTGAGCGGCACCGTTTGCGGTTGGACGTCCTGAGTCGCGCCCGTCGGCCTCCCTCAGACCCCCTTGGTACTGCACTTTCTACGCATGCGACATGGGTGCAGCACCAAGGAGCCGGAAACGGGTGGCGCGGTCCCGCCCCGGCGACGCTCAGCGCGGGTGCGCGTGCGCGCGGCCGTTCGCGAGCACATGCAGCACGCGCTCATAACGGGTCAAGGTCGTGTCCCAGCGGTAGTGCTGCTCGACGAACGCGCGGCCGCGTGCGCCGAGGGTCGCTCCGAGGTCGGGCGCGTCGAGCAGCAGATCGACGGCCGCCTCGAACTCGGCAAAGCCCCGGTACGGGATGCCGGCTCCGCTGCGGCGAGCCTGACCGTTCGTGACCGCACAGGCGCGCTGCACGATCGCAGGCCTCTCGGCGAGCCAGCCCTCGGCCAGCACGAGCGAGAAGCTCTCGAAGTACGACGGTTGCACCGCGATCGCGGCACCGGCCACCGCCACGCGTCGGGTCGCGTCGTCGACGAAGCCGGTGACGATGATGTCGGGATGTGCAGGCAGCTCGTGCACGGGCTCGCCCACGACGACGAGCGCGACGTCGCGTTGCGGATTGCGTTCGCGGTAGGCGACGAAATAGTCGGCGAGCTCATCGGAACCCTTCGCAGGGTCGAGGCGGCCGACGACGACGAGGTACGGCCGGGCGCGCAGACCGTAACGATCGCGGAAGTCGCGGATCGACGCGGGCGCACCGCCGGCGTCGACCTCGACACCTGCACCGAGCACGGCACCGGGCGGCGCACCCGGGAACCGCTCACGCACGAGCGCGGCCTCTTCTTCGGTCAGGAACGCCAGCGCGTCGGGCCGTGCGAACAGGAGGTTGAACAACGGCAACCGCAGCGTCGGTTCGTCGTGCGCGGTCGGCAGCAGCAGGATCGGGACCCGGTCCGAGAGGCAGCGGACCCCGGCCCACGTCGTCCAGTAGAGATACGTCACGAACACCGCGACGTCGAACGTCTCGCCGTGAGTGTCGAGCCACTCGACCAGCTCCGGCGACCACGGGCCCTGCAGGCGCATCCACTCCTCTTGGAGCTCGAGCGCAACCGGCTCGGCTCCGAGCGTGATCCGCGCCGACACGTCGTCGAACTGCGCCGCATCGCGTGGCCGGGCGACGCGGAAGCGGCGCACCGACACCCCGTCGATCACCGACAGGCCCGGCTCGTACTCGTCGGCCCAGTCGGCGTAGCTGCGCGCGCACGTGGTCGCGACGACAACCTCGTGACCGCGCCCGCCGAGCCGGGTGGCGAGGTCGCGGCACAGCGACTCCGCCCCGCCGGGCACATCGTGGCCGTAGCGCTGGACCACGAACAGGATGCGCATGCTCGGCGTCGATGGAGCTGCCGGCGCGGTCGTCATCAGGAGGCGAGCGCCTTCTGCCACTCGGGAGCGACGACCTCGGGTGCGAAACGCGCCGCGGGGCGCACCGCGGCGGCGGCAAACCGCGCCCGACCCGACTCGTCGCCGAGCAGATCGGCGACCGCCTCTGCAATCAACGCCGGGCCCGCGTCGCGCGGCAGGAGCAGGGCGCCGTCGCCGAGCACACCCGTGGCGCTCGCGTCGGCCGGCGCCACGACCGGCAACCCTTCGGCCATCGCCGCGAGCGCGTGGCCGACGTCGCCTACCGCAGGCGCGGCGCTCACGAACACCGCGGCGCCACGCGTCAACGCGGCCCGTTCCCCCATCTCGACGAGGCGTAACACCCAGGCGTCGAGCAACCGCAGGCCCCACACCTCGCGGAACACCGCGCGCACCGGTTCGTCGTTGGGCTCGGTCGTCGGCGCGACCGCGACCGCGAGATGACCGGCGCGCGCGAGATACGTGCGCAGCACGTGATACGCCTGCACGACCAGCGTCGCGTTCGCGGCCGTCGCCACGTCGTCCACGGTGAGCACCAGCGGTCCGTGCAGCGCGACCGCGACATGGTTCGCCGTGCCCGCGAACGCGGTGACTGCCGCGAGCCGGTCACGGGGGACGACCGGCGGAACGCGGTGCACGACCCCGAAGCCGAGGTCAGCGAGTCGCGACGCGCTGTCGTCACCCGTCGCGAGGCCGGTCGCGCCGGCCCGGGCGAGGACGCGGAGGTCGCGCAACGCCAGTGGGCCGGGCCGCGCGTCGTCGGACGCGACGACCACTCGCGCGTCGCGTTCCACCAACCGCCGCACCAGCGCCGGCGCGGCACCCCGTTGGTGGTAGATCAGCATCGAGGCGTCGCTCCGGTCGAACCGCGCGAGCGCGGCGACTCCTTCGACACCGTCGGCCCCGTCCGCTGCGTAGACATCCGTGCGGCGCCCGGTGCCGAGCGCGGCGGCGATCGCGAGCACGGAGAGCGTGTGCGGATCGTCGGCCACCGAGCGGGCCACGACGTGGGCCGCGCCGCTCATCGGCGGGCGATGATGGCGAAGTCCTGAGGGCCGTAGAGCACCGCGTTCAATCGCGCGATGTTCTCGTTGACGGCGCGTGCCAGGTCGTCGTCGCCGGGCACCGGTTCGAGCAGCGCGGCGTCGGGCGGTGGTGAGCGCCACTCGAGCTCGACCTTTTCGAAGCCGGCGCGATCGAAGAGGAACATGAGGAACAGAGGGTGGACGGGACGCGTGTGCGTCGGGTCGAGGTAGAACGCGTGCGCGTACACGTAGAACGACGACGGGTTCGGGCTGTCGATGACGACGAGCCCGCCGGGGCGCACGACCCGCGCCGCCGCTCTCGCGAAGTCGATGTACGCCTGCGGGCTCAGGTGCTCCACGACCTGCAGCGCGCAGAGGCCGCCGAGTGCCGCGTCGGGGAGGGCGGAGAGGTACGACGCGGCGTCGCCCGTGCGCACGTCGAGCCCGCGCTGAGCGGCGGCGTACACGAGGTCGACGCCGACCTCGATACCGCTGGCTTCGACTCCGAGCTCGCGCAGGAGATCGAGGAACTCACCGCGACCGAACCCGACGTCGAGCACCGGCGCGCACCCCTCGAACCGGGCCGCGAGGTCGCGGTACCGGTCGCGGACACTCTCTTCACTCCCGCGGAACGCGCGCTCGAACTCGTCCCAACCAAACCACGCCCGCAGCTCGGTCGCCGAGGCCCCGGCGCCCGGTTCACCCGTGAACTCAGCAGGCGCGCCGCCGGACGCGGCACGCTCGACGCGACCGAGATCGGCGCGTAGATCGTCGATCTGCTGCACGAGACCCTGTTGACCGCCGTCGTAGACCGCACGGGTGACGCGCGCGAGCGTCTCGATCGCGGCGCGCATCGCCGCGAGATCGTCTTCGACGTGCGCGCGTCGCGACCGGCGTTCACCCGCGGGTCTCGCGATCGCGGCCATGCGCGCGTCGAGCTCGTTCCACCACTCGGCCGGCACACCGGGCGCGGGCGCGAGCAGCCGGCGGAAATGGGCGTCGAGGCCGTCTTCGAGGCCGTCGGGGTACTCACCGTCGGCCCGTCGCTGCGCAACCCGTTCCGCAAGGCGCGCCACGAGCTCGTCGACCGACGGCTCCGACGGGTCCATGTACGGAGATTAGTGGGACCATACCGACGGTGAGTGCCGACGGAGACGACCTCGAGGTCATCGATCTGGCGTCACCCACGACGACCCCGGCCATCCATGACGGACGCGGGCCACGCGGGCCGCGCTGGCCACACGGGCCCTTCGTCGTCGTCGTCGGCGGGCTCGTGCTCGCGGCGGCGGCACTCGCCGTCGGGTTCGTGCACCACTCGCACGACCGTCGCGCGAAGACGGCGGAAACCATCGTGCTGCCGAGCGGCACCGTTGCGCAGCCGGCGCCGCCGCCGATCGTCAGCCCCGACGCGGAGTTCATTGGCCAGATGGGTGTGATCGCACCCGGCGCGGGCTGGGCGCTCAACGGGCTCGCGTTGTACCGCACCGTCGACGACACCGCACACTGGATCAACATGACTCCGCCCGGCGTAACCAACGCGATCGCGCACATCCGCGCCGTCGACTTCCTCGACGGCCACCACGCCTGGCTCGCCGTCGCGCTCGACAACCAGCCGCTCACGATCGACCGCACGACCGACGGCGGCCGGTCGTGGGACGCGATCCGTCCGCACGGGTGCGGAGCGAACGTGACGGGCACGGCCGCGTCCTGCGGGACACCGGTGGCCATCGACTTCATCGACCGCACGCGCGGCTGGGCCGTCTTCTCCTCGAACGACACGTCGGGGACGTTGCTCGCGACGCACGACGCCGGCACGACGTGGTCGGTCGTCGGGCCTACGCCGTTCGTCGGCGGGGTGCACTTCACCGACGCTTCGACCGCGTGGGGCTCGGGTTTCCACGGCTCGCTCTACCGCACGAGCGACGGCGCGAAGACGTGGCACGCCGTAACCGTTCCCGCCGACGCGACGGATGCCACCGTGTTGCCGATCGGCGACGCGCAGTTCTTCGGTCGCGACGGTGTCGTCGCGACCCGCCTCACGTTGCGGCGGTCGCGACCGCCCACACTCGCGGTGTACTCATCTCGCGACGGCGGCGCGTCGTGGACTGCGCAGGCGGCACCCGTCGACCCCGGAGTCAACGTCGTCAACGACACCGACTACCGCTTCTCCGCGGCGAGCGCGTCGGACTGGGCCCTGCTCTTCGGCACCCGCCTGTGGCTCACGCACGACGCCGGACGGAGCTGGGCGCGGTTCGAGCCGACGACCGGCCTGCTCGCCGAGATCCACCTCACGTCGGCTTCGTCGGCGTGGCTGCTGGCGCCGGCGGCGGCGTGCACGACACCGGTCGACGGCTGCGCCAACACGCTCCTCCTGCACACCACCGACGGCGGCCGGGTCTGGCGGTCGGGATCACCGGCGCTCGGCATCACCGCCGGGCGACTGCCCTAGACGCTCGCGATCCGTTAGGCGCGCGGTACCAACCGGGCCGCGAAGCCGACGACGTTGCCGCTCGCGTTGCCAAAACTCTGCGCATCGCCGAAGGGCAGCACCGTGCCGTCGGCCGCGAGGATCGCGTAGCCGCGGCCCGTCGTCGTCGACGCGATCGCGACGGCAGGCGAGCGCAGACCCCGACCCGGGCCCGATCCGAAGAACGTCGCGTCGCCGAAGCAGAAGATCCCGCCGTCGCGCGCGAGCAACCAGTACCCGCGACCGGTCGGCGTCGGCGCCATCGCGATCACGGGCTGGTTGAGATGGATCCCGCCGGTCGAACCGAAGAACTTCGCGTCGCCGAACGAGAAGATCCCGCCATCGCGCGCGAGCAGCCAATAGCCGTTGCCCGTGGGCGTCGCGGCCATCGCGACCACCGGCTGGTTCAGGCGGATGGCGCCGGTCGATCCGAAGAAGCGCGCGTCGCCGAACGAGAAGATCCCGCCGTCGCGAGCGAGCAGCCAATAGCCGTTGCCGGTGCGCGTCACCGCCATCCCGATGACGGGTTGGTTCAAACGCGTGCCGCCCATCGAGCCGAAGAAGCGCGCGGGGCCGAACGTGAAGACGCCACCGTCGGTGCCGAGCGCCCAGTAACCGAGTCCGCTCGGGTGCGCGACGATCGCCTGGATCACGCTGCGGATACCGAGCCGCCGCGGATCGCCGACGTCGGGCAGGTCGCCGAAGACCTGCGTCGAGCCGTCGGACCCCGCGACCCAGTAGCCGAAGATGCCACCGCGGATGCGCGTCGACACCTGGTCGCGAATCGACGAGAGGCGCGCGATGATCGGATCGCCGGGACAGATCGTCGGCACGACCTTGCGATGCCCGATGATGTCGGGGAACACCTCGATGCCACCGTCGGAGTTCCGGTACGCCGTCGACGCGATCGGGTCGATCCCCCAGCGCGCGCACTTCCACGCGAGCACCGTGTTGAGCGCGCTCATCGCCTCGGGTGTCGGCAGGATGTCGGTGAACGTGCCCAACATCGCGACCGCGAGCGTGCGCGGGTTGTGGCCGAGCGTCGCCGCGCCCTGCACGTTCTGACGCGACGAGTTCTCACCGATGTGCGGCGCGCCCGCCGGATAGTTCTGCGCCCAGCGACCTTCGTAGATGCGACCGAACTGATCGATCAGGAAGTGGTACGCGATGTCGATGTAGACGCCCGACACGTTGTACTCGTAGACCGAGCGCACCACCGCCGCGGGATCGCTCGGATTGTTCGGCGTCACCGTGTGGTGCACGACGATCTTCTCGACGACGCTGTCGTACGACTGCCCACCCTTGCGGAGCGCCTCGTTGCACCCCCACTGGGCCCGGGTGACGATCGACGGAACCGGCCAGCTCAGCTGTTGTGACGACGGGCCGGGAGCGATCGCAGGCGCGTGCACCGACCCCGGCGCATCGAGGGCGCCGACCGCGGCCGCGAACGCCGGTGACATGCGCACCCCGGCCGCGCCGACACCCGCGGCCATACTCAGTTGCAGCAGCGACCGCCGGGTCCACCCGCTCCCCGACTCGGGAGCTCCCTCGACCTCGACCTCGACCTCACCGGACGGTGCCGCGGCGTCGGTACAGGCCGGGCATCCGGCGTGCTGCTCGTCTGATTGATCCATCTGCTTCGCGACCGTAACGCCACCGTGGCCAACTCCACTTCACCTCATCCGTCGAGCGGTCGATAACCCTCCGTACGACTTCGACAGGAATGGGAGCTTTGATGCGATTGCGATGCCTGCTGGTGGCGACCGTCTTGGCCGTCTGCGTCATTCCCGCATCGAGCGCGCACGCTGCCGATCCAACCCCGAACTGGACGTTGACGACACCGAACGACTGGAACCGGTCGTCGTCGCCCGTGATCGCCGACATCAACGGCGACGGAAAGCCGGAGATCATCGTCGGGCACCAAGACGGCTACGTCCGCGCGTTGGAGGCCAACGGCACGAACCTCGCGGGTTGGCCGGCGCCCGCGCAGATGGGCGGACCGACACCGACCGCGATCGACAGCTCGCCCGCGGTCGCAGACCTCAACCGCGACGGCAAGAAGGAAGTCATCGTCGGTGTCGGATCCACGTTCCAGGCAAATCACAACGGTGGCGTCATCGTCTTTCGCAGCGACGGCGCCGTGCAGTGCCGCTTCCTCACGCGCGACACGTTCAACGCGGCGACGGGCGCACCGGGCGCCGACGGCTACTCCGACGGCGTGTTCTCGACTCCCGCGATCGGTGACATCAACGGTGACGGCTCACCCGACATCGTGTTCGGTAGCTGGGACCACTATGTCCACGCGATCGACCACAACTGTCACGAGATCTCCGGGTTCCCCGTCTTCGTCGACGACACGATCTGGTCGTCACCCTCGCTCTACGACGTCGATCACGACGGCCGGCTCGAGATCTTCATCGGGAACGACCAGACCGCAGGCGGCCCCGACAACTGGCAGGGCGGCGAGCTCCGCGCGCTCGACTGGCAGAACGGTGTCGTGCGCGAGATGTGGAAGCGCCAGGTGAACGACGTCATCCAGTCGAGCCCGGCGATCGGCGACATCAACGGCGACGGGCGGGCCGACGTCATCGTCGGTGCCGGCAACGCGTTCAACAGCATCGACGGCCATCGAGTGTGGGCCTTCGATGCCGCCACCGGTGCCAACCTCCGCGGCTGGCCGGTCACCACCGGCGGCGTGACGTTCTCGTCGCCCGCGCTCGGCGATCTCGACGGTGACGGCCGCCCCGACGTCGTCATCGGCAGCAGCGACGGCGTGCTGCATGCGCTGAAGGGCAACGGCGGCCACCTCTGGCAGGTCCACCTGCCGTTCAACACCCGCCCGGGTGGCGCGATCAACGCGTCGCCGATCATCGCCGACATGAACGGCGACGGGCACAACGACGTCGGTGTCGGCAACGACTGGGGCTTCTTCATCCTCGACGGCCGCACCGGCGCGATCATGTCGAAGGTCAACACGTTCAAGAGCTACGGCGCGTCGGGTGCAGTCGGCGATTTCGGCACGTCCGGCTGGCGCCTCATCGTCTCGGGTTTCGACACGCCCAACCACACGACCACCCTCGCGTCGTATTCGATCCCGACACCCGGCGTGACACCGCCGTGGCCGTTCTTCCACCGCACCGCGTCCCACGTCGGCGCGCCGCAGACCGACTTCCCCGTGTTGGCCCCCAATCAGTGCCGCGCGTCGTCGAACCCGACGCCCCACGAATCGGCCGCGTCGGGTGCTGGCTACTGGTTCGTCGACACGAAGGGCGCGATCTACTCGTTCGGCGACGCCACGTTCAAGGGTGGCCTCCCCGGACTCGGATCCACCGGTGGTGCGGTCGCGCTCACGGCGAGCCCGGGCACCAACGGTTACTGGATCCTCAGCCCGTCGGGCGGGGTCTTCAGCTTCGGCGGCGCGGCGTTCCACGACTCGATGGGCGGACGCCACCTCAACGCCCCGATCATCGGGATGTCGGCGACGCGCAGCGGCAAGGGCTACTGGCTGCTCGCTCGCGACGGCGGCGTGTTCTCCTTCGGCGACGCGAGCTTCCACGGTTCGATGGGCGGCCGGCACTTGAACGCGCCGATCATCGCGATGACGCCGACCACGACGGGCAAGGGCTACTGGTTGCTCGCGTCCGACGGCGGCGTGTTCTCGTTCGGCGACGCGAGCTTCTTCGGTTCGACCGGCGGAATCCACCTGAACCAGGCCGTCATCTCGATGGCCGCGGGACCGGGCGGTGTCGGTTACTGGCTCCTCGCCAGCGACGGCGGCGTCTTCAGCTTCCACGTGCCGTTCTACGGGAGCGTGCCGGGTGCGGGCCTCTGCGCGATACCAACCAGCCGCCAGATCCGGTCGAGCTCGACCGGCCACGGCTACTGGCTCCTCGCCACCAACGGCCAAGTGTTCCACTTTGGCGACGCGCGCTACTTCGGCTCGTACACCAGCCTCACCTCACCCGCGATCGACATCGCCATCCTGCGCTAACCGCGCGCGCTAGCGGTTGAGCGCGGCTTCTACGGCTTCGAAGTCGGCGGGGTCGTTGTCGCGCTGGTTCAGGCCCCAACGCTCTTCGAGCGCGTCGATCTCGGCGGGCGTGCGCACGTCGGCGCGCGCCTCCGCGACGTCGGGGACGCGGAACACGTAGAGGCACCAGAACTTCGTGAGACCGAAGCGCGCGAGATGCGGATGGATGCGGCGCTCGATGTCGGCGCAGCGCTTCAACCCGGTGGCCTCGAACTGCTTCGTCCACCAGCCGAACGACGCGATCGTGAGATGGCCCTCGAGCGGGTTCCCCTCGGCATCGACGGCGAGATCGTCGTACGGGATCGGACCTTCGTAGGTGTCGGGCAGCTGCCGGTAGTGCTCGAGCCGCTCGTCGCGCACCTTGCCGTTGTACCAACCGCCCGGACCGTTCGCGTTCGTACCGAACGACGGGATCGTCGCGAGTACGTAGCCGCGCGACACGCGGCGCAGTTCGGCGATCGCGGCGGGGATCGATTCGGGCGGGAGGTGCTCGAGCGTCTCGAGCGCGGTGACGGCGTCGAAGTCGGCGGCGGCGAACGGCAGGCGGTCGAGCAGGCTGCCCTGGCGCACATGACCGCGCGCGCCGGGGCTCGCGTGGTCGATCGCGAAGAAGCTCACGTCGACGCCCTCGGCATCGAGATCGACCTCACGCTCCGCCTCGACCACGAACCCGAACGCGCAGCCGGCGTCGAGCGTGTGGGCGGCCGGGAGGAAGCGCCAGACGAGGTACGCAGCGACGTCGGCGTTGCTCATGAACCGGTCGTAGCGCTCGTATCCGCTCAACCCCATGCGGTCGCACGGATTGCGGCCTTCTCCGAAGTAGCCACCGCCGTAGGTGCCGTCGGGAAGCGCCTGGCGCAGCTCGTTCGCGATCCGCGCGTACGTGAGGCGGACCACGCGCGACCGGTTCGCCGCCGCGGTCAGCCCGCGTCGTCCGAGCCTGACGGCACGCGTGCGGGCGGTGCTCATGTCCACGGACCGAGCCTACGCGCGTTCACCCTGCGCACGACTCGAGGAACGCCTCGTAGCGGCGCGCGATCGTCGGCCACCGGTACGAGCGATCGACGTACGCCGCACCCCGTTGCGCGAGCGCGACGCGCAGGTCGTCATCGGCAGCCAGGCGATCGACGACCGCTTCGAACTGCGCATAGCCGTCGAACCACAGACCGCCGCCGGAACGTTCACAGTGCTCCCGGGTCACGGCACAGCGGCCGTTCACCACGACCGGTACCCCCGACACCCACGCCTCGAGCACCACGAGCGAGAACGACTCGTTCGCCGACGGGCTCACAAGCGCCACCGTGCCGCGCAGCAGTCCCCACTTCACCGGCTCGGTGACGAGCCCGGTGACGATCACGTCGGGATGCGCGGGCAGCTCGTGCACCACCTGGCCCGCGTACACGAGAGCGAGCGGTCCGGGCCGGCGCTCCTTGTACGCCGCGAACCAGTCGAACAGGAGTCGCGTGCCCTTGCCGTCGTCGACCCGGCCGATGCACAGCAGGTAGGGCCGGCCGTCGAGCCCCACCGCGGCGGCGGCCTCCGACGCGTCGCCCGGCGCGGCGACGACGCCCAGCCCCAACGTCAGCGCGCGCCGGGCTGCGATCGCGAAGCGGCGCTCGCACAACCGGCGCTCGGCGCCCATCTGGAACACCAGGCCCGCGCTCTCCTCGAACAGCGGCGCGAACAGCGGCAGGCGGAGGGGTGCTTCGTCGTGCGCGTAGGGATGGAACACGACCGGGACGCGCGCGGCGTCGTACGCGGCGACATCGGGCCAGAACAGGTACGGGTGGATCGCGACGACATCCGCGTCGGTGCCCGCGACCGCGTCGACGAGCGCGGGCGCCACCGGGCCTTGCAGCTCGAGCCAGTGCCGCTGCTCAGCGACCGTCAGGTGCTTCGCGCGCGCGAGCAGGGGAGCGCCGCGCGTGTCGCAATCGGGCGCGCGGCCACTCGTCACCGGGAAGCGGTGCACCGTGACGCCCGCCTCCTCCGTGGTTCCCGGCGCATAGTGCTCGGCCCACGTCGTCGAGTCGGACGCGGTGGTCGTGAGGATCTCCACCTCGACTTCGGTGTCCTTCACGAGCCACTCCGAGAGCTCGCGCACGGCCGATTCGCAGCCACCGATGACCTCGGCGCCGTAGCGCGGAACCACCGCCGTGACCTTCATCGCGCACCCGCGCGTTCGATCGCCTCGACGAACATCGCGCGCGCCTTGTCGGGATCGAGCTGCGTCGCCCTCGCAGCTCCCGCGGCCACGAGCGCGCTGCGGAGCGCCGGGTCCGAGAGCACCCGTTCGGCCGCCGCCGCGACGGTCTCGGGATCCTTGCGGTCGAGCACGAGGCCGCCGTCGCCCGCGGTCTCGGCTACCGCGCCCGCGCCGTACGCGACCACCGGCACTCGGTGATGCATCGCCTCCAGCAGCGGAACGCAGAACCCTTCGTGCTCGCTCACGCACACGAGGCAGTCGGCCGCGCGGTAGTAGGCCGCGAGCGCGGCCGCACTCACCGGACCGGTGATGTCGACCGCGTCTTCGAGACCCAGCGCGGCGACGAAACGCTCGAGCGCGAACGAGTACGCGGTCGACGTCGACGCGCCGACGAGGTGCAACCGGTCGCGCGAGCCGTACGCGCGACGGTGCGCGGCGAGCGCCGCGACCAGATCGTGCTGACACTTGTTCGGCGCGATGCGGCCGACGAAGAGCCAGTCGCGCCCGCCGTCGGCCTTGGCGTCGCGCAACCGCTCGAGCACCCCGTCGTCGACCTCGCGATCCGAACCCACCAAATCGACGAGCACCGGCACGACGACCGTCTCCGCGAACCCGGCCTCCTGCAGATCGATCTCGTTGAACCGCGAGTCGGCGATGCCGAGCGCGCAGCGGCCGGCCAGCTGGTGCAGCTGGCGCCGGCCCCAGGTGACGCCGTGGGTCGCGGCGGGATCCCACGCCTGCACGAACCGCACCGGCGTGAAGTTGTGGTGGTTGGCGATGAGCATCTCGCGCCGACCGACGAGCCAGTCGGCCACCGGCGATCCGATCGCGACCTGGTACACGAGCCGGTCGTCGCGCCGGGCCGGAACCGCGCGGCCGTAGTCCTGGTAGTGACGCGCGCCCAGGTGCGCCCAGCCTTCGTCGACCTCGCCCGCGAAGATCTCCGACGGGTGGCCCGCGGCGGCGAGCGCGTCGCGCGCCACGATCGTGTGGTGACCGACGGCACCCGGCTCGAATCGCGGCACGAAGAGGTGCACGGCCCCACTCACGGCCGACCGACCAGACCCTCGACGGCCGCGCGCAGGGTCGCCTCGCTGCGGGCCAGATCGAATGCGCCCAACCGCTCGTGCCCCGCCTGCACCAGCTGCGCGCGCAACGACGCATCCTCCGCCATGACTCGCGCCACCGCGGTCGCGACCGTCAGCGGATCCTTCTGCTGCAGGAGCAGGCCGCCCGCGCCGAGCGTCTCGGCGACCGCGCCGGCCGCGAACGCGACGACGGGCACGCCGTGGTGCATGGCTTCGAGCAACGGGACGCAGAAACCCTCGTGCTCGCTGAGGCACACGTAGACATCCGAGGTCGCGTAGTACGCGCCGACCATCGCGTCGGGAACGCTGCCGGTGATGTCGACCGCGTCGGTGAGCCCGAGGTCGTCGACGTAGGCCGCGAGCGCGCGCGAGTACGAACGCGAGAGCGGAAACCCGACGATGCGCAGGCGCGCGTTCGGGTCGAACTCGCGGCGATACGCCGCGAGCGCCTTGACGATGTCGTGCTGAGCCTTGTGGGGCGCGACCTGCCCGACGAAGAGCCACGTCGACGATCCCGGCGTGCGCTGGGCCGCGAGCCGCGCACGCGCCGCTTCGTCGATCGTCACGTGGAGGTCGTCGCGGTCGAACAAAATCGGCACGACACCGGTCGGCTGGAACCCGAGTTGATCGAGCTCGGCCGCGTTGTACGCGGAGTCGGCCAGGCCGAGCGCGGTGCGCGGCGCCAGGCTGCGCAGCTGGCGGCGGCCGGCGCGCAGGTAGACGGCGACACCCGGTTCCCACCGGTCGAAGAACGCCGCAGGCGTGATGTTGTGGTAGTCGACGATCAGCGGCTCGGGGCGCGCCGCGACGAAATCGGCGATCGGTGAACCGATCGACGAGTGGTAGCAGAGCCAGGTCGGCTCGCCTGATCGTCCGCGGTAGCTCTGGAACGGCTTCGCCTGTTTCGCGAGCTCACCGCGCGCATCCATCGCGTAGATGTCGGACGCGTAGCCCGCCGCACGCAGCGCGGTACGCATCCGCATGTAGTGACCGGAGACGGCGTCGCGCGGCGCCAAGGTCGGCACGAACTGGTGCACGGCAACCATCGCGAACGGAGCGCTTCAGTCGCGCGGGCGCGCGCTCGCGGCGCGCGCCACGAGCAGGTACGCGCCCGACGAGAACAGACGGGCCAGGTTCTCGTTGATCACCTTGGCCTGGGCGTCGTCGCCCGGAACCGGCTCGAACGCACCCGGATGCTCGCGCACCGAGACGGTCTCGAAACCGTGGGCGTCGAGCAGGTATGTCCAGGTCTCCGGATGGACCGGTCGTCCGGGCGCGAGGTCGGCGGCGACCGCCTGCGGACCGCGGACAAGCCCCACGGGACCGGCACTGAGCACGACGAGGGTCGCGTCGGCGCGGAGCCGGTCGACGACGAGGTCGATGAGATCGAGCAGCTCGCCCGCTGCCGTGCGGTCGACCACGCCCACGAGCACCGCGGCCGCGAGCTCGTCGGTCTTGACCGAGCGCAGGTGGCTCTCCAGCTCGTCGGCGCGCACTTCGAGGCCGCGCGCCGCCGCAGCATCGGCCGCCGCGAGCCGGGGCTCCACTCCGTAGGCGTCGATCCCGGCGCCGGCGAGCGCGGCAAGGAGATCACCGGTTCCGCACTCGGCGACGACCACACGGCCGGCGGTCCCGCGGAGCGCCTCGACGACCCCGTCGGTCCACTCCGTCGCGGGCGCAGTCGCCGGCAGGCGAGACGCCTCGTCGTGGGCCCTCGTGCTGTGGCCGGTTGCGTTCTCGAGCTCCTCGATGTGGTGGCCGAGCACGCGCAGCGCGCCCACGATCGCGCCCGCGAAGTTGACGACCTGCTGGACGAGGAACGCGTGGTACCAACCAAAGACCTTGGCGAGCAACCGCTTGACGATGGCGCCGCCGCGCTTCTCCGACGCGGTGGGGATCGCGAGATCGAGCCCCGCGGCCTCTTCCGCCTCGTCGATCACCGACTGGATGTCGTCCGACGCGGCCGCGGGCGCGTAACGCGCGAACACGGCGTCGAGCTCGCGTTCGAACCCCGGTGGGTACGCACCCGACGCACGCCGCGCCCGCACGTCGGCGTCGATCTCGCGGCGCAGACGGTCGAAGTCGAGGTGCGCGTCGCTCACTCGATCGGTCCGGGGTTCAGGTTCGGATTCGGGTCCGGCGGATTCTCGACGAGGCTGACCGAGAGCGGCATCGCCACGATGCCTGCCGTGCGCTCGGGGTTCATCACCTCGAACTGCCACTGCTGCTCGTGCCAGTCGTAGACCACTCCCTCGTCGCGCGTCTGAATGGCCAGCGTGACGAGGTAGGTGCCGTCGAGCAACGGCACGTCGGCGAAGGAGAACCGGATCTCACCGAGTCCGTGCGCGGGAGGAACCTCGAGCCCCATGATCTTGGTGTTGGCGCCGAACAGGTTGTTGCCCTTGAGGTCGTAGATCGCGATGCCGAACATCACGTCCTCGACCCGGTCCTGAGCGTCGTACGTGACGCGGATACCGAGCGGCTCGTGCGGGAGCAGGTAGCTGCGGCCTTCCGCAAGACCCGGGTGCTCGAACGTGACGTCGGTGATGCGCACCTTGAGGTTGCGGCGCTGCTCCATCGCCGACGGCGCGGTCGGCCGTGAACGCACGACCGCGCCCGTGTGGCGACCGGACCCGGTGGTCGTCGTCTCGACGGCCAACGCGTCACCCGAGAACAGGTGCTCGCGGAACGAGCGCACCGCTTCGCCGGGCGAGCCGTCGAGCACGATCTTGCCGTGGTCGAGCACCACCGCCCGGTCGCAGATCTGGCGCACGAGATCGGGCGCGTGAGTGACGAAGACGATCGTGCGGCCTTCGCGCTGGAACTCACGGACGCGTTCGAGGCACTTGCGTTGGAACGCCTCGTCACCGACCGCCAACACCTCGTCGATGAGCAGGAGCTCCGGCTCGACGCTGACGGCGATCGCGAAACCAAGCCGCACGTACATGCCCGACGAGTAGTGCTTCACCTGCGAGTCGATGAACTGGTCGAGCTCCGAGAACGCGACGATGTCGTCGAAGCGCTTCTCGAGGTCGCGTTTCGACATCCCGAGGATCGAGCCGTTCAAGAAGACGTTCTCGCGACCGGTGAGATCCTGCTGGAAGCCGGCGCCGAGCTCGAGCAGGGCGGCGATCTTCTCTACCCTCGCGATCGTGCCGGTCGTCGGCGAGAGGATGCCCGCGACGCACTTGAGCAACGTCGACTTGCCCGAGCCGTTGTGGCCCAGCAACCCGACGGTGGAGCCGACCGCGATGTCGATGTTGATGTCGGAAAGCGCGAAGAACTCCTCGTGCGACGACCGCCCGAAGGTGATCACCCGCTCCTTCAACGACTTGTCGTGATGGATCCGGAAGCGCTTCGAGACTCCGCGCACCTCGACCGCGTTCGCCACGCTCAGAGCTCCTCGGCGAAGTTGCCTTCGAGCCGGCCGAACACCACGAACGCGAGCCAGAGAATCCCGACCGATACGAGCGCCACGACACCGAGCAGCTCGAGGTGCTGGAGGTTCGTGTACGGCGGCAGGATCTGGTGGTACACGCCGGTCTTGTCCGTGAAGCTCAAGCGCCCGTAGATCGCGTTCTGGAACGTGAGCGTCACCGCGGTGACCGGGTTGAGCAGCAGGATGATGCTGCGGTTCGACCCCGCCTTCGAGACCAGCCCGAAGTACCAGACGATCGGCGTGCCCCAGAACCACGCCAGCAGCACGAGCTCCAGGAGATGCTGCATGTCGCGCATGTACACGTTGATCGCCGAGAGCAGGATTCCGAGCGAGGCCGCGAGCAGGAGGAGCACGAAGAGTGACGGCACCACCAGCGGCATGTAGCTCCAGTTGACGTTGTACCGGAATGCGGCCAGCGCCGCGAACAGCACCAGCACCTGCAGGCCGAAGTGCACGAGCGCGGCACCCACCGCGGCGAGCGGCAGGATCTCGCGCGGGAAGTCGACCTTCTTGATGAGTCCCGCGTTGGTGACGACCGAGCCGGTCGCACCCGCGAGCGCCGCCGAGAAGAGGTTCCAGACGAGCAGGCCCGAGAGCAGGTAGATCGTGAAGTACGGAAGCCCGTTCTTCAGGATGAGCTGGAAGACCACGTAGTAGACGACGAGATACAGCGCGGGGTTCAGCATCGACCACACGAACCCGAGCGCACTGTTCTTGTACTTGACCTTGAGCGCCGTGCGGGTCATCCCCACGAGGAGCTCGCGGTACGCCCAAAGCCGACGGAGACGGGCGGGAAGCGTCGGACGCGCGCTCACGACTCGGGCGGCGCTAGGGAGGCCGTCCATGCGCTCACGCTACCCGTTCAGTGCCGGTGTGGTACGAAACCACCGGTGGGCACCCCTGTTGCCATCGACGTCACACCACTGGTCGGAGTTCGCACCGGCGTCGGCAACGCGGTCGCGGAGCTGATCGCATCGTTTGCGAGCCTCGAAGCGGCGCCGACGCTCGTGCCCTACGCGTTGAGCCTGCGGGCCCGGGAGCACCGCAACGAGCTCCCGCCCGGCACCCGGTTCCCGCCGATCCCCGCCCGCGCGCTCCTTGCCACCTGGGGCCACACCGACTCACCGAAGCTCGACCACTGGTTGCGCCCGGCCCGCGTGCTGCACGCGACGAACTACCTCGCGCCACCGAGCCGCCTCGCGGTCGTCGTCACCGTCAACGACTGCTCGTTCGCGCGGTATCCGGAGCTCTGCACGCCCGAGGTGCGCGCGCTCGTGCCGGTCATTCGCCGCTCGATCCGGCGGGGTGCCGTGGTGCACGTGCCGTCGGAGTTCGTCGCCGACGAAGTCGACGAGCTGTTCGGCCCCGGTCTCGCCGCGTCAGGGCGGCTCGTTGTCGTGCCGTGGGGCGTTCCCGCGATCGTCACCGGCAGCCCGACGCCTCCCGAGCTGACGCCCATCGTCGACGGTCCGCCGTACGTGCTCGCCATCGGATCACTCGAGCCCCGCAAGAACCTCCCGTACCTCGTCGCGGCCTTTGGCGCGATGGCCGAGGCGCACCCCGACCTGCGGCTCGTGCTCGCGGGGCCCGACGGACCGGCACGACCCGCGGTCGATCTCGCCATCGCCGAGCTCGCCGATCCGGTGCGCTCCCGTGTCGTCGTCACCGGAAGCGTCAGCGATGCGGGGCGCGTCGCCCTGCTCGAGCACGCCCACGTGCTCGCGTATCCGTCGCTCTACGAAGGCTTCGGTTTTCCGGTGCTCGAGGCGATGAGCATCGGGGTGCCCGTCGTTGCCGCGCGGGCCGGTTCGATCCCCGAGGTCGCGGGCGACGCCGCGATCCTCGTCGGGCCCACCGACGTGCGCGCGCTCGCCGACGCGCTGACGCTGCTCGTCGACGACAGCGCGGCCCGCACCGAGAAGATCGCGCTGGGCCACGATCAGGCCCGCCGTTACTCATGGATCGACACCGCCTACGGTCTCGCCGCGCTCTACCGGCGCCTGGCGAACGCGTGACTGGGCTGTTGTGAGTAGTCGCGAGTGAGAGTCGCGCTCCACGCGGGCCAGCTCCTGCAGCCGGTGCCGGGCGGCATCGGTCGCTACGCGCGGTCGATGATCCGGCACCTGCCCAACGCCGGAGTCGATGTCACCGCGTTCGCGGCCGGCGCGCGGCCGGGCGGGCTGCCGCAGAGCGTTCCGTACACCGATCTCGGCTGGCCACGCGGAAGTCTGCGCTACGAGCTGTGGCACCGCACGCGGCGTCCGACCGTGCGGGTCGGTGGCGACATCGTCCACGCGCCGAGCCTCGCAGTCCCCCCGGTGCGGGGCCGACCCCTGATCGTCACCATCCACGACATCGCGTTCGTACGCCTGCCGCGCGCGACGACACCGCGCGGCATCGCGTTCCACCGGCGCGGGCTGACCCTCGCGCGCGAGCACGCCGAACTGGTGATCGCGCCGTCGCACTTCACACGCGACGAGTTGCTGCTCGAAGGGTTCGCACCCGACCAGATCCGCATGGCGCCGCTCGGCTGCGACCCGCCCGATCGGATCCCCGACGGCGTCGTCGACACCCTCGTCGCGTTGACGGGCGTGCGTTCGCCGTTCGTGCTCTCGGTCGGGACCGTCGAGCCCCGCAAGGACCTCGGTGTCGCGGTCGACGCGGTGAGCCGGCTGCGCACGACGCGCGACGTCACCCTCGTGATCGTCGGGCCGCAAGGTTGGGGCGAGGTGCGCGGCCTCGATCGCCCGGGTGTGCGGCGCCTCGGTCCGGTGCGGTGGGAGATCCTCGACTCGCTCTACCGGCGGGCCCGGGCCTGCTGCCTGCCGTCGACGTACGAGGGCTTCGGGCTCCCCGCGGCGGAGGCGCTCGCCCGTGGGTGCCCGGTGGTCGCATCCGGAGGCGGCGCGATGGCCGAGATCGTCGGCGACGCCGGCATCCTGTGCCCGGCCGGCGACGTCGAGGCGTTCAGCGACGCACTCGCGAGGATCATCGACGACGACGACCTGCACGCCGAACTGGCACGACGCGGTCCCGAACGCGCCTCCCAGTTCAGCTGGTCGAGCTCCGCGGCGCGGCACGCCGAGGTGTACCGCGAAGCGATCGAACGGTTCGGGTAAGGCCGTCACCGAGCCGTCGCGGTGCGGATCAGACGCTGCGCGCCAACTTCTTCCTACACTGAAACGTCGTGCGCCTGCTCCTCGACGTGTCGGCAGTTCCCGATCGACCGGTCGGCGCGGGCTACTACACGCTCAACCTCGCGGCGCAGCTCGCGCGTCGCCCGGACGTCGAGACCCATCTGCTGTGCCGGCAGCACGACGCGCCGCGCTGGGCCGCGCTCGCTCCCGAGGCATCGGTGCACGCGGAGGTTCCGGCCGGCCGGCCCGCCCGACTCGTCTGGGAACAGACGCGCGCCGCCCGGCTCACGCGGTCGCTGGGCATCGACGTCTGGCACGGCCCGCACTACACGATGCCGCTGCGGCTCCCGGTACCCGCGGTCGTGACCGTCCACGACCTCACGTTCTTCGAGCATCCCGAGTGGCACGAACGGGGCAAGGTCGCGTACTTCCGCCCGATGATCCGCGCCGCCACGCGCCGTGCCGCGGTCGTGATCGCCGTGAGTGAAGACACCGCGTCCCGGTTGCGCACTCACGCGCTCCCTTCCGGACCGATCGTCGTCGCGCCCCACGGCGTCGACCACGACCGCTTCACGACGGGCGCCGAGTCCGCCGCCGACGAGTCGCTCCTCGCGGCGCACGGCATCCGTTCACCGTTCGTCGCCTTCACCGGCACGATCGAACCGCGCAAGGGCCTCCCCACCCTCGTCGAAGCGTTCGCGCGGATCGCGAGCGACGACCGCAGCCTCCGCCTCGTGCTCGCGGGCGGCGAAGGCTGGGGATCCGACCAGGTGCGCGACGCGGTCGCCGCGAGCGGAGTGCCGACGCGTGTGCTGCGCCCGGGCTACCTGCCCGATGCCGCGGTCGCGCCGTTCTTCCGTCGCGCCGCGGTCGTCGCGTACCCGTCGCTCGCTGAGGGGTTCGGGATGAACGCGCTCGAGGCGCTCGCGTGCGGTGCACCACTCGTCACGACGACCGGATCCGCGCTCGACGAGGTCGTGGGCGATGCTGCGCTCACGGTGCCCCCCGGCGACCCCGACGCGCTCGCAACCGCGCTGCGGGAGGCGTTGCGCCCCGAGGTGGCGGCGCGCCTGCGCGCGGCCGGCCCCGAACGCGCGGCGCACTTCACGTGGGAACGCTCGGTCGATCTCCACGTCGAGGCGTACCGCATGGCTGCGGTCAGCCACATGAGCGCGACCGCGTGAACGAGCCCGCGTGAAGGCGATCGTCACCGGGGCGAGTGGCTTCGTCGGCGGCTACCTCGTTGCCCATCTCGAGGCCGAGGGCGACGACGCTGTCGGTCTCGATCGCGACGACGGTCTCGACATCACCGACCGCGCCGGAGCCGTCGAGATCTTCACGGCCCACGCGCCCGAAGTCGTGTACCACCTCGCGGCGCGCACCCACGTCGGCGACTCGTGGACGTCGGCGCAGCAGGTGATCGAGACGAATGTCGTCGGCACGCTCAACGTCCTCGACGCGGCGCGCGCGGCCGGTGCCCGGCGGGTCCTCGTCGTCGGCAGCGCCGAGGAGTACGGCCTCGTCGAGCAGTCCGACGTCCTGCTCAACGAAGAAACCGCGCTGCGGCCGTTCACGCCGTACGGCGCGAGCAAGGTCGGCGCGGCGTTCCTCGCGCTGCAGGCGTTTCTCGGAAGCGGCCTGGAGACCATCCGCGTACGCGCGTTCAACCACACCGGCCCGGGTCAACCGCCCCGGTTTCTCGTACCCGCGCTCGCGCACCGCATCGCGATGACCGAGCGCGCGGGTGGTGACCACATCGCGGTGGGCAATCTCGATCCCGTGCGCGAGGTCAACGACGTCCGCGACATCGTGCGCGCGTACCGGCTGCTCGTGCTCGAGGGCACGGCCGGCGACGTCTACAACGTGTGCAGCGGAGTCGGCGTCGCGGTGCGCGAGGTCGCGCAACGGCTCCTCGCGCAGGCCATCCGGCCGATGGAGGCCGTCGTCGACCCCGCGCTGGCCCGACCGGCCGACGTGCCCGTGCTCGTCGGTGATCCGTCGAAGCTGATCGCCGCGACCGGCTGGCGGCCACGCCACACCCTCGACGACACCCTCACCGACATGCTCGCCGACGCCCGCGCCTCCCTGAAGTAACGAGCGGCGCCGCCAGCGTCACCCGCGTCACCGTCCCTGGTACTGCACCTAGTGCGCATACGACATCGGTGCAGTACCAAGGAGCAGAAAGGGGGCGCGAAACGGACCACGCGGCGCAGCGTGAGCGCAAGCACACGGTCCAAGACACGCGGCGCAGGCTTGAGCGAAGCGAACGTCAAGCTCGCCAGCGAGCGAACAAGCCTCCCCCAACTCGAAGCCCGAAAACCGAGGCGAAGCTCAGAGGCGCAGGAGCGAGCGAATCATCACGGCAATCTTCGGTCGAGCCAGCCGAGGAGCATGGCGATGGCACGGGGGTCGTGGCGGAGGCGGTGGCCGCCATTGCCGACGATGCGGAGGTCGGCGCCGGTGCCCCCACTCGACGCGAGCCGGCGCGCGTCCTCGACGGCGACAACATCGTCGTCCGATCCGTGCGCGACGAGCCAGGGACGCGGCGAGATCCGGCTCGCGGCTTCGAGCGGGTCGAGGTTCGCGATCGCGCGCGTCCACGCGACCGGGTCGGCGGGGTACCCCTCGGACCGCAGCACGCCCCCTCGCCGCGCATACTCGAGGAACCATTCGGGATCCCGCACCCACGCGCGCAGCGAGGCGGGCGCGGCGAACGTCGCGAGGCCACGCACGCGATCGTCGCCGGCCGTCGTGACGATCGCGATGGTGCCGCCCAGCCGGAAGCCGACGAGCCAGATGCTGCTGATGTCGGGCCGGGCCGCGAGCGCGTCGACGGCCGCGCGCGCATCGGCGAGCCACCCGTCGATCGAGAAGTCGCCTTCCGACGTGCTCGTGCCCCGGTACGCGAAGGTGAGCGCGGCCCAACCCGACTCGCGCGCGATGCGTTCCGCGAGCGGCGGGTACGTCTGCCCGGCCATCGCAGCGCCACCCGCGCCGCGCG
>JBBSEC010000032.1:0-40152 GCA_038240075.1 Acidimicrobiia bacterium
CCGCGGGCGCCACGCCCAGCGCGACCGCCGCGTTCCAGATGCGGGCGCCGTCGCAGTGAAGGGGAAGCCCGCGATCACGCGCTGCGCCGGCGACCGCACCGACCTCGGCCGCGGTCAACGGTCGGCCCTGCGCGGGCATGTGGGTGTTCTCGATCCACACCAGCGACGCGGCCGCGAGGTGGTGGTCACTCCCCCGCGCCGCGAGCGCGACCTGCGCGGCCGTCACGACGCCGGCGGAGTCGGCGAGCGGATGCAACTGCACGCCCGAGTTGAACGAGGCCGCCGCGGCCTCGTAGCGGTACACGTGCGCGCGCTCCGGAACGAGTACCTCGGTCCCGGGACGGGCGAGCACACGGATCGCGATCTGGTTCGCCATCGTGCCCGACGGCACGTAGAGCGCGGCTTCCTTACCGAGCAGTGCGGCCGCGAGCGACTGCAGCCGATTGACGGTCGGGTCCTCGCCGTACGCGTCGTCGCCGACCTCCGCGGCCGCCATCGCGGCGCGCATCTCGTCGGTCGGCCGCGTGACCGTGTCGCTGCGCAGATCGACGACGGCAGTCATCGCGCAGGCTTCGCGACCGGTCGCATGAGGCCCTCCTGGATGACCGTGATCGCGAGATGGCCTTCACGCGTGTAGATGAAGCCTTCGGCAAGACCGCGCGCGCCGTACGCCGACGGGCTCTTCTGGTGGTAGAGGAGCCACTCGTCGGCGCGGAACGGTCGGTGGAACCACATCGCGTG
This sequence comes from Acidimicrobiia bacterium, assembly GCA_038240075.1. Lineage (GTDB taxonomy): Bacteria > Actinomycetota > Acidimicrobiia > IMCC26256 > PALSA-610 > DATBAK01. Next base: position 742 of record JBBSEC010000032.1, read on the forward strand.
GTCGAGGCTGGCGATCATGAAGTTGTCGTCTTCGTAGTTGATCTGATGCTGCATCACCGCGGTGTCGAGCAACGTGAGGTCGGACGCGTACGCGACGACACACGCGTGCAGCAGCGGATCGTCGGGCAGCGTGCCGTTGGCCCGGATCCACACGTGCTGCTCGGCCGAGTGGGGCTCGGGATCGATCCACCGCGGTGGTTCCACCGAACGGGAATCGATCGGGCGTTCGCGGTCGATCCAGAGCCAGAAGTCGTCGCCGAACCGTTCTTTGTGCGGCTCGAGCCGCTCGCGCAGGGTCGGCAGCGCTTCGGGCGGCGGGACGTCGGGCATCGGGTACTGGTGCTCGGGACCGGGCTCGTCGACATGGAACGACGCCTGCAGGTTGAAGATGGCCCGGCCGTGTTGAATCGCGACCACGCGTCGCGTGGTGAACGAGTTGCCGTCGCGAATGCGGTCGACGTCGTACACGATCGGGACATGCGGATCGCCGGGCCGGAGGAAGTACGCGTGCAGCGAATGCACGCGTCCGCGTTCGACCGTGCGCCCCGCCGCGACCAGGGCCTGGCCCGCGACCTGCCCGCCGAACACGCGTTGGCGCTCCTCGTCGGGACTCACCCCGCGAAAGAGGTTGAGCTCGAGGGTTTCGAGCTCAAGCAGCTGGATGAGATCGTCGAGGGCGGTCGTCATGAATTGAGGACTATCAGGCGAAGAACACGGCGGCGGCTTCGAAGAGACCGGGATCGACGGTCTTCGACTGGGCCACACCTTCGCCGATCGGGACACGGACGATGTCGGTGCCGCGCAGCGCGACCATCGTCGCGAAGTCGCGTTCGTGCACCGCGTCGATCGCCTCGAGGCCGAAGCGGGTCGCGAGCACGCGGTCGAACGCCGTGGGCGTGCCCCCGCGCAGCAGGTGTCCCAGCACGGTGACACGCGCCTCGAATCCGGTGCGGCTCGCGATCTCCTCCTGCAGGCGCATGCCGATCCCGCCCAGACGCACGTGGCCGAACTCGTCGGTGTCGCCCGACTGGAGGGTCATCGTGCCTTCGACGGGCACGGCGCCTTCGGCGACGACCACGATCGAGAACGCTTCACCCTTCGCGTGGCGATGCCGCAGACGCGCGCACACCTCGTCGATGTCGAACGGTTCCTCCGGCACGAGGATGATGTCGGCGCCGCCGGCGAGACCGGAATAGGTCGCGATCCACCCCGCGTGCCGGCCCATGACCTCGACGACCATCACGCGGTCGTGACTCTCGGCAGTGGTCTGCAACCGGTCGATCGCGTCCGTCGCAACCTGCACCGCGGTCCAGAAGCCGAACGTGTAGTCGGTGGCCGAGAGGTCGTTGTCGATCGTCTTCGGCACGCCGACGACGCCGACGCCCGACTCACCCAGCCGGTTGCCGACCCCGAGCGTGTCGTCGCCGCCGATCGCGATGATCGCGTCGACGTGATCGCGCTCGAGCGTCTTCGTCACCTTGCGCGCGCCGTCGTCGGACGCGAACGGATTCGTGCGCGACGTGCCGAGGATCGTCCCGCCGCGCGTCAGGAGCCCGCGCGTGGTCGCAACCGAGAGCGGGATGCTCTGTCCCTCCATCACGCCGCGCCAACCGTGGCGATAGCCGACGAAGGTGTGGCCGTAGATGCCCTCGCCCTTGCGCACCGCGGCGCGGATCACCGCGTTGAGGCCCGGGCAGTCGCCCCCGCCGGTCAAGATGCCGATCCGCATCACCGCTCCTCTCGCAGAACGCTCTATCCTGCCGCGAGTCCGAGGCCTACCGGGGGTGCCATGTCACGCGAGTCAACGGAGCGCCGGCTGCGGGGACCGCAGATGGCCCGGCTGGAGCCCGACGAAGACATCGTCACGTGGTGTCGGGCATGGGTTTCGAAGGCCGGTCGCCTCCAGCGGTTCGCGCCCCGGTGGCGCGACGTCGCGGTTGTGACCGACCGCCGGCTGCTGCTGTTCGGCGTGGGTCATTTCACCCGCCGGCCGCGCCGGCGCGTCCTCGCCGACCGGCTCGACGAGCTCACGCTGGGCGACGTCGGAGCGCATCCCGGCCGCGGCCTGCGCTGCAGCCGCCCCGGTCGCGGCGACATGCTGCTCGAGCTCGGCGGCGACGAGTGGAGCCGGAACTTCGTCCAGGAGCTGCAGGACCGCGTGAAGGCCGCGAACACGAGCACACCGTCATCCGGGGAAGAGCCCGCCGGCACGTTGCTCCCGTAGTGACCGGCGTCCGGCGGTAGTCGCATGGCCGTAGTGCTGGCAATCGACGCGGGAACGACCGGCGTCCGCACGGTCGCGTTCGACGCGGCCGGCCGACCGCGCCACGCGTCGTACCGCGAGTTCCCCCAGCATTTCCCGAGGCCGGGATGGGTCGAGCACAACGCCGACGACATCTGGTCGGTGACCATCGAGACGCTCGCCGAGGTCGCGGCGTGGGCCGAGACCACCGGCGAGACCATCGCGGCGATCGGCATCACCAACCAACGCGAGACGGTCGTGGTGTGGGACCGCGCCACGGGCCGTCCCCGGCACCGCGCGATCGTCTGGCAGGACCGCCGCACCGCGGCCCGGTGCGACGCGTTGAAGGAGGCCGGGGTCGAGCCGGAGATCCGCCGGGCGACCGGCCTCGTGCTCGACCCGTACTTCTCCGCGACGAAGCTCGAGTGGCTCCTGACCGAGGGTGGCGTGCGCGCCGACACCGAGCTCGCGTTCGGAACCGTCGACTCCTGGCTGTTGTGGAAGCTCACCGGCGGGCCCGCCGGCGGCGTGCACGCGACCGACCCGTCGAACGCGAGCCGCACGATGCTGTTCGACATCAACACCCTTGGATGGTCCGACGATCTGTGCGCGCGCTTCGGCGTCCCGCCCGCGTGTCTTCCCGAGGTCGGACCGAGCAGCGGCCGGCTCGGCACGACCGTTCCGGAAGTGGCGGCGGGCCTGCGCGTCGCCGTCAGCGGCATCGCGGGCGACCAGCAGGCCGCGCTCTTCGGTCAGGCCTGCTTCGAGCCCGGGATGATGAAGAACACCTACGGCACCGGTTCGTTCGTGCTCGTGAACCTCGGGCCGACGGTGCCCGAGCCCGTCGACGGCCTGCTCACGACGGTCGCGTGGACGATCGGCGACGCGACCGCGTACGCCATGGAAGGCGCGATCTTCGTCACCGGCGCCGCGATCCAGTGGCTGCGCGACGGCCTCGGCATCATCACGGAGGCGGCCGAGACCGGCCCCCTCGCGGCGAGCGTCGCCGACACCGGTGGCGTGCACGTCGTGCCCGCGTTCACCGGTCTCGGCTCACCGTGGTGGGACCCGTACGCACGCGGCACGGTGCTCGGCATCACGCGCGGGACCGGACGCGGACACCTCGCGCGTGCCGTCGTCGAATCGATGGCGTTCCAGACCCTCGACGTCGTCGACGCGATCTGCGCAGCGAGTGGCACCCGACCGGCCGAGATGCGGGTCGACGGTGGCGCGTCGGTGATGGATCTGCTGTGCCAGTTCCAGGCCGACCTGCTCGGTGTGCCCGTGCGTCGCGCCACGGTGCAGGAGACCACCGCGCTCGGCGCGGCCTACCTCGCGGGCATCGCCGAGGGCGTGTGGGCGTCGCCGGCCGAGGCCGCGAACGCGTGGACCGCCGATGCTTCGTTCGTGCCGGCCATGGCGACCGACGAGCGCGACGCGCGCGTGGCCGTCTGGCACCGTGCCGTCGAGCGATCGCGCGACTGGGAGTCGAGCTGAGCTAGCTCGCCACGGCCTGCGCCTCGGCGAGCGTCGCGACGTGCGCGATCTCGGCGGGGACATCCTCGGCCCGTTTCGTCGCGTAGGTGTCGACGTACTCGTAGCCCGAGAGCTGCTGGATCTCGAACATCACCTCGTCGGCGACGTCGCGCAACGCGAGCCGGTCGTCGTGGCGACCCTGGTAGTGGCCGAGCTCGATCGGCTCGCCGAAACGAATCCGCACGGTCTTGAACAACCGGGGCAGCTTCGTGTCAATCGGCTGCACTTCGTCGCTCCCGATGATCCCGACCGGGATGATCGGCGCGCCCGTGCGCAACGCGAGCCGTGCGACACCGGTGTGGCCGCGGTGCAACTTGCCGTCACGGGTGCGGGTGCCTTCGGGATAGATACCGAACACGCCCCCGGCTTCGAGCACCTCGGTCGCCGACTCGAGCGCGCGTTCGCTCGCGCTCCCACCTTCGCGCCGGATCGGGATCTGGCCGACGCCGCGGAAGAACCAGGCGACGCGCTTGTCGTCGAAGTACTCGGCTTTCGCGACGAACGTGACCCGCCGGGACACCAGCAGCGGAATGAAGATCGAGTCGAGGAACGAACGGTGGTTCGACGCGAGGATCACCGGGCCCGAGCGCGGCAGGTGCTCCTTGCCCTCGACGCGGATGCGACAGCACACGCGCAGGACGGGGGTGACGACGATCTTGATCACCCAATAGAGCACCCACGAAGCGTACGGGCTGGACCCCGCCGAGGTGAAGGAACCCTCCTCAGGCGCTGCGGGCCATCTCTCCCAGAACGCCGTTGCCCAGGGAGCGGTGGTCCGGGGAGCTCTCGCCCGACGACAGGGGGACGCGTCGAGCGAGAGCTTCCACACGGGCCATGGCGATGCGCGTCGCCTGGATCTCTCGACGGGTGTTGTCGATGGCCCGGCCTCGTCCGAGCTCGTACGCGATCCGCCGGACGCCATCGAGTCGGGTGACCTTCTCGAGCAACTGCGTCATCGCCGGACCTCCCGTCGATTCCTGTTCTTGTGCGACACCATCGTCGGGCACCGACGTTGCCGGTCGGCGACCACGACGTAAGCGCACGACGACGAGCGCGTGACGGTGTTCTGAACAGATCCGGGTTCCGGAGCGGACGCAGCATTCGGGACCAGCACGGCACAGACGGCGAAGCGCATGCGTACGCGACCATGTTCGTTGACTGCTCGGTCAAGCGGCCCGTAGCCTCGGCGCCGAATGCGGCGGAAGCTCACTCCACGCGGCCGGGAGCGCCGCGCCCAGCTCATGGTGGCTGCGGCCCGCCTCTTCGCCGACCGGGGCTACCACCCCACCGCGGTGTCCGACATCGTCGACAGCCTCGGCGTCGGCAAGGGCGTCTTCTACTGGTACTTCTCCTCGAAGGAGGAGCTGCTGAGCGAGATCCTGCGCGACGCGCACCTGCAGCTGCGCCGCTCGCAGCAGGCCGCGATCGCGGATGAGCCCGACCCGGTCCGGCGCATCGAGCTCGGCATCCTCGCGTCACTCGAGTGGTTCCGGCTGCACCGCGAGTTCTTCTCGATCACGCAGTTCGCCGCGACCGACGAGACCTTCGCACCGGTGCTGCGCCGCAACCGCGAGGTCGCGGTCGACGACACCGTCCGTCACATCAAGGAAGCAATCGTCGAAGGCCGCATCGCCGACGGTGAGCCGGAGCTGCTCGCGCACGCCATCCTCGGCGTCGTCGACCAGCTCACGCGCCGCTACCTCATCGAGCGCGACGACCCGGTCGAGCAGATCGCGGCGGCGGCGATCGCCTTCTGCATCTCGGGCCTCACCGGCGACGCCGGCTGGCGTTAACCCAGTTTGGTGAGGGCCTTGCGCAGGCCGCGCACGGCCTGGGTGATGCGCTGCTCGTTCTCGACGAGCGCGAAGCGCACGAAGCCCTCGCCCCCGGGCCCGAAGCCGCTGCCCGGTGAGACCGCGACCTTCGCCTCCTGCACCAGCAGTGTCGCGAACTCCTGGCTCGTGAGCTCTGCGTACGGCTCCGGGATCGGAGCCCAGACGAACATCGTCCCCTTCGGACGTTCGATCGCCCACCCGATGCGGTCGAGCCCGTCGAGCAGCGCGTCGCGCCGGCCGCGATAGATCTCGCACTGAGCCTTCGGAAAGTCGGGCGCCTCGTTCATCGCGACCGTGGCCGCGATCTGCACGGGCTGGAACGTGCCGTAATCGAGGTAGGACTTCAGACGCGCGAGCGCGGCGACCACCTCGGGGTTGCCGACAAGGAAGCCCATGCGCCAACCCGCCATCGAGAACGACTTCGTCATCGTGTACAACTCGACGGCGACGTCCTTCGCGCCCGGAACCTGCAGGATCGACGGCGGGTCGAACCCGTCGAAGCCGAGGTCGGCGTACGCGAAGTCGTGCACGACGATCATGTCGCGCTCACGTACGAACTCGACGAGCCGGGCCATGAAGTCGAGATCGACGCACATGGTCGTGGGGTTGTGCGGGAACGACGCGACGACGACCCGAGGGCGGGGCCACGCCTGCTCCCACGCCGCGTGGAGGTTCGCGAAGAAATCCTGCTCGGGGCCGAGGCGCACGTAGTGGATCGCCGCGCCGGCGAGGATCGGGCCCCAGATGTGGATCGGGTACGACGGGCTCGGCACCAGCGCGGTGTCGCCCGGACCGACGAGCGCGAGCATCAGATGCGAGAAGCCCTCCTTCGCGCCGATGGTGCTGCACACCTCGGTCTCGAAGTCGAGGGTGACGTCGAACTTGCGCTGGTAGAGGGCCGCCAGCGCCTCGCGCAGCTTCGGGATGCCGTTGCTCAGCGAGTAGCGGTGATTCCGCGGGTTGCGGACCGCTTCGATGAGCTTCTCGACCGCGACGTCGGGCGACGGGAGGTCGGGGTTGCCGAAACCGAGGTCGATGACATCTTCGCCGGCCCGCCGGAGCTGCATCTTCAACGCGTTGATATGGGCGAACGCGTACGGCGGTAGCGCATCGATTCGGCGAAACTCCACGTCGGACAGGTTAGGCGACCGAGGGAAGAGGACCGACGACATTGGCGTTTGCGCTCCCGATGACCCACGACGAGCTGAACCGACCGCCCCTTTCCATCCTCGAGCTGGTTCCCGTCGGACAGGGCTCGACGCCCGCCGCCGCGCTCGCCACATCGGTCGAGCTGGCCCGCCTCGGCGAACGACTCGGCTACCGGCGGCTCTGGGTCGCCGAGCACCACAACATGCCCGGCATCGCGAGCTCGTCGCCTCCCGTGCTCGTCGCCCACCTCGCCGCGTCGACCTCGACCATCCGCGTCGGAGCCGGTGGGGTGATGCTGCCGAACCACGCGGCACTCGTCGTCGCCGAGCAGTTCGGCATGCTCGAGGCGCTGCACCCGGGACGCATCGATCTCGGCATCGGGCGCGCGCCGGGCACCGACCCGGTCACGGCCGCCGCGCTGCGTCGCAGCGCCGCCGCGCTCGCGGTCGACGAGTTCCCCGAACAGCTCCGCGACCTCTTCATGTTCTTCGCGGGAACGCACCCGCAGATCACCGCGGTGCCGGGCCGCGGGTATCAGCCCGCGGTCTGGATGCTCGGCTCGAGCGACTACAGCGCGCAGGCCGCCGGCGCCCTCGGTCTGCCGTTCTCGTTCGCGCACCACTTCGCGTCGCAGAACACGGTCGCCGCGCTGCAGGTGTACCGCGACGCGTTCCGGCCGTCGCCCGATCTCGATCAGCCCTACGCGATGATCGGCGTGCCCGTCATCTGCGCAGAGACAACCGAACGCGCGCGCTGGCTCTCAGGGCCGAGCGCGGTGTCGTTCGTGCGGCTGCGCCAAGGTCGACCGCAGCAGATCTGCACTCCGGAAGAGGCCGCCGAGTACGTCTTCACGCCGGCCGAGCGCGAGATCGTCCGCACGTGGAACTCGCCACTCATCGTCGGCGATCCTGACACCGTGCGGGTGCAGCTCGAGGCGCTCGCGGAGCGCACCGGCGTCGACGAGATGATGATCACCACGATGGTGCACGGTGCCGCCGACCGGCTGCGTTCGTACGAGCTGCTCGCCGAGGCGTGGGACGCCGCGCCGATCACGTCCCGATAACGACCGCCTCCCAGCCGCGTACACCTATCGGCCCTGCGATCACCTCGCCGTCGCGCGCGCGATCCGTCCCGAGCAGCACCCGGCCGTCGACATTGGCGAAGGTCGCGTCGGTGTCGGCGAGGTTCACGACGACAACACTCCGCGCGCCGCGGCGCCACGCCCACGCGCCGTCGGGCGCGGGCAGGGTCGTGTAGGAACCGGAGTGGAGATCGGGAGTCCGCCGGCGCAGCGCCAGGAGATCACGAGTCAGCGTCAGGATCGACGCGGGGTCGCCGCGTTGGTCGGAGACGTTGCACGCCGCGGTGTCTCCTAGTGGGAGCCACGGCGTCACTCCGGGACGGGTGAACCCGCCGTTCGGCGCGTCCTGCCAGTGCATCGGAGTGCGGCCCGCGTCGCGTCCGGCGTAGTACGGCATGTAGCGCACCCCGAGCGGATCGCGCATCTGCTCGTGCGGCACCGTCACGTCGCCGAGGCCGATCTCGTCGCCCTGATAGAGCACCGGAGTGCCCCGCAGCGTCAGCAACATGACGAGCGCGGCACGGATCTTGCCGGGGTCGTGGCCGGCCCAACGGGTCGCGAACCGGAACATGTCGTGGTTCGAGCCTGTCCACGCGGGCCACGCACCGGGCGGCAGGCGCGCTTCGGTCTCCTCGACGATGCCGCGCAGCGGCGCGGCCTCGAACGGCGCGGTGATGAACGGGAAGTTGAACGCGAGGTTCAGCTCGTCGCCCGCGCCGTAGAACTTCGCCAACGCGTCGCCGTCGTCGACGGGTGTCTCACCGATGAGGACGCGCGGCGTCGCGTACGACTCCGCGATCTCGCGCCAGTGCCGGATGACACCGTGCACCTCGGGCCGGTTGCCGTTGTAGACGGTGCCCTGCCCGATCGCCTGGGAGCCGGCATCGTCGGCTTCGGTCGCAGGCGGGTTGTCGCGCAGGTCGGCGTCCTTGATGATCAGGTTGCAGACGTCGATGCGGAACCCGGCGATCCCACGGTCGAACCAGAACCGCACGATGTCGTCGAACGCAGCCCGCACGTCGTCGTTCCACCAGTTCAGATCGGGCTGCGACGACAGGTGGTTGAACATGTAGTACTGACCGGTCGCGTCGTCGAGCTTCCACGCCGGGCCGCCGAAGCTGCTGATCCAGTTGTTCGGTGGCGAGCCGTCGGGCTTCGGGTCGGCCCAGATGTACCAGCCGCGCTTTTCGGCAGTGCGCGACGAGCGCGACTCGACGAACCACGGATGTTGATCACTGGAGTGATTGGGGACGAAGTCGAGCACGACGCGGATGCCCCGCGCTTCCGACTCGGCAACGAGATGATCGACGTCGGCGAGCGTCCCGATATCGGGCTGCACGCCGGTGTAGTCGGACACGTCGTAGCCCCAGTCGGTGTTGGGCGACACGGTGATCGGACTCAGCCAGATCCCGTCGACTCCAAGCCATTCGAGATGATCGAGATGAGCCGCGATGCCACCGAGGTCGCCGAACCCGTCGCCGTTCGAGTCGCCGAAGGAGAGCGGATAGATCTGGTAGAGCACACCGTGCTTCCACCACGGCTGGTCGCTCGTCAGGGCTGCGTTCGTCACGGGCGGCAGTCAAGCAGATGCGAACCGGTAGATTCGCCCGCCGTGCCCCCCGTTGCTGCCGCGCCCGCCGCCGTCCTGCTCGACGTGGGAGGGATCTTCCACCTCCCCAGCCACGAGCACGTGGTCGGCGCGTGCGCCCGGGGCGGCTTCGAAGCCGACGCGACGCGCCTCGACCGCGCGCACTACTGGGGCACGACGTCGTTCCACACCGACTACACAGGCGAGCTGCCGTGGAGCGAGATGTGGGGCGGCTACCTCGACCGCTACGTCGACGAGCTCGGCGTGCCCGACGCCGTGAAGGCCGATGTCATCGAGCATCTCCAGCAGGAGTTCACCGCGGGCGGGCTGTGGTCGCGCATCATCCCGGGCTCGGTCGACGACCTGCGCGTGCTCGCGGCGACCGGGGTACGGCTGGGCGTCGTCTCGAACGCCGAAGGCACGGTCGCGGTGCAACTGCGTGAAGGCGAGGTGCTGCAGGTCGGGCCGGGCATCGGCGTGGAGGTCGATTGCGTGATCGACTCGGGCGAGGTCGGCGTGCTGAAGCCGGATCCGCGCATCTTCGTCATCGCGCTCGATGCGATGGGACTGCAGCCCGGCCAGGTCTGGTACGTGGGCGACATGCCGGGCATCGACGTCGTCGGCGCGCGGGCCGCGGGAATCGAGCCGCTCGTGATCGACCCGTTCGGCTTCCACGCCGGGAACGACTACGACACGGTGGCCTCGCTCCGGGACGTCGCGAGGCGGGTGCAGGCGGCCCACGCGTGACCTGGCGCTATCCGTACTTTTCCTCGTGGTGCGCGTCGGCGTCGGGCGCTGACACGCCGGGAGGGAGCGCTCCCTGCAGGCTGACATTGCGCCCGTCGGGATCGCGGATCCACGCCTCGACCACACCCCAGTGCTGCGGCGTGAACGGGACCGCAAAATCAGGCGCGCGATCGGGCGCGAAGGCTTCCGAGTCGCGCACGGCGAGGATCGGATGCGTCTCGAGCGGCGCATCCTGTTGCTCCGCGATGAACACGTAGGGACCGCCGCTCGGGTGCTCCCACTGCCCCGAGCCGTGCCCGGTCTCGAAGACGTTCTGAAAGCCGAGCGACGACCAGAACGCCGCAGTGGCGCCGTAGTTGCGGGTCTCGAAGTAGAAGCCGGCAAAGCCTTCAGTGGCCACGGGCCCTCCCCTTCTTCGGGCGCGACTCGCGCGCCAGGTACTCACTCAGGGCCGTCGTGACGATCGCGGAGAGCGACTGCTCGGTGTCGACGGCATGGTGCTTCACCGCGCGGATCAGATCGACCGGCAGATAGACGTTGAACTGCTTGACCGGATCCGATTCGGCGGGCGCCATGCGGTGATTCTAGATTACTAGCAACCTACCTGTCAACCGTTCGGACACTCCGCGCCGCCGCGCCGTAGGGTTGTGCATGCCTGAAGCCGATTCGAGGTCGACCATCGACTACCGGATCGAGTGTGTCGATCGCCCGAACTCCCCCTCCGAGCACCGCCGCCACGTCACCGGCATCGGCACCGTCGAGCCCGACGGCACGAAGCGGCACTGGGACGACATCGCCGCGGTGCGGAGCGCGATGGCGAACGGCGACACCTTTCACACGAAGAGCCACACCAGCGACAAGACCGCGCCGGTCGAGGCCTACGACTGCGACTGCGGAGCCGAGACGATCCGGTCGAACCCCCACCACATGGCCGAGAACAACCTCGACAACATCATCGCCTGCCCCGCGCCATAGGCCGGGGCCCGCCTCGCCGCCCGAACTCGTCTTTGTTCAGCATCCAATACCCCTGAGAGGCATTCACGGCCGAACAAAACGGCCACGAGAACGCGCGCAACCTTCGGGCGAGTTGCGGTGTCTGGTACACGTGTGAGGCGTGAAGTGCTGGTCGTTGTCGCGTGCGCGATCGCGGCGGGCTGCCAAAGCGGACACCACTCGAGTGCCGTGCCGTCGACGACGACGCTCCGCGTGCCGGTGACGGTCGCGATCGTCGGGCCGTCGACGGCCGCGCAGGAAGACGTCGCCGCACGGCAATGGATCGCCGCCCGCCACGGACGGGCCTTGAACGTGCGCGGTGTGGAGCAGGTCGGGATGACCCCCGACGCGATCTACGCGCTCGTCGGTCCCGATGGCTCCGGGCATCTCAGTGGCTTGGCGAGGCTCGACCGCTCGACCGGCCGATTGACGGCGACGCTGCACCTTGCCGCGACCGCCGGTGAACTGACCGTGCGCGACGGCGGCGTCTACCTGTCGACGGCGGACATTGCTCCGGACGGAACCACCACCGACAACGTTCTCCGCCGCCTCGACCCCGTGAGCCTGCGAACGCGTTGGACCATCCCCGCGATCGGGGAACTCGTTCCCACCGTCAACGCGATCTGGTCGGTCGACGACGATCGGCTCCAACGTCGCGACCCGCGCTCGGGAGTGCTCATCGCGACCGTCGAACTCCCTGCCCGCGCGACCGGCGCCGGGGCCACGATCGCAGTCGATCCGAACGATGAGCGCCTCTGGGTGACCTACCTCGGCGATCCCCTCGCGACCATCGAGGTCCGCAACGCGCGCACCGGCGATCTGATCCGGCGCGTGGTCGAGCAATCCGTTGCCATCGGAACCGGGACCCTCACGCCGACGACGACCGGCGTGTGGCTCGCCAGCCGCGGCGGCATGCAGGGATCGGCCGTCTTCTACGCGCTCCCAGAGCTGCGCAGGACCGGCGCGCTCCCCGACGGGTACACCATGGGCGTCAATCTGACCTGGACCGGCGGGTCCATCTGGCTGCGCGCGGGCGACTTCGTCACCTGCGCCGACCCGCGCACCGGCCGCTACTCGGACCCGCCCGAGTACGTACAGGACGAGGCGCTGGCACAAGGTCCGTGGGGCATCTTCTCCCCAGTCGCCGTCGACGCAACCGCGGCCGTGTTCGCCGTCGGCGGTCGACTCGCAACCTTCACACCGCACGTCCTCTGCCCGCACGCGGCGCGTCACACCTGAGAAAACGGTTCCGCGGAACCGTTTTCTCAGGATGGGTCAGCCGGCGGCGGTGAGCTCGTAGGGCTCGGCGTAGAACTGCGAGTACCACTTGCGGAACTTGAGGATGGGGCCGTCGGTGTCGGCAAGCGCGGGGACCGGCAAGAAGCGCTTGTGCTCCCAGATCGGCCGGTCTTCCTGCACCTGCTTGTTGATCTCGTCGACGAACGCGCCGGCAACCGACGACGTGATCTTCTCGTCCTCGAACTTGCGCACCGTGAAGTTGAACCGCACCTGCGTGGTCTCGTCGTCGATCGGCGTAGTCGTCGCGATGTTCAGCGCGTCGACGATGCCGGAGAACCACACCGCGGAGAAACCGGGCCCGTGGTTGTACACGTCGATGCGTCCCCACGTGGTGCCGCGCGGAGTCACGTACGACTGCTTCGACAGCATCGTCGAACGCGGCCCGTCGATCTCGTAGCTCTCCATCTCCGCGACCGTCTCGGTGCCGTGCACGTAGAGGAAGTGCGCGGGGTCGGCGCCGTTCTCCGACATCTCCTGCGGAACCGTGTGGATGATGTAGCTCGACCGGAAGTAGTCGGTGAACGCGGCGTCTTCGTGCTCGGGTAGCGCGGGGATGTCCCACTGCGGCGCCTCGTCATCCGGGTGGTACCACGCCATCACGAACCCGTTGCGCTCGATCGTCGGGTACGTGCGCAGCTTCGCCTTCTTATTCGTGCGCTGGCTGTAGGGAATGTTCGTGCACGCGCCTTCGCCGTCGTAGCTCCAGCCGTGGAACGGGCACGCGAGCGCGCCGTCCTTGACGGTGCCGCCGTAACCGAGGTGCGCGCCAAGGTGCGGGCAGAAGGCATCTTGGAGGTGGAACTCAGACGCTTCGTCGCGCCACAGCACGAGCTCGCGACCGAAGTAGTGCAGCGGGGTCACCTCACCGGGCGCGAGGTCCTCGGGGTAGGCGACCTGGAACCAGCCGAACGGGATCGGGAACGGGAAGCGACGACCCACGACTCTCCCTCAGGGCGAGAATAAGAACGTGTTCTATTCTACTCCTATCTCCTCCTACCGCCGTGGGAAGGCCGCCTGCACCACGGCGGGGTCGTAGAACTCCCGCCAGCGCCGGATCCGGCCACCGGGGTCGAGCTCGAAGACAGTGATGTAGCGGTTGCGGTACACCCCGCCCGACGCGGCGACCACTCCGTCGCTGCTGTACTCGGCCACGACCACGCGGGCGTTCTCGGCGACGTGCACCCGTTCGATCTCGATCGCGAAGCTCGAGAACAGCGTCGCCGACGAGCGCTGGAAGCCGAGCACCGCGCTCAGACCGTCGTAGCGGCGCGGCGACGGCGGGGGCGCGTACGGCAGCTCCATCACGATGTCGGGGGCGAGGTAGCGGGAGATCCCCTCCACGTCCATCGCACCCGCCAGGGCGAGCAGCTCCCGAATCCTCTCGCCCGCGTTCGGTTCCATCGCCGCAGTCTGGCCGACGGCTACACAGGTTTCTGGTTCGCAACCACCCACATGGAGAAGAACTGGGAACCGCCGCCGTACGCGTGGCCCAACGCACGGCCGTTCTTCAACTCCACCTGGTAGTCGCCCGCGCGGCTGCGCACCTGCTGTGCGGCTTCGCCGAAGCGGATCATCCCCGACGCGCCGATCGGGTTCGACGAGAGGACACCGCCCGACGGGTTCCACGGGATGTCGCCGTCGGGAGCCGTGGCACCCTCCTGCGTCAGCTTCCAGCCGTCGCCCTCCGCGCAGAAGCCGAGGTTCTCGAGCCACATCGGCTCGTACCACGAGAACGGTACGTAGACCTCGGCGCAGTCGAGCTCACGACGCGGGTCGGTGATGCCGGCCTGCGCGTAGAGATCCGCCGCGCAGTCCTTGCCGGCCTGCGGGTTCACCTGATCGCGGCGGGCGAACATCGTCGGTTCACTGCGCATCGCCATCGCGTGGATCCACGCGACCGGACCGGGAGCCGCGTCGGCAACCGCTTCGTCGCCGATCACCATCGCCATCGCGCCGTCGGACGACGGGCACGTGTCGAGGTAGCGAATCGGATCCCACAACATGAACGACTCTTCGACCATCTTCAGGTCGATGTCGGGGATGTGCAGGTGTGCCTTGGGATTGCGGAGCGCCGCGAGGCGGTCCTTCACCGCAACGAGGTTGCCGGTGTTCGTCGGCGCGCCCGAGCGGTAGATGTACGCGCGGATCAACGGCGCGAAGAAGCCGCCGGCGCCGGCAACGAGCGGAGCCTGGAACGGCATCGGCACGGTGAGGCCCCACGTCGCGTTGCTCTCACTCTGCTTCTCGTACGCGACCGTCAGCACGCGCTTGTGCACGCCCGACGTCACGAGCTTCGTCGCGACGATCGCGGTCGAGCCGCCGACGCTGCCCGCGGTGTGCACGCGCATCATCGGCTTGCCCACCGCGCCGAGCGCGTCGGCGAGGTAGAGCTCGGGCATCGCGACACCCTCGAACATGTCGGGGGCCTTGCCGATGACGACGGCCTCGATGTCGGCCCAGGTCATCCCCGAGTCTTCGAGCGCCTCGATCGCGGCCTCGCGCACGAGGCCCGCCATCGACACGTCCTTGCGCGACGACCGGTGGTGGGTCTGCCCGACCCCGACGACGGCTGCGAGCTGCTCGCCCATCTACTCGGCCTCCAGGACGCAAACGAGATTTTGCTGCAGACACGGCCCCGATGTCGCGTGGGCGACACCGCGGCGAGCCTCACCCGAGTGGATGCGTGCCGCGACCTCGCCGATGCGGGAGAGACCGGCGGCCATGATCGTGTTGGCCGCGAGCGGACCACCCGACGGGTTGACGACGGTGTCGGCGCCGAGCCCGAGCGCCTCGCTCAGGATGAGCTCTTCGTGCGAGAACTGCGCGTGCAGCTCGGCGACATCGAACGGGCCGTTCCCGACACCCGCGGCGACGCCCGCCGCCGTCGTCGAAACGGACGTCGCGAGATCACGTACGCCGAGTGAGTGCGCCTCGATGCGATGTTCGATGCCGCGGATCCATGCGGGCCGCTCGCACACGTTGCGCGCGACGTCGCCGGCCGCGATGACCACGGCCGTCGCGCCGTCGCTCACGGGGAAGACATCGCTCTCGCGCAGCGGGTCGTACCGCACCGGCGTCTTCAACAGATCGTCGGCGCTCACGTCGCCGCTGCGCACCGCGTGCGGGTTCGACCGACCGTTGCGCTGCGCGCGGGCCGCGACCTCCGCGAGATCGCGATCGGTGCGACCCGACTCCTCGAGGTAGCAGCGCGCCTGCATCGCGGCGAGGTCGAACATCGACGGCCACAGCGGCACGAGGTAGTACGGGTCGGTCTGCATGGTCATGATCTCGGCGACATCACCGAGGCTGCCCTTCGAGAAGCCGTAGATCAGCGCGGAGTCGACCTCACCGGTCTGGATCGCGATCCACGCCTCGTAGAGCGCCCACGCGGCGTCCATCTCGACGTGACTCTCCCGGATCGGCGGCCACGCGCCGACCGCGTCGATGCCCTGCACGAACGCGAACGGGCCGCCGAACAGGTAGTCGAGGCTTCCCGAGCACGTGAAGCCGATCTCCTTCGCGGGAATCCCCGACGCGACGACAGCGTCACGGATCACCGGCGTGATGATCTCGACCTCGTTGTGCTTGATCTCCTTGGCCACTGCCGACGCGGCGTAGCTGACGACGGCGACGTCCCTCACACTCATGGTCGCACTCGCTCGTCGCGGTTGAAGGCCTCACCCGGAGTCGCGCGCTGAGTCACTCGCCGCTCCACACGCGGGATGGGGGTGAGCGCGTGCTTGTGGCTCGGGCGCGTCACAGGTATTCCTTGTAGGTCTGGTAGTCGGCGTCGGGCTCACCGTTCGGTTCCCACCACTTGATCGACGTGTGATCGGCTTTGAGCTCGTCGGCCCAGATCGCCTTCACGCGCATCCCCATGCGCACGTCGTCGGTCTCGATGCCGCGGATGAGCCCGAAGAAGGTGTTGTTCGCGCCGTCGAGGACGATCTGCGCCGAAACGTACGGCACCGGCGGCGCCAGCTCGGAAAGCCCGGGGATGTTCACGACACAGAACGTGCTGATCGTTCCGGTGTCGGCGACCTCGACCTCGACGCTCGTCGGCTCGCCCGTCTTCGGGTCGGTGCCGCGTGAGCCCGCGTAGACCTCGTCGGACGACGGCGCTCGCGCGCCGATGATCCTTCCTTCACTGAGGCCAACCAGGTAGCGCGTCGCGGCTTCCCCCGCGGCGACCTGGTACTCGAGACGGAACGGCGAGATCATCCCGGTGACATCGCCTTCGTCGTCGGCGACTCCGGTACGCGCCGGCGCGGGAACCGGCTGCTCGCCGTCGGTGAGCGGGACCCAGGCTTCGATATCACGGACACTGCCCACGCGATCGGCGCGCCAGCGCGGAGCGACGCGCATGCCCGTCGCCATCGCGTCCTTCGTTCCCGCGTCGACGACGTGGATCCACGCGGTGTCGGCACCATCGGGACGGATCATGGCGAACGCGAACGGGTGATCGAGCACCTGCTTGTCGGGGCGCGGCTCCTCGACCCACGTCCACGACTGCACCGTGCCGGCCGGGCCGACGTCGACGAACTCACCGACCGGATCACTCGTGACCGGGTCGTACTCCGTCGGTGGCACGAGCACGCGACCGTCGGCGATGCGTACGCCTTCGATGCGGCCGTCGCGCAGCGACGTGAGGAACCGTCCGATCACCGGTCCGACCGAGCGCGTGTATCCGCCCGGGTACTCGAGCGCGTGGGCAGCAACAAAGGTCTGTGACATCACATTGGTCCCATACGCATGCGCTTCACCGTCTCGTGCTGCACTGGTTTCACCTGCTGCGTCTGCTCCATTAGATGGCCCTCTCGCGGCCTTCCCAGTAGGGGTCGCGCAGCTTGCGCTTGAGCAGCTTGCCCGTGGGCTCGCGCGGGAGCTCGTCGTTGAAGTCGATCGTGCGCGGCCACTTGAACTTCGCGAGCCGTCCCGCGAGGTGCTCCATGATCGAGGCCCGCAACGCGTCGTCGCCCGCGACACCCTTGATCGGCTCGACGACCGCCTTGATCTGCTCGCCCATGTCGTCGTCGGGGATACCGAACACCGCGACGTCGCCGACACTCGGATGCGCCAGGATCTCGCCCTCGATCTCGGCGGGATAGATGTTCACTCCCCCGGCGATGATCATGTCGCTCTTGCGGTCGCACAAGAAGAGATAGCCCGCGTCGTTGAAGTACCCGACGTCGCCGACGGTGAAGTAACCCTCGGCGTCGTGCGATTCGTTCGTCTTGGCCTTGTCGCCCTTGTACTCGAAGTCGCCGGAGCCCATGCGCATCCAGACGGTGCCGGGGACTCCGGTGTCGAGCTTGTTGCCGTCGTCGTCGACGATCTTGATCTCGCTGTTGGGCCAGATCCGCCCGACGGTCCCGGGATACTGCAGCCACTCCTCGGGCGGGCACACCGTGCCGCCACCCTCGGTCGCGGCGTAGTACTCCCAGATCACCGGGCCCCACCAGTCGAGCATCTTCTGCTTCACATCGATCGGGCACGGCGCGGCGGCGTGGATCGCCCACTTCATCGCGCCGACGTCGTACTTCGCGCGCACATCGTCGGGAAGCTGCAGCATGCGGTGGAACTGCGTCGGCACCATGTGCGTGTGGGTGCAGCCGTAGCGCTCGATGAGGCGGAGCGTCTCCTCCGGGTCCCACTTGTCCATGCACACGACGGTGTGGCCGGCGTGGAGCGCGTTGCCCGCGAACGTCGTGACCGCGGTGTGGTAGTTCGGCGAGGTGGAGAGGTGCACGTTGCCGTCGGCCTGCGGGATGCCGAAGATCAGGAAGAAGAAGGTGAAGAGCTCGGCCGACGTGTCGGGATCGATCTCGGGGAGCTTGCGGCGCACGCCCTTGGGCCGGCCGGTGGTGCCCGACGTGTAGTGCATCGCCACGCCGGTCTTGCGGTCTTCGGGCTGCGTGGTCGGCTGGCGGTCGACGAGCTCGGCGAACGAGCGGAAACCCGGGACCGTGCCGTGGGCGAGCCGCGCCTCGGGCGCGATACCGGCTTCGTCGGCGGCGGCCAGCGCAAGCTTCGCGAACCGCTCGTGGCTCACGAACGCCTTGGCGTCACTGTCCTTCAGGATGTAGGCGATCTCGGGCGGGCTCAACCGGTAGTTGATCGGCACGTAGTACCAACCGGCCTGCAGCGCCGCGAGGTACACGTGCATCGGGTTCGAGCCGTTGGGAAGCACTGCCGCGACCGTGTCGCCGGCCTTCAATCCCACCTCGCGCAGGGCGTGCACGACCTGATTGGCCCGTTCCAGCACGTCGCCGGCCCGGTGCTCGGTGCCGTCGGGATCGACGATCGCGAGGTGGTCAGGATCGGCTTGCGCGTACTTCCAAAATCCCGACATCGGTCCCCCGTGGCACGACGAGCTGGTCGGCGCGGTAGTAGAACACGTTCTCGGTTTGCATCGCAAGCGACGGCAAGGACCACAGGGAGGCCCACATGCCCGTCCTCGAAGAACTGACGACGAAGCACTGCACCGTCGAGCGCGACGGTCACGTCGTCACGCTCACGATGAACCGGCCCGAGAAGAAGAACGCGCTCTCCGGCGACATGCTCGCGGGGCTCGTGCTCGGCTACGAGTACATCGACTCGGAGCCCGACGTGCGGTGCGCGATCCTCACGGGCGCGGGCGGCAACTTCTCCTCGGGCGCCGATCTCGTCGCGATGGGTCAGCAATCCGACGACGAGCGCGTGCAGGCGGTGATGGCGCGCGGCAACAACCCGCACTGGAAGGCGTTGCTGCGCGACTACCGACTGTCGAAGCCACTCATCGCCGCGGTCGAGGGGTACGCCGTCGCCGGCGGCACCGAGATGCTGCAGGGCACCGACATCCGCGTCGCCGGTGAAAGCGCGATCTTCGGAGTGTGGGAAGCCAAGCGCGGGCTGTTCCCCCTCGGTGGCTCCGCGTGCCGGCTCCCGCGCCAGATGCCGTACACGCTGGCGATGGACATCCTGCTGACGTGCCGTCCGATCACCGCGCTCGAGGCGCAGCAGATGGGGCTCATCGGTCGGGTCGCGCCCGACGGCCACGCGTTGGCGACCGCGCGCGCGGTCGCGGCGCAGGTCGCGGCCAACGCGCCCCTGTCGACCCAGGCGATCCTGCGCGCGTGGCGCGAGACCGAGCACATGAGCGACTTCGACGCCATGCAGCACCAGGATCCCATCGGTTGGGAGGTCTTTGGCTCCGAGGACGCGCAAGAAGGACCGCGTGCGTTCGCCGAGAAGCGGCCTCCGAATTACGTGGGCCGATGAGCGAAGCCGCGCCGGGGTTCGCCGATCGGGAGCTGTTCGCAACTCCGGAGCGGTCGCGTCTCGCGGCCGCGCTGCGGCGCGCGATCGACGTCGCGATGACCGTCGAGGACGCGACCGGCGAGCAGATGATCGCCGCCGCCGCGCAGATCGAAGCCGCGACCGCGTTGCTCGGCGGGCCGTCCGCGGCCGGCGCCGTGTTGCGCCGGAAGTCTCCGCACGGTGACCACAGCGACTACCTCCCGCGCAGCCCGATCGTCGGCGACTCGAGCCCGCTCGCGCCGCCGATCGAGTGGGAGTGGGTTCCGCCCCGCATCATCGGACGCGTCGCGTTCGGCGCCGCGTACGAAGGCCCACCCGGATTCGTCCACGGCGGGATCATCGCGTTGGCGTTCGACGAGATGCTCGGCATGGCCAACATCGCGTCGGGGCACCCGGGCATGACCGGCACGCTGACCGTGCGCTACCGGCGGCCCACCCCGTTGTACGTCGACGTCGACTTCGAGGCGTGGAACGTGAAGGTGGAGGGTCGGCGCATCGCGACACGCGGCACGCTCTCCCACAACGGCACGCTCTGCGCCGAGTGCGACGGCCTCTTCGTCCAGCCCCGCCCGGAGCTCGCCGCCGAGTACTTCGGCCACCCCGTCGCCGACTGACGCCAGACCTCGTGCCTCGGCTCAGAGGGGGCGGCGGGCTGCCGATGGAGACGGGCGAGGGACCGTTCAGGGGATGAGCGGTCCGGGAGACCCGGCCTGTGAGACCCTGCCCGACCTGCGACTGCTTCGTTCCCGTGGCGGCCCGCCGCTGTCCACGCTGCACGGGCGCGCTCGAACCCGTCCGTGAGGAAGTCAGCCCGGAGCGCGAGCTGGCCCGCGATCCGGTGCTCGTGGGAGTCGGCCGTCGTAGCTCGCAAGCGAACGGTTCGGCCGACGCCGTCGCACAACGAGTGGTCGCACGACTCACGCTTCCGCCGCTCGACAGTCCCGCGCTCCGACCGCGGCGCCCGCAACTGCCGAAGCTGCCCCAGCCGTTCGCACCCGATCCCCTGGTACTCGCGGTCTTCCTCGGTATCCCGCCGATCAAGACCAACGCCGAGCCCGAGGCGACGAACGGACTCCAGGTCGAGCCCCTGACCGGATCGCGCAACACCTTCGGTGCGCTCCTCGGCACCGCGGTCGACGCGCCCGAGACGGCTCGCGCGATCGACGATCTCCTCCCCGGCTCGGGACCGGCAGCGCCGGTTCTCACGCCGACCCCGGCACCTACCGTGGTGGCGACGCCCCTCACCGCGCCGGCGCCGGTTGCCGTCCCGCTCGCGGCCTCCGACATCGCGGTCGCCGCCACCGCGGCCGGCGTGCCCGGGCGCCGCGCTCGGCGTTCGACGCGCGACCCGTTCGCGCGCAGCACCACGCGGCGCGAGCGCGTTCTGGCGCGTGGGTGCTGGACGCTCGCGATCGCCCTTGCCGTCGCGGTGGTGATGCTGCGACTGCCGCTCGGCGCCCGTCCCGAGCTCGGCGCGAGCAGCCCGACCGCGCCTTCGACATCGTCGGTCACGTCGTCGCCGTTCGAGGACGCGATCCGCGAGCAGACGCACGCCGATCTCCAGGCCGTCGTCACGACCGCGCAGCGGCTCAATGTGGTGCTCCGGTCGTACGTTCCCGCAACACCGGCCCGCCTCAACGGCTACCTCCGGCAGTTCGGGTTCGTGACGCGTACGGAAACGTCGCAGCGGGTCGGCGAGATGTCGGTGGCGACCTCCGATCACGTGCTCGTGCTCGCGGAGTACGCCGGCCCGGGACAGTGCGCGTTCGCACGCGTCGTCGACCAGCACACGGCCACCGTCGCCGGCCCGACCGCCGCGGCGACCTGCAGCGCGGCCACGACGCCGCAGCTCGGCTGGACACCGCTGAACCCGTAGCCGTCAGCACCCCACCTGCAACGCGTTCTACCTGCGGGCTAGCCTGCCGCGATGGGGACGGGCGCGATTCTCCCGGCGGCAGCGCCGCCCGCGTACAGCCGACGCGCGAGCGGCACGCGAGCCGCCGAAACCGCGCAGCGGCGCCTGCGCATCATCGAGGCGGCGGTCGCGCTCGCAGCTGAAGGCGGCTACGAAGCGGTGCAGATGCGCGACGTCGCGGCGCGCGCCGAAGTCGCGCTGGGCACGCTCTACCGCCACTACTCGTCGAAGGACCAACTCCTCCTCGCGGCGATGGCCGCGCAGGCCGACGCGCTGCGCGGCCGGCTGGAGCAACGTCCGCCGAAGGGCGCGACTCCCGCCGAACGGGTCGCCGAGGGATTGCGACGCGCGTGTACCGCGCTCGAGCGTCAACCGTCGGTCACCTCCGCGATGGTCACCGCGATGTCGTCGACCGACGGTGACGCCGCGCCGGTGAAGCATGCGGTCCAGGAGTCGTTGCGCAAGATGATCGCGGGCGCGGTCGGCACCGATCCCGTCGACGACCTCGACGCGATCGTGCACGTGCTCGGCCACGTCTGGTTCGCCGCCCTCGCGTTCTGGGTCGGCGGGATGACCGAGCCGGGCGCGATGGCCGACGACCTCGAACGCGCCGCGCACCTCCTGCTCGACCGCTGACGCGCACTCGGCGACACCGCGTGAGAACGGGCGGGCACGGCCGGAGCGCTCGGGCCGAAAATTGTCAGGCGAGGAGCGGGGCGATCCGTTCGCCGATGATCGCGGGGTTCTCGAGATCGGCGGAGTCGACCGGTCCCGCGATGATCCATTCCGCCCCCGCCGCGATGTATTCGCGCCACCGCTCCGCCACCTGCTCGGGCCCGCCGACGATCGCGTCGGGCGGCGGATCGAGACGCTCCTGCTTGCGCCGGGCCGCGGCCTCGTTCTCGCCCAGCACCACGAGTCCGCCCCACGACAGCGTGCACCCACCGGCGGCGAGTCGCCGGATCTCGGTCGCCTGCGCGGCGAAGTGCGACGGCGCTCCACCCCACCGGTTCCAGCCATCCGACTGCGCCGCGATCACCCGCACGGGCGCCGACGTGCCACCGACCCAGACCGGGTAGCCGCGCCCCATCGCGGCGTCGACCGCCGCTTCCAACGCCATGACCCGATCCGACATCGACCCGAAGTCGAGACCGAACGTCTCGTTCTCCGCTCGGCTCTCGTGGTCTCCGGCACCGATGGCCGCGATGAGCCGGCCGTTGCTCACCCGGTTCACGGTATCGAAGAGGTGCGCGAGCGTCGGCGCCGGGCGCAGTGTCGCGCGTGCGACGAGCGGGCCGAGCGCGATGCTGCGCGTCTCGGCCGCGATCGCGCCCAACATCGTGAAGCCTTCGATCGCGGGCCGTTGACCGGTCGGCGAGCTCCGGAACAGGTGGTCGAACGCGAAGACCGCGTCGAGACCCGCGGCCTCGGCGCGCTGCGCGACTTCGATCGCCGGTTCTGCCGACTCGCGGAACGACGGGAGGGTGATCGCCGTGCGCGTCACGTCACGGGTGCAGATCGGCGGCGAGCGCGGCCGCACCGATGGCACCGGCGCGCTCGCCCAGTGTCGCGGGGACGATCGGGACCGGCGGGCGATGCTCGGGCGCCTCGATGTGCGCGCGAAAGGCGCGCTGCAGCGGACCGAACAGAAGGTCGCCGAGCGTCACGAGGCCGCCCGAGATGACGACGATCGCAGGATCCAGGATGTTCGCGAGCGCCGAGAGTCCGAGCGCCACGTTGTCGGAGTAGACGCGCAGCAACTCGAGCGCGTCGCCATCGCCGTTCGCCGCGGCGGTGCCGACATGGTGGCCGTTGACCGCCTCGGTATCGCCACCGGCCTGCGCGAGGATCGCCGCGCCCGCGCCCGACTCGACCATCTCGCGCGCCATGCGCCCGAGCGCAGAGCCGGAGGCGATGGCCTCCCAGTGGCCCCGTTCGCCGCATGCGCAGATCGGGCCGTCACGGTCGACGGTGAAGTGACCGATCTCGGCCGCGAAGCCGTGGGCACCGCGCAACACCGAGCCGTCGAGCACGATGGCTCCGCCGATACCCGTTCCCAACGTGACGAGCAGCGCGTCGCGGGCGCCGGCCGCGGCGCCGAAGCGCACCTCTCCCCAGCCCGCAACGTTCGCGTCGTTGTCGACGACCACGGGCACGCCGGTCCGCTTCGCGAGCGCGTCACGCACGGGCGCGTCGATCACTCCGGGGAGGTTCGGCCCGTAGCGGAGCACGCCGTTGCCGTCGACCAGCCCGGCGATGCCGACGCCGATGGCGACGATCTCACCCTCGAGCCCAGGATCCTCGGCGACGCGCTGCTGCAACGCGGTCGCCATCGTCGCCGTGGAATCGATGATGTCGCCGAAGCCCTCAGGGCTCTCGTCGCGCTGCTCGGCAAGAACGGTTCCGTTCCGATCGGTCACGACACCGAGGATCTTCGTGCCCCCGATGTCGAACCCGATGGTGTAGGCCGTCAATCCAGATCGATCCGATGGACACGCGGCTCGGCGCGACCGGTTGTGGTCCGCGACTCGCGCTGCCGCTCGACGACAGCCTCCGCGGCATCGATCGCGCTCCGGGCCACTTGCAGCAACTCGTGGGCCGCGGCGAGCAGGTGCTCCATCATGTCGGGAGACGCACCGTCCATCGAGGCGAACAGCGACCCGACCGGGCACGCGTAGCACTCGTCGTGAAATTTCGCGTCGCGTGGAGTGTCGTCGCGCAGGTGCTCTTCGGATGCGCTCATGCGCTCGCGAACTCCACTTCGAGGCGGTCACCGTCGAGGCGCGCGCCGACTACCTCGCGACGCGCCAACGCGTCGGGAAGCACGACGGCACGGCGGTGCGGCCCGACCGCGAGGAACAGCTCGTCGCGGTGTCGACCGAGCTCGATGTCGGACTTCGCCGTGAACGGCAGGTGCAGCGAGAGCACGAGCGCGCCGTCGATCTCGGTCACACGCAGCGGCTCGACGTCGGACAGCACCGCCGACGGGTCGAGCGGTCCGTAGAGGCGCTCCGCGAGCAGACCGAGGCGCTCGGCACCCACGAGCTCTTCCGCGGCGAGCTCCGCAGTGAGGATCGGGACCGGCGCGAACGCCTCTTCGATCGTCTCGAGGTGCGCGGCCTGGATGCCCTTCCAACCGTCGAACCACGGGTCGGCGAGCGCCGCGGGAAGCATGCGGTTCGCGATCACCGCGTCGACGTGGTAGCCGAACAAGGAGAGGTACGTATAGGTGCGCCGGGCTTCGGCCACGACGAGGCGTTCGGGGTTCACGACGAGGCGCGCGGTCGTGATCGAACCATCGGTGAGCAGGTCGCGAACACCGTCGAGGCGGTCGTAGAACCGGCGCACCGCGGCGAAGACCGAATCGCGCGCGACGGGCATGTTCGACAGGCGCGACATCATCGGGCGCGCGAGCTTCGTGATCCGCCGCTGGGAGTCGAAGACGCGATCCATGTACCAGGCGAGCACGTCGGGAAGCGACAACAGGCGCAGCGTCTCCGCGGTCGGCGCGCAGTCGACGACGATGACGTCGTAGTCGCCCGACTGCGCCCGCTCGCGCAACTCGGCCAGGGCGAAGACCTCGTCGAGCCCGGGCACGACCGAGAGCTCCTCGGCTTCCAGCGCACCGGCGCCGGCCCAGTCGAGGACGTCGACGACGTAGTCGCGGACGTCGGTCCACGCCTCCTCGAAGCGGGCCCGCGTGTCGAGCTCACCGCCCCAGAGCCGGTCGGCAACGAGGGTCGGCTGGTCACCCAGCGCGACATCGAAGGCGTCGCCGAGTGAGTGGGCGGGGTCGGTCGAGAGGATGAGCGTGCGCAACCCTGCCGCCGCGGTGGAGACCGCCGTGGCGGCCGCGACCGTCGTCTTGCCGACTCCACCCTTACCGGTGAAGAGGAGGATGCGCATGAACGGGCGAGGCTAGTGGCTCGATCCCGCGCGCGGTCAGCCCGGGTTCACTACTTCACGCGATCGACTTGGGCCTTCAGCTCTTTCAACGCGCTGCCCATGATGAGTCCCGCGGCGCGGCGCTTGATGAGGCCGGGCAGCGGCACCGCGACCTCGACCGTGAGGTCGTAGTGCACGCGCGTCGAGCCGTCGTCTTCGGCCTCGAAGCGGTAGGTGCCGTCGAGCCGGCGCAGCATGTCGCCTTCGATGAAGTGCCACGAGAACGACTCGGGCGCATCCGTGTAGTCGTAACCGAGGACGTACCGCACGCTGCGCCCGAGCGCGGCGGCACGGAACTCCACCTTCGTGCCGCGCCCTTCGTCGTCGGTCTCGAGCACCGTCGCGGCCTTCACGTCCTTGGCCCACTCGGGATACGACTCGAAGTCGACGGCGACGTCGAAGCACCGGTCGGCGGGTGCCTCGATGCGGATGCGTTCACTGGCCTGGTCGGCCATCAGACCTCCTCTGGGCACGCGCCTGTGACGAGCGAATATCGACGGGCATGGTGCGTTTCGGCGCGCGGCGCGGCGGGAACGTGCCGTGGCGCGCGGCCCACAACCCGACGAGACCGAGCGTGAGCATCGGCTCGAGCGCGCTGAACGGATTCGCCTTCACCGTGGCGACCGCGATCACGCACGCAATGGCGAGCGATCCGAGCAGGTGCCGCCGCACTCCGGCCGGCGCCGCACCCGATGCGAGGAAGAAGAGCGCCGGCACCGAGATGTCGTCGCCCCGTGAGCTGCGCACGACCGCGAGCCCGAACGCGTAGACCCAGACGACCAGCGACACGGCGAACAGGCCGAGGCTCACACCGATCGCGACATCTTCGACGGCCGACACGCCGAGCGCGAACGGGATCGCGACCGCTGCGAACAGCACCGTCGTCGCCCACGACCAGGTGATGATCCGACTACCCGCGCCGTCCACGTGCGAGAGGCTAGCGACGTCAGGGGTGAAGACCACCAAGGTCGCCTCTCGTCAACGGCAGCAGCTTCGACACCAGCACGTCGTACGACAGCTCCCGAACGACGCGGTCGCGCGCCGCCGCGCCCATGCGGGCACGGAGCGGGTCGTCGCCGAGCAGGCGGGCCAAGGCATCCCGCACCGAGCCGACGTCGCGCGGCTCGACCACGAACCCGGTCTCGCCGTCGACGACCGCTTCGTGCGATCCGCCGCTGCGGCCCGCCACCGACGCCACGCCGCACGCCGACGCCTCGACGAAGACGATCCCGAAACCTTCCGCTTCGAGGCCACCCCACCGGTCGCGGCACGGCATCGAGAACACGTCGGCCGACGCGTAGAGCGGCGCGAGCTCGTCGTCGGGAACGCGACCGAGGAACCGCACCCGCGGATGCACCTGATGCGAGACCGCGAGGTCCATGAGCCGGCGTTCGTCGCGCCCGCTGCCGCCGATCGCGAGCTGCACCGAATCGTCGAGACCCGCGAGCGCCTGGATCAGGATGTCGAACCCCTTGCGGGGGACGAGCCGGCTGAGCCCCACGATGAGCGGCCGGTCGGGATCGAGCCGGTACTTGCGGCGGACTTCCGCCCGCTCGGCCACCTCGATCGGGTGAAAGCGCTCCGGATCGACACCGGGAGGAATCACGATGTGCGGCAACGGCCGACCCGCGGTGCGCGCGCACGCGGCTGCCGGGTACTCACCCGCCGCGATCACGCCGGCCGCGCCGCGCAGGACCCGCCGCCCGAGCGCGTGACTTCCCGGGAGCCGACCCGGCACCGTGATCTCGGCCCCGTGCGCGATCACGATGTAGGGCGCGCGGCGGAGGCGCGGTCCGATGAGACCGAGCGGCAGCATCGGGTCGACGAACACGATGTCGGCCTCCACCTCGAGCGCGAGCGCGTCGGCGCGCTTGGTCACCGCGGGCGTGGGGAACAGAACCTTGCTCGCGACCCGCTCGACCCGGTAGTCGAGTGCCGCGTCGAACTTCGCGGCGTCGATGTGCGGCGTCGTGAGCACCGTCGTCTCCCCCGCCGGCAGTCGCTGCCAGAGCTCGGAGAGGTACGACTGGATCCCACCGACCTTGGGTGGGAAGTCGTTGGAGACGAGGAGCGAGGTCACGGGCTGTGTACCTACGCCTGCATCGGTTCGGGAGCCAGAGCGCGGGCCCGCCGCGACACGCCGCTTCGGAGCGCTACGCAGCCGGCGGCGGCGAGCACCGCACCGGTCGCGAACGCGGCGCGGTAGCCGAACAGCTGCTGCGCGGCGCCGCACAGCACCGCGCCGAGGCCCTGCGAGAGGTCGAAGAAGCTCGAGAACGTGCCGACGACCGACGCGCGTTCGGAGTCGGGAGCGCCCGACAACGCCATCACGAGCAGCGCGGGATACAGCAACGACATGCCGAACGCGAAGATCACGGTGCCGATCACGAGGCCCGCAACCGATCGCGCCACCGCCATCACGGCGAGCCCGCCCGCGCCGAAGACCAACGCGTAGGTGCCGGCGCGGATGGGGCCGAGGCGGTCGGGCAGGCGCGCGCCGACGACGCGCACGAGCAGGATGCAGACGCCGTAGACGACGAAGATCACGCCCGCGCCGCTCAGCCCCAGCTCATCGCGCGCGTACAACGACACGAACGCGCTGAACCCGGCGAGGCCGATGAGCCCCAGCATGAGCACGACACCCGGCCGGACCGCCGCCGGATGTATCAGTGCGGACTTCATGGTCGCATCGGCGTGCGCTTCACCGTCGTGTGTCGCACTCGTTGCGCCTACTACCGCTGCTCCGGTCTTCATGGTCGCATCGGCGTGCGCTTCACCGTCTCGTGTCGCACTCGTTGCGCCTGCTGCCGCGGCTCCGGTCTTCATGGTCGCATCGGCGTGCGCTTCACCGTCGCGTGTAGCACTGATCGCTCGCGCTGCCGCTGCTCCGGGTTGAAGCGACGTCGCCGTTTCAGTCAACGTGAAACCGACCATCGCCGCGACGAACGCGAGACCGCTCGCGACCAACCACGTCGCGACGTACCGGTCCTTGCCGAGCACCAGCTCGCCGAGCGCGGGACCGAAGGCGAGGCCTCCGTAGACCGCGGTCGACCAGTACGAAAGCGCTTCGCCGCGTCGCTCGGGAGGCGCGAGGTCGGTGATCATCGTCGCGGCACCGACGAAGAACGCGGCCTCGCCGAGGCCGGTGACGAGCCGCGCGAACACCAGCCAT
Source organism: Acidimicrobiia bacterium (assembly GCA_038240075.1). Taxonomy (GTDB): domain Bacteria; phylum Actinomycetota; class Acidimicrobiia; order IMCC26256; family PALSA-610; genus DATBAK01. The sequence continues at coordinate 29,543 of JBBSEC010000032.1, forward strand.
CCCAACGAGTCGATGAGGCCGTAGCCCGCGACCGACACCGACACGACGAGGGCACCGCCGATCACGAGCCAGCGCCGACCCGTGCGGTCGCCGATCTTTCCGGCGTAGGGCCGGAGCAACACCGCTCCCACCGCGAACGCGCCGACACCGAGGCCGACCGACAGGCCGTTGCCGTGCAGCGGACCCTTGATGTAGAGCGGCAGCACCGGCGTGAGCATCGACAGCGCGAAGAAGTACGCGAGCCCCGACGCGACGATGAGCACGAAACGGGGCGTGACGAGCGACTCGCTCACGTTCACCCCTCGGCCGCGTGCTCGAGGGCTTCCTCGAACGGTCGCCGTTCCGAGATCATCCGCCGGTACTGCATGACCTGGCGCGGCCGCCCGAAGCCGAGCGCGCCCGTGAGCCGGCCGCGCCGACCGAACAGGCCGACGAACCGGCGCTCCTCGAGCGTGCCGTGCGCGACGTGCAACTCGTCATCCGCGTTGAAACGCCCGACGCTCTGGATCTTGACGTCGTACTGATCCGACCACACGAACGGCACCGGCGCGAACGGCACCGGAACGTCGCCGTCGCCGACGAGCAAACGCTCCGCTGCCGCCACGCCCTGCTCGGTCGCGTTGGTCCAGTGTTCGAGGCGCATCGACTCGCCGTCGAAGAGCGGGTTCGGCCAGCGCGCCGCGTCGCCGGCGACCACGACGCCCGGCGCCGCGAGCAGCGTCTCGTCGCACACGACGCCGTCGCCGAGCGTGAGCCCGCTGCCGTCGAGCCAGTCGGTCACCGGCACCACGCCGATGCCGACAACGACGAGATCCGCGTCGATGACCGCGCCGTCGGCGAGCCGGACCCGCTCGACGCGACCGTCGCCTTCGAGGGCCTCCACCGAGGCACCGAGCCGGAGGTCGACCCCGTGGTCGCGGTGCAGCGCCGCGCAGACCGCGCCGATCTCGGTGCCGAGCCCGCGCACCATGGGCTGCGGTAGCGCCTCGAGCACGGTGACCTCGAGGCCGCGGCCGCGGCACGTCGCCGCGACCTCCGCACCGATGAAACCGGCTCCGATCACGACGACGCGCGGCCCGGATTCGAGTCGGGCACGGATCGCGAGCGCATCGTCGAGCGTCCGCAGGACGAACACCCCGTCGAGGTGGCCCTCGAGTGATGGCAGTCGGCGCGGCACCGATCCGGTCGCGATCACCAAGCCGTCGAAGGTGACGTGGTCTCCACCCTCGATCTCGACATGACGGGCGCTCAGATCGAGTCCGACGGCACGGCGGCCAAGTCTCCAGTGGAGATCGAGGTCGTCGACACCCTGCTTGCGCAGCACGAGCTCGTCGGGCTCCCACTTCCCTGCGAGGAGCTCTTTCGACAGCGGCGGGCGGTCGTACGGAAGATGTGACTCCGCGCCGATCGCGTCGATGCGCCCGTCGAACCCCGCTCGCCGCAACGCCTCGGCGGCGCGCAGGCCCGCGAGTGACATCCCGACGATCGCGACGGATTTCACGCGCGGACACTATCGGGCGGCCTCGCCCGCAACCTGACGAGCGCGTCATACTGGCGGGCCTTTTCCATCGGTCTCGTTCCCCACCCGGAGCCCATCGAATGCCCAGCTCGAAGGAATCGCGAGACGTCTCCGGGAGGCTGCTCGCGTTGCGTGACGTCGATCTCGACGTCTTCCTGCACCCGCGATCGGTCGCCGTCGTCGGCGCCTCCGACGCGTCGCGCAAGCCGAACACCCTCATGACCGCGCGCATCAAGGCGTTCGCCGACGCCAACGGCGCGTCGTTCTACCCGGTGACGCCTTCGTACCCGGAGGTCCAAGGGGTACCGACCTTCGCCTCGATCGCGGAGGTGCCCGGCGACATCGATCTCGCGGTGTTGCTCACCGGCGCGGAACGGGTCGTCGACAACTTCGAGGAGGCGGTGCAGAAGAAGGCGAAGTTCGCGGTCATCTTCTCCGCCGGCTTCTCCGAGATCGGTGCCGACGGCGAGGCGCTCGAAGCCCGGCTTGCGGGCCTGGCGCGCGACGGCGACACCCGGCTCCTCGGACCGAACACGAATCTCAACGCGTTCTCCGACTTCCGCACCGATCTCGAGGGACCGGCCATCGCGCTCGTGACCCAGAGCGGCCACCAGGGCCGGCCCATCTTCCAGGGCCAGGAGCTCGGCATTCGGTTGTCGCACTGGGCGCCGACCGGCAACGAGGTCGACCTCGAGTTCGCCGACTGGGCCCGGTACTTCGCCGACCAGGCCGACGTCGGGGTGATCGCCGCCTATATCGAGGGTTTCAAGGACGGCCGCACGCTGATGCTCGCCGCCGATCACGCGGCACAGCTCCGCAAGCCGCTGGTGATCGTCAAGGTCGGCAAGACCGAAGCCGGCGCGTCGATGGCGCAGTCGCACACCGGTCACCTCACCGGATCCGACGCGGTGACCTCCGCCGTGTTCCGGCAGTTCGGCGTGACGCGCGTCGACGGGCTCGACGAGCTCCTCGACGTGTCCGCGACCTTCGCGCGCACGAAAAAGCCGAAGCAGCAGCGGGCCGACGGCCCGGGCGTCTGCGTCTACGCGATCTCCGGCGGCACCGGCGCGCACATGGCCGACATGGCGTCGGCCGCGGGCCTGCGCCTCCCCGATCTCACCAAGAAGACACAGGCGATCCTCCACGACGGCCTCATTCCGTCGTACCTGCGCGTGTCGAACCCGGTCGACTGCGGCGGTCCGCCGGTGATGACCTCGGCCGGCCGCAAGATCCTCGACGCGATCGTCGCCGACCCTCACGTCGACATCCTGATCGTGCCGATCACCGGCGCGCTCGAGACGATGAGTGCGCCGATGGTGCGCGACCTCGTCGCGGTGGCCGACACGACCGACAAGCCGATCTTCGTCGTATGGGGCTCACCGGTCGGCACGGAGCCGGCCTACGTCCACGGGCTGCTGCAGAGTCGCCTGCCCGTCTTCCGCACCTTCGCCAACTGCGTGCGCGCGGTGCGCGCCTACATCGACTACTGGGATTTCGTCGCCCGCTACGAGTCGCCGTTTGACGACGCGCCGACGAAGCCGCTCCCGGGCGCGAAGAAGGCCCGGGCGATCCTCGCTGCGGCCGAGCCCGGCACTGCGCTCAGTGAATGGTCGAGCAAGCAGGTGCTGCGGGCGTACGGCATCAAGACGACCAACGACGTGCTCTGCAAGACCGCAGCCGAGGCCGTGAAAGCCGCGAAGGAAATCGGCTTCCCGGTCGTGATGAAGGTGTCGTCGCCCGACCTGCTGCACAAGAGCGACGCGGGGGTCGTGCGCGTCGGTGTGGTCGCGCCGAAGGAAGTGCGGTTCGTGTTCGACGAGTTGATCGCCAAGGCGAAGCGAGCGGATCGCAAAGCGCGCATCGAAGGTGTGATCGTGACCGAGATGGTGAGCGGTGGCGTCGAGACCCTCATCGGCATCTCGCACGACCCGCTCTTCGGCCCCGTCGTCACGGTCGGGCTCGGCGGTATCTTCGTCGAGGTGCTTCACGACGTGACGTTCCGCGTCCCACCATTCCATCGAGACGAGGCTCAGCGCATGGTCGACGAGTTGCAGGGTGCCGCGGTGCTGCGCGGGGTGCGCGGGGCCAAGCCGGTTGACGAGGCGGCGCTCGTCGACACGATCATGAAGGTGCAGCGCCTCGCGCTCGACCTCGCCGACGACGTCTCCGAGCTCGACGTGAATCCGCTGGTCGTGCGTCCTCGCGGCGTCGTCGCACTCGACGCCCTCGTCGTCAGGAACTCCGCATGAGCGCCGTAGATGTCGACACCGAACTTCTTTCGCGCGTCGAAGACGGCGTGCTCTGGCTCACGATCAACCGCGCGGATGCCGGTAACGCCATCCCCTATTACGTGCGCGACCGCCTGATCGAGCACTTCGTCGACGCGAACACCAACCTCGCGGTGCGGGCCGTCGTGATCACCGCGGCCGGCGAGAAGCACTTCTGCACCGGAGCCGATCTCCGCACGCGATCACCCATGCCGGAGAAGCCCGAGGGCGCGCCCGACATGGTGGTCGGCACCGCGATCAACATCATGCGGGCCGGGTTCCAGCATCTGATGGAAGTCATCCAGGACTGTCAGAAGCCGGTGCTGTGCTCGCTCAACGGCACCGCAGCCGGGGGCGGGGTGATGCTCGCCCTCGCGTCCGACCTCATCGTCGCGGCCGACCACGCGCGCCTGATCCACGTGTTCGTGCGACGCGGCCTCATCCCCGACGGCGGCGTCGCGTACCTCCTTCCCCGGCTCATCGGCCTGCACAAGGCGAAGGAGTTGGTGTTCTTCGGCGACGACCTCCCGGCCGCCGAGGCGGAGCGGCTGGGCATCGTGAACAAGGTCGTCGCCGGCGCCGAGCTCGAAGCGACCACGCGCGAGTGGGCGACGCGCCTCGCGAGCGGGCCGACCAAGGCGATCGGCTGGTCGAAGCAACTGCTCAACTCCGCGCTCGACGTCGACCGCACCAGCCTGCTCGTCACCGAGGCGATGCTCGTGGAGATCAACGGCCACACCCTCGACGGAAAAGAAGGCGTCGCAAGCTTCATGGAGCGCCGCCCGTCCGAGTTCAAAGGCTGGTAACGCGTTGCCTTCGATCAAGGGCGCGACCGCGGTCGTCGGCATCGGACAGACCGCCTACGGGAAGGGGCTCCCCGACACCGAGCTGTCGCTCGCGTGCCAGGCGATCTCCGCCGCGCTCGACGACGCGGGCATCGCGCCGTCGGAGGTCGACGGCCTCTCGTCGTACACGATGGAGTTGAACCGCGAGGTCGACGTCGCGCGCGGCGTCGGGCTCGGCGACATCACGTTCTTCACGCAGGTCGGCTACGGCGGCGGCGCGGGGTGTGGCGCGGTCGGGCAGGCCGCGATGGCGATCGCAACCGGCCAGTGCACCGTCGCGGTCGCGTGGCGGGCGCGCAAGCGCTCCGATCCATCGAGCCGGCCGTGGGCGCAGACCAACTCGCGGCTCGCCGACACTCAGCAGTGGAGCCGCCCGTGGGGGATGCTCCGTCCGGTCGACGAGATCGCCATGCTGACGCGGCGCTACATGCACGAGTACGGCGCGACGCGTGATCACCTCGCGAACGTTGCCATCGCGTTCCGGAAGCACGCGGCCCGCAACCCGATCTCGATGATGGGTCACAAGCCCATGACACGCGAGTCGTACATGAACGAGCCGTGGATCTCCGAGCCGCTCTGCCGTCCCGACAACTGCCTCGAGACCGACGGCGCGCTCGCGGTCGTGCTCGTCTCGGCCGAGCGGGCGCGCGACCTGGAGCACCCACCCGCCTATGTCCACGCGTTCGCGCAGGGACTGCCCCCGCAGCACCAGACGATGACCAACTTCTTCTGCGACGACCCTCTGCGCGGGCCCGCGTGGACCGCGGCGCGGCTGCTGTGGGAGCGCGCCGATGTCGGTCCGGCCGACGTGAAGGTGGCGCAGCTCTACGACGCGTTCAGCCCGCTCATCCCGCTGTCGCTCGAGGGCTACGGCTTCTGCGCGCGCGGAGAAGGCGGACCGTTCACCGACGACGGTGGGCTCGAGTGGCCCGACGGTCGGCTGCCGACGAACACGTCGGGCGGCGGCATGTCGGAGGCGTACGTGCACGGCTTCAACCTCGTGCTCGAAGGCGTACGCCAGATCCGGGGCACGTCGACGAGCCAGGTCGACGGCGCCGACGTCTCCCTCGTCACCAGCGGCGAAGGTGTACCGACCAGCGCCATCCTCTTCACGAAGGACGCGTGACGGGACGTGATGGAGCAGATGCGCGGTCAGTCCGAAACGTTGCCGAACCCTGCGCCAAGCGGAGCAAGGATGCGACCGTGAACGTAGCGACCGGATTTTTGCTCCCCGATCTGTCCGAGCCGACGACGGCCGGCTTCTGGGAGGGCGCGGCGCGGGGCGAGCTGCTCGTGCAGGCGTGCGATTCCTGCGGCACGTGGCGGATGCCGCCGCGGCCGATGTGCCCGGTGTGCCGTTCGACGGCCGTTCGCTGGGAGCCGACATCGGGGCGGGGAACGATCTGGTCGTTCAGCGTGCCGCACCCGCCGCTGCTGCCTGCCTATTCGGCGTTGGCGCCGTACAACGTGATCGTCGTGGCGCTCGACGAGAACCCGGCGATCCGCTTCGTCGGCAACCTGCTCGCGTCGTCCGAGGGGCTCATCAACGAGATCGACCCGGCCACGATTCGCATCGGCGAAGGTGTCCGGGTCGTGTTCCAGCAGGTGGAGGACGTGGCACTGCCCCGCTGGGTTCGCGCCTGACCTCACTCGTGAGCGATCAGGCGGCGTGGCGCTCTTGGTCGGCCTCGTGGACCTGCGGCTTCGGGAACAGGTTCCCGGTGCGCAACTGCCCCAGACGCTGCTCCCATGCCAACTGCCTGACCAGCCACTCCATCGCGTTCATCGCCGACTCCTCGGTGGTACTTTGACCTGTGAAGCCTTTGCTCCTTCACCTTCGACTCTTGAAGTCGATGGTGAAGGACCAGAGACTCAGAATGTTGTGACAGTGAGAGTAAACACTCTCAATACGGTAACTGTCAAGTCATAACACGGGATCGATGGCGCCAATTCCTGGGGGGAACCGGATGGGCGACGACTGCTGGCGCATCGACGACCTGGCCCACGAGGCCGGGATCACCGTCGACACCATCCGCTACTACGCCCGCGAGGGCCTCATGCCCGCGCCGACCCCTGCCGGCCGCCACCGGCTCTACGGCGACCGCCACCTCGACCGGCTGCGGCGCATCCGCGAGCTCCAGGAGCGCCGCTTCTCCCTCGCCGCCATCCGCGCCATCGTCGAGACCAACCGGCCGGGCATCGACGACCTGTTCTCGGGCACGGGCCGCACCTACACCCTCGAGGAGCTCGTCGAGCGCTCCGGCGTCCCCGCGCCGCTCGTCGATCGCCTCCGCGGCGTGCACCTGCTCCCCGACCCCGCCGAGTTCGGTCGGGCCGCGTACGACGACACCGACCTGAACCTGCTCGAGGCCATCTCCGACCTGGCGCAGCTCGGGATGCCCGACGACGTGCTCGTCGAGCTGGGCGCGATCTACGTCCGCAACTTCCAGGTGCTCCAGCGCGAGGTCATCGACATGTTCGCGGGCAAGACCCACGCCGAGTGGACGCCCGAGATGCGCGCCGCGGTGCAGGACCTCAGCGCGGAGACCGGCCGCCTGGTGCCGGCCGTCGACCGTGTCCTCAACTACGTGCATCAACGCACGCTGCAGCACTTCACCCTCGACGCGATCCGCGAAGCGCGCGGCTCGGAAGCGGGCTGAGCCGCGCGGCTACAGGCTCCAGATGCGGGCCGCGTTGCCGCCGACGATCTTCGCCTTCTCCGCCGCGGGGATCGCGCCCATCGTCTCTTCGATGACCTTGCGCGAGTACGGCCAGTCGTTGCCGTGGTGCGGGTAATCGGACGACCACATCATGTTGTCGACGCCCACGCGGTGACGCAGGTCGATGCCCGAACGGTCGGTGATGAACGTCGCCGCGTTGTTGCGGTACCAGTAGAACGACGGCGGTTCGTCGATCGGGAGCTGGCCCCACGAACGGTTGCGCCAGTACCGGTCGTCGATGCACTCGATGAAGTGCGGCAACCAGCCGACCCCGGTCTCGATCCAGCAGACCTGGAGCTCGGGGAAGCGGTCGAACACGCCCGTGAAGATCGCGGAGGTGATGTTGCCGGCCGCCATCGAGAAGACGTGGCTCATGCCGCCGATCGCCTTCGCACGCGTCGCCTCGCTCCGCATGTCGTAGAGCGCGTTCCCCGACGTCGCCGCGGCCTTGCGGCCGGACGCGCGCTGAGCGCGGGAGATGATGTTGATGTGGACCGAGACGGGCATGCCTTCGTCGACCGCCGCCGCCCAGAACGGGTCGTCGTCGCGCGAGAGACTGCCGCTGCCCGACGGCCAGTTCGAGATCAACACACCTCTCGCGCCACGCGCCTTCGCCTTGCGCAACGAGTCGACTGCGACGTCGATCCCGAGTGACGGGATCTGCGCGAGGCCGATGAGCCGGTTGGGATCGGCCGCGCAGAACTCCTCGAACAGGAAGTTGTTGTACGCCTCGACGCCGGCGAGCACGAAGTCGTCGTCGTCGTCACCGAGGAAGTGGCTCATCGTGCGCTGAGGCGGGAACAGGATCTCGGCCGAGACGCCGTCGATGTCCATGTCCTTGAGCCGCTCGGCGCCGTTGTAGCAACCCGCGCGCGCTTCTTCGTAGGTCACACCGAACCAGCGGAACTTGTCGAACGGCATGCCCGGTGTCGACACGAGGCCGATCGGGTCGGGGTCGCCACCGACGGCGGTGAGCCATGCGTCGCCGCCGTCCATGTCCTTGACGAGCGTGGGCGCCTTGTCCTGCCACTTCGACCCGAGCCAGTTGGTCCAGATGTCGGGCGGTTCGAGAATGTGGCAGTCGGCGTCGATGATCCGATCGCTGGCCATGCGAAGCGCCTCTCTGCAGAACCGTGCGGGCGGCGAATTCTAGGCTGACGCCGGCGTCATGTTCATGGGGCGCCGGTGCGGTCGGATGACCGGCTCTGTGCTCCAATCGCGCGGTGCAAGTTCGACGGGTGAGCACCGACGACCGTCCCTGGATCGCGGAGACGCTGACCGGCGTGTTCGCGTCGCCGAAGGTCGTGAGCAAGGGACGCGTCATCGAAGACGCGTCCTTGCTCGATGGATTCGTCGTCGACACCGACGGTCGACCGATCGGCTGCGCGTTGTGGAGCGAGGAAGACGGCGACGCCGAGCTCGTCGCGATCGTGACGACCTATCGCGGCGTCGGCGCGGGCGTCGCGCTGCTCGACGCCGTCATCGAGCACGCACGAGAGTCGAGATGGCACCGGCTGTGGCTCATCACCACCAACGACAACACCGACGCGATTCGCCTGTATCAGCGCGCGGGTTGGAAGTGGGTCGCGTGGCACCGCGACGCGGTCGCGATGTCGCGCGCACTCAAGCCCGAGCTGCCCGCGATCGGCAGCCACGGCATCCCGATCGACCACGAAATCGAGTTCGAATACCCGTTGTAACGGCGCGGCCGTCAGACCCGCGGTTCCCAACCCGGTGGCGGGCCGATCGTGGCGGCTTCGGGACCGAAGCGCTCGCTGTAGACGGCGTTGATCGCGCGCCAGTCCGCTCCCCACGCGACCTGCGGACGGCCGTCGAGATCGGCGCCGAGCCGATCGAGGCACTCGTGCCAGCCCGCGGCATCGCGGGCGGCCTTGCCGAGCTCGTCGAACGTATCGGTGAGGGTGAGCAGCGTGCCGTCGCCGTCGGGCTGCAGCTCGATGCGAAGCCGATCGGTCCCCCACATGAGCTCCATGACCAACGGCGCGTCGAACACCACCATCTCGCCGTCGAATCCGTCGCCGCCGGAGGTCACGAATCGAAGAGGCGCGCCCGCGCGGCGCTCGCCAAAGATCTCGTGCGGGAACCACGCGGCGAGATGCTCGGCCTCGGTGACCGCGCGCCAGACCTTGTCGACGGGGTGCGCCAGACGCCGGGTGAACGTGATCACAACCGCGTCGCCGTCGCGTGCGAGCGTCCCGAGATCGGCGTCGTTCGCGTCACGAACCATTCGGACCTCCGTCATCGGGCATCGCTGCGAGGTGGGCGTCCAACGCGTCGAGCCGGTCGCGCCAGGCTTCGCGGTACGGGGTGAGCCACTCGTCGATCTCGCGCAGCGCCTCGGGACGCACGCGGTACAGGCGGCGCTGCGCCTCCGCCCGCACGTCGACCACGCCCGCTTCCCGAAGCACGCGCAGGTGCTTCGACACCCCGGGCTGGCCGATTCCGAGCGCCGAGACGATGTCGCCCACCGGACGCTCCTTGAGCAACAGCAGATCGAGAATGCGGCGGCGGTTGGGCTCCGCGATGACGTCGAACACCCCCATGAGTATGTCTAGCCAGCTATATACCTGTCAAGCGATGCTCGGACGGCGGCGCTCAGTACTGGCGGTCAGTACTGGCGGTAGTACGGGCGGTCGGGACGGCGCACCTTCTCGACGAGGATGAACACGTTGTTCCACGGATCGGTGAACCACGTCGTGACGAGGCCTGCGACCTCCGCGACGGACGCAACGAGGAACTGCACACCCTTGGCTTCGAGATCCGCGCGCGTCGCAACGACGTCGTCGCACACCAACCCGACGTGCGTGAACCCGAGCGCGGTCACCGACGGATCCGGAGGGGAACCGCACGCCACCTCCGGGTACTCGATGACTTCGAGCACGCGATCGCTCTCGCCGTCGACACCGACGATCGCGGCCGTCACGACGACGGGGGCCGGCACGAGCTCGCCCATGTCGCGCGTGATCGCGTCGCCCTCCATTCGGTAGGGAGGCGAGAGCACGGTCATACCGAGGACATCGCGGTACCACGCGACTGCGGCGTCGACATCCGCGACGCGCACTGCGGTGTGCGCGAGGCCGCGCAGCACGGTCAGGCGCGCTCGGTGCTCGGAGCCGCGAACGCGTCGAACATCGGGCGCAACCAGTCGTCGTCGGAAGCGACCGAGCGCCAGCCCTTGAGCATTCCTTCACTCATGTCGTCGCACCCGTAGCGGAGCGGCCCGTCGTCGTCGAGGATC
>JBBSEC010000033.1:0-39050 GCA_038240075.1 Acidimicrobiia bacterium
CGGCTGCGGCGCGCGTACGCCGTGCCGTCTGCCGCGCGCTTCCCGATCGGGGGATGGTCGGCGCTCACCGAGCGGCTTGAGGCCCGGTTGCACGCGATCGGCGTGCGGATTCATGCCAACAGTGTGGTGGAGCACCTCCCGCCGGCACCGGTGATCGTCGCGTTGGCTCCGCCGGCCGCGCGCCGGTTGCTCGACGACGACTCGATCGACTGGCCCGGTGCGAGGACCGTGCTGCTCGACGTGGGGATGCGTTCGCGGCGCGGCGACGCGTCGATCGTGTCCGACCTCGACGAGTCGGGGTTCGCGGAACGGTTCTCGTGCCGCGACGCGAGCCTCGCGCCGGCGGGTCACAGCCTCGTGCAGGCGCAGATCGGCGCGCGTCCCGGTGAGACGCTCGGCGGGGGCGTCGCGCGGGCCGAAGCGCTGCTCGATATCGGGTTTCCACTGTGGCGCGAGCGCGAGGTGTGGCGGCGGCGCGCCGTTGTTGAGTGCCAGAGCGGCGCCCTCGACCCGCCCGGCTCCACGTGGGCCGACCGGCCCGCGATCGACCGGGGCGAGGGTGTGTGGCTCGCCGGCGACTTCGTCGCGGCCCCCGGGTTGCTCGCCGAGGTCTCATGGGCGAGCGCCGTGACCGCGGCGACCGCCGCGGCGTTGTGGGTTCTGGCCCACACGACTTAGAGTCGCGCCCGTCTGATCCAAGGGCGGGGGAGACAATCGTGGGCATCGTTCGTAGGTATCAGGCGCGTTCGATCGCGGTCGCGCTGGTCGGCATCGCGTGCGCGGGAGTGATGGCGGTGCCGGTCGGTGCTGGTGCCGCAGTCGGTCCCGACTACAAGGTCACGGCGGTGAGTGACCCGCCGGCGGCCGGGGGACCGGGCAGCACGTTCTCGATCTTCGACACGACGAAGAACGCAGGCGACGCGACGGAAACCGAGTCGGTGACGAACTACTACCTGTCGCTCAACGACAGGAAGGACGCGGGGGACGTGCTCGTGGTCGGTCGCGAGCTCCTCGGCCTCGGGAGGCACGAAGTGAGCGACGGTGGTGTGAACGTGACCGTGCCCGCCGACATCGCGCCGGGCAAGTACCGCATCCTCGTCTGCGCCGAGGACTCCGACAACATCGTCGAGTCGAACGAGGCCAACAACTGCCGGAAGTCGCACGTCATGATCAGGCTCACGAATCCCGACTACACGATCACGAGCCTGAGCAACCCGCCCGCGACGGCAGCGCCGGACGCGACCTTCTCCATCTTCGACACGACGCTGAACTCCGGCGGTCCGACCTCGATCGAGACCGGCACGAACTACTACCTGTCGACGGATCGAAAGAAGGACGCCGCCGACGTGATTCTCGGTGGTCGCGGCCTCTTGGGCCTGGCGACGGGGGAGTCGAGCGACGGTGGTTTGAACGCGCACGTGCCTGCCGACATCGCGAGCGGCACCTACTACGTGGTCGCGTGCGCCGACGACTCCAACAACGTCGTCGAGGCGAGCGAGACCAACAACTGCGCGCACTCGGCGACGAAGATCGTGATCTCCCCGGCCGGCTAGCGCGTCGCTCCTGCGATCAGGACGAGAAGTCGGGGATGTTGCCCCGCACCGATTCGGCGCGGCCCTTGGGCTCTTCCCAGTCTTCCTCGCGCCCGAGCGCGGTGAGGTCGAGGAAGTAGTACGAGCCTCCGGTGGACTCCAGACCTCGCGCGTACTGCGAGTACGTGTGGAATACGCGCCCCGCCACCTGCAGGAAACAGCTGCTCCCCGGCATGTCGTACGGCTGGTCCGCGGTCTTCATGCTCTCGTGACCCATTGCCGCGTACTCGTCGAGCGTGCGGTAGTTGTAGCGATCGAATCCGCGCGACGCGTCGATGGTGACGCCGAAGTCGTAGTTGAAGTCGGAGTCGCCCGACGAGTACCAGGGGACGTCCCAACCCTGCTTGGCCTTCCACTGTTCGAGCTTGGCGAGCGGCGCCCGCGAGACCATGACGTACGACGTGTCGCGGGTGTGAAGGTGCTTGAAGAAGCCGGGCGACAGCTCGGCGGTGCCCGCGGTGCAGCTCGGGCAGCCTTCTTCCCATTCCGGGTGAAACATGAAGTGGTAGACGATGAGCTGCGGACGCCCTTCGAACAGGTCGATGAGGCGCACCGTCCCGTCCGGGCCGTCGAACTCGTATTCCTTGTCGATCTCGACCATCGGCAGGTTGCGCCGTTCGGTGTTCAACGCGTCCCGCTCGCGGGTGAGCTCCTTCTCCTTGGCGAGCAGCTTCGTGCGCTGTGCCAGCCACTCGTCTCGTGTCGCGATCTTGGGAAGGCTCACGGCTGTCTCCTTGCCATGCGTGGACGTCAGTGGTGACGACCGTTTCGGCCCCCCGAACTCATCGCCGGCCCGGGCGATACCGTGGGCGACCGGTCTCGAGGAGGGTACGTGCGCGAACACGGCATCACCGCGGAGGAGATCCTGGCCGACCTCGCACGGCGGCAGGAGCGCGAGCCGTCGGTGCACGGTGCCCGCCTGTTCGGCCTCGTGTATCCGAGCGGTCGGACCGACCTGGAGGCGTTGCTCGAGGAGGTCAACCGCCGGTATCTCTTCGGCAACGCGCTGAACCCGTTCAAGTTCAAGGAGCTCGCCGCGCTCGAGGCCGAGGTGATCGGCGGTGTCGGCGCGCTCGAGCACGTGCCCGAAGGCGGCGGCGGCGCGATGACCTCGGGTGGCACGGAGTCGATCTTGATGTCGATGCTCGTCAACCGCGAGCGCGCACGCGCCCGTGGAGTCGAGCGGCCGCAGATCCTCGCGCCGATCTCTGCGCATCCCGCCTACGCGAAGGCCGCGCATTACTTCGGTCTCGACGTCGTGCGGGTTCCGCTCGACGCCGACTTCCGCGCCGATGTGCGTGCCGCGCGGGAGCTGATCGGGCCGTCGACTGCGGTCGTGATCGTGTCGGCGTTCAATTATCCGTACGGCGTCATGGATCCCGTCGCGGAGCTCGCCGCGCTCGCGGCGGAGCACGGAGTCGGCTGCCATGTCGACGCGTGCGTCGGCGGGTTCGTGCTGCCGTTCCTCGAGCGCCTCGGCCACGACGTGCCACCGTGGGACTTCCGCGTCGAAGGGGTCACGGAGATCTCCGCCGACGTGCACAAGTACGGGTACTGCCCGAAGGGCGCGTCGGTGATCATGCACCGTGATGCCGACTGGTTCGGGCATCAGGTGTTCCTCTACGACCAGTGGCCGTCGGGCCTGTACGGATCGCCCGCGATGGCGGGCGCGCGCCCGGCCGCGCCGATCGCGACGGCGTGGGCGGCGATGACCTATCTCGGAGTCGATGGATACACGGAGATCATGCGGGGCCTGATGGAGACGACGGCCAAAGTGCGCGACGGCATCGCCGCGATCGACGGGCTCGAGATCGTCGGCGACCCGATCGGTCCGGTGTTCTCGTTCCGGTCGGCCACGATCGATCTCGCCGCGGTCGCCGACGTGATGGACGACCGCAAGTGGAACCTCAACCGCAACACCGATCCTCGAGGGCTACACCTCATGCTCTCGCCCGCGCACGCGGCCGTCGCCGACGAGCTCCTCTCCGACCTGCGCGACGCCGTCGCCCACCACGGCGAGTCGCGCGGCGTCGAAGCCCGCTACTCCTGACGTCCCGTCAGCCGCCGGCCATGGCGCCGACGACGATGAACGGTTCGGCGCCGGCCGCGACGGCGTCGGGCAGGGGAGTGTCGGGCGCGTCGTGCGACAGGTCTTCCTCGAGCGCGAAGAACCGCACGAACTTCCGGCGCTGCTGCGTGGCCTGATCGCGCAGCGTGCCCTTGAGCGCCGGGTATTCGGCCTCGAGCGCATCGAGCACCGACCGTTGCGTGACGGCGCCGTCGACGGCGAGTGTCACCTCGCCGGTCACGTTCGCGAGCGTGCGCAGGTGCGCCGGGAGCACCACGCGGATCACGGCAGCGTCTGCACTTCGACCGACAGCACGGCGGGGAGATCGCGCACGATCGGTTCCCAGTTGTCGCCGGAGTCGGCCGAGACGTAGACCTGTCCTCCCGTCGTGCCGAAGTAGACGCCGCACGAGTCGAGCGAGTCGACGGCCATCGAGTCGCGCAGCACGTTGACGTAGCAGTCGCGCTGCGGGAGCCCCTTCGTGAGGGCCTCCCACTCGTCGCCACCGGTGCGGCTGCGGTAGACGCGCAGCTTGCCGTCGGGTGGATAGTGCTCGGAGTCGCTGGTGATGGGCACCACGTAGACCGTCTCGGGCTCGTGCGCGTGCACGTCGATCGGGAAGCCGAAATCTGAGGGCAGGTTGCCGCTGACCTCGTGCCAGAGGTCGCCGCCGTCGTCGCTGCGCATCACGTCCCAGTGCTTCTGCATGTAGAGCACGTTCGGAGCCGACGGATGCATCGCGATGCGGTGGACGCAGTGGCCGACCTCGGCGTCGCCGTCGGGGATGCCCTCCGAGTGGAGCCCGCGGTTCACGGGTCGCCACGTCGTCCCGCCGTCGTCGGTGCGAAACGCGCCGGCGGCCGAGATCGCGACGAACATGCGGTTGGGGTCGGTCGGATCGAGCACGATCGTGTGCAGGCACATCCCGCCCGCTCCCGGCTGCCACGCCGGGCCCGAACCGTGCTCGCGTAGGCCGGCGATCTCGTGCCATTCGGCGCCGCCGTCGACCGAGCGGAACAGCGCTGCGTCTTCAACCCCCGCGTACACCGTGTCGGCGTCGGTCGGAGACGGTTCGAGGTGCCAGACGCGGGCGAACTCCCACGGATGCGGTGTGCCGTCGTACCACTGGTGCGTCCCCGGCACGCCGTCGTACCGGAACTCGTTGCCCACCGGCCTCCAGGTCTCGCCGCCGTCGTCGGAGCGCTGGATCAGCTGCCCGAACCAGCTCGTGGACTGCGACGCGTACAGCCGGTTCGGGTCTACCGGTGACCCCTTGACGTGGTACATCTCCCACCCGCCGAAGTGCGGACCGTCGACCTTCCAGTCCTTCCGTTTCCCATCCGCCGTGAGGATGAACGCGCCCTTGCGCGTCCCGACCAGCGCTCGGACTCCGCTCATCTCGCCCTCCCGGTTCGTCTGCGGGCACAGTGTTCCCGCGGTGTGGTCTATGGGTCAGACCGTCGGGAGCCGCGGAACTCACCGCGAGCCCACGCGGCCCGGTGCGGGCCGGGTGCGGACCGGGGGAGAGGCGGGTGAGCCTGCACCCTTCCGGCGCGGCGCCACCTGTCGTAGCTTCCGGGCGGCGCCGAGCGGGGAGTGCGCGATGTCACTCGAGCGAACCACCACCACATCTCGACGGGCACCGCGCATGCACAGCGCGAACGTGCTCGTCATCGGCACGGGGGCGGCCGGGTTGCGGGCCGCGCTCGCAGCCGACGCGGCGGGTGCGGAGGTCGTCGTCGTGGGGAAGCGGCCACGGCTCGACGCGCACACGGCGCTCGCGTCCGGCGGGATCAACGCCGCGCTCGGGACACGCGACCCCGACGACTGCTGGCAGCAACACGCCGCCGACACGCTGCGCGAGGGCTACTGGCTGAGTGACCCGCGCGTGGTCGAGACCGTCGCGCGCGAGGCGCCGGCCGCGGTCGAGGAGCTGGCCGCGTGGGGGTGCGACTTCGCGCGGCTCGACGACGACCGCCTCGACCAGCGTTTCTTCGGCGCGCACCGTTGGCGGCGCACCTGTTACGCAGGTGACTACTCGGGACGGGCGATCATGCAGACGCTCGTGGCGCGCGTCGAAGCGGCCCACATCCCGGTGATCGAGGAGCAGTACGTCTCGCGCGTGCTCGTGGCCGACGGGTGCTGCTTCGGAGCGTTCGCGTTCGACCTCCACACCGGGGAGCACACCGCCTACCTCGCCGACGCCGTCGTGCTGTGCGGCGGCGGGCACACGCGGGTCTGGCGCCGGAGCTCGTCGCGCCGCGACGAGAACTTCGGCGACGGGATGTTCCTCGCGCTCCAGGCCGGCTGCCGACTGATGGACATGGAGCTGGTGCAGTTCCACCCGACCGGGATGGTCGCGCCCGAGGAAGCGGCCGGCACCCTCGTCACCGAGGCCGTCCGCGGCGAGGGCGGTCACCTGCTCAACGCGCTCGGCGAACGCTTCATGGCGCGCTACGACCCCGACCGGCTCGAGCTCAGCACGCGCGACCGCGTCGCGCTGGCCAACTACACCGAGATCCACGAGGGCCGGGGCGGACCGCACGGCGGTGTGTTCCTCGACGTCAGCCACCGCGGCAAGGAGCACATCCTCAGAACCCTGCCGCGCATGTACCGCCAGTTCATCGAGTACCAGATGCTCGACATCTCGGTGTCGCCGATGGAGGTCGCACCGACCGCGCACTATTCGATGGGAGGCGTGGTGGTCGACCCTGAGTCCCATGCGACCGATGTTCCGGGACTGTTCGCCGCGGGCGAGTGCACGGCGGGCCTGCACGGCGCGAACCGCCTCGGCGGTAACTCGCTCACCGAGACCGTGGTCTACGGCCGCCGTGCCGGAATCGCGGCGGCGCGCGTGGCCGAAGAGTCCGACGTCGTGATGCGTCCGCGGCGCGTGATCGCAGCCGCCGCCGACGAGCTCGACGCGATGGTGCGTCCCGGTGGGGAGCTCGCGCGTGCGGCGCAGCGTCAACTGCGCGACTTGATGTGGGAGCGCTGCGGCGTGGTGCGTGACGCGACCGGGCTCGACGCCGCGCTCGCGGGCCTCTCCGAGATCCGTGGCCTGCTCGGCGCCATCGACGTGCGCCCGTCGGCCGAAGGCTGGGGCGACCTCGCGCACGCGCTCGATCTGCGGGCGGGGGTCACCGTCGCCGAGGCAACCGTGCGCGCGGCGCGCTCCCGGACGGAGAGCCGCGGCTGCCACAACCGCGCCGACTTTTCCGAGCTCGACCCGGCGCTGCAGGTCAACTTCTTCACGCGCGTCGACGACGACGGCGCCATCGAGCCTCCGTGGTCCGAGCCGGTGCCTCCCTGGCCTTCCGAATGGCAGCCGTGGATCGACGAGGCCGCGCACTACGGCCCGGAGAACCGGCTCCTCGAGTAACACCGAACCGCGTGTCGCCGCGACGGCGGCGGGGAATAGCGGACCCATGGAGGCAAACCATGGCGCAGAGGTGATCGGTGGCCGCTACGTGCTCGGATCGGTCATCGGTCAGGGCGCCATCGCCGAGGTCTACGAGGGCGAGGATCAACTCCTCACCCGACCCGTCGCGGTGAAGCTGATGTTTGCGAGCCTGGCCCATCAGCGGGAGTCGCGGTTGCGGTTCGAGGACGAGGCGCGGGTCGCGGCGCGCCTGGCCGACCCGAACGTGGTGGCCGTCTACGATACCGGCGAGCACGCCGGCCGGCCGTTCATCGTGATGGAGCTCCTTCCCGGCCGCACGCTGCACGACGAACTCGGCGACGGCCGCATGAGCGAGGAGCGGGCCGTCGCAGTGATCTCCCAGGTGCTGAGCGCCCTGCGTGCCGCGCACGACGTCGGTGTGATCCACCGCGACATCAAGCCCGCCAACGTCCTGCTGACCGAGTCGGGTGACGCGAAGGTCGCCGACTTCGCAATCGCGAAGGGGGCCGCCTCGAGCAGTCTCACCGCGACCGGACTCGTTCTCGGCACTCCTGCCTACCTCGCGCCCGAATGCGTCGTCGGCGGCGCCGCGACGATCGAGAGCGACCTCTACGCGGTTGGCGTCATCCTCTACGAGGCCTTGGCCGGCCGCGCACCGTTCGTCGCCGACACGCCCCTCGCCGTGTGTCACGCAGTCTGCACGGAGGAGCCGGCGCCGCTGCGCAACCTCCGTCCGGATGTCAGTGCCGCGCTCGCCACCGTCGTCACCCGTGCGATGGCCAAGGACCCCGGCGACCGTTACCACAGCGCGAGCGAGATGCTGCGAGGTCTCGACCTCGCGACGGAAGCGGTGCCGGTATTCGTCGACGAGCCGGCGCTCGGCCCCGAATCGGAGCCCACGATCGAAGCACCAGTGGTCACACCGTCGGCCGGGGCCGTGCTGCTGCCGCGTGCCGACGCGAACCGGAGGCCGGAGCGCCGCGCCCTCGTCGTTGCCGCGGTTGTCGCGTTCGTGCTCCTGGTCGACGCAGTCGGGTTCGCCGCGATGCATTCGCAGAGTGCGGACACGACGACGAACACGAAGCCGACAACGAGCGTCACCAGCCCGACAAGCACCGCGCTCACAACCGCACCGACCTCGATCCCGTCCGTCGTCAACACGGCCCCCGTGATCGGTCCCGTCACCAGCGCGCCGGTCGTGACTTCCCCGGCGACCACGGCACCCCCGACGACCCTCCCACCGACCACGGCACCGCCGACCACGACCGCGCCGACGACGACGACGCCGACGACGACGACGCCGCCGACGACCGCGCCACCGTCCACCACACCACCGACGACCTGACTGCCTTCACCACGCGTGAAGCCGGTCAGTCGTCGCAGTCGTCGAACTCGATCTCGACGACGATCTTGCGGATCTCGACGTCGCGGATGCGCTGCTTGCGGCCCTTGAGGTAGCGCAGCAGCGTCTCTGCCGACTCGTCGACGCGTTCGTCGCTTCGGCAGCCGCAGTGATCGTCGTGCTCGTGACCGGGCTCACCCGGCGCGGGATTGTGCCCGGCCCGCTGCGGATGCTTGAGCTTCGGGTCCATCTCGTACGACATGCCACCGACGAGGATCCCGTCGGCGCGCGCCGCGACGCGGATCGTGCGCTCCATCGCCTTGTCGATGTCGTCGGCGGTGAAGTCGGCGCCCTGACCGAGACGCATCACGACCTCGCGGCTCTCACCCGGCTCCAACGGGAACGCGCCACCGCCGCGGTTCGCGAACGCGAGCGTCCAGCCCCGCTCGGCCAGCACGGGCGGCAGCGTCGGCTCGATGCTGATCACCGCGGCTTTCGTGAGCGGGTTCTTCACCTCGAAGGAGAGCCGTTCGAACTCCTCGACGAGACCGCTGGTGCCCGCGCCGGGCACGGGAGCGACGTTGCGCTGCCCGATGTTGTTGTCGTTCGGCACGAGCCGCCATTCGGGGATCGAGTCGCCGGCCGCGATGTGGTCGACGTTGCTCGCGTCGCCGGTGGCCGAGACGATCATGAACATGCACTCGTGGCCGACATGCGTCGGGACCCACGAGAACGGACCGACGACGATTTCAGCCGCGTTGTTCGCCACGACGTTCGCCGCGGTGCGCTGGGCCGTCGTCATCGGGATCCAGTCGTTCGGATACGAGAGTCCGGCGGCGGGGTTCGCGTGGAACGCCTTGACGACGACGTTCGTCGCGACCTGCGTCCCGCGGTTCTTCACCTTCACGTACGCGTAGTTGGTGCGCCCGACGATCGGGTCCTGGTGCGCCGCGCCACCGTCGGCCGCGGTCCGGTTCCAGATGCTGTGGTTGTCCCAGAACACCGGCTGGTACTGGTACTCACCGGCGCGACCGTCGTTGATGTAGACGTCGACCGCCGGCGGTGCACCGATGTTGTTGTTCGGTGTCGCCGTCCCGGCCGCCTGGAACATGCCTTGCTTCTCGAACGCCCACCGGATCACCTTCCGGTACGCCCCGCCGGTGACGTTCTCGCTCACCCAGTCGCCGGCGTCGGCCGACTCGAGCGCGGTCTCGAAGCCGGCGGCGGTTGCCGGGTTCGTCGCCGGTGTGAGCGTCCCGATCGCGCGCAGGATCAGGTACACGGTCATCCGCGCCGCGAACCGCTGCGTGTTCAGGTCGCTCGAATCGCCACCGAGCGACCGGTAGAGCCGGAACATCGTGCTCGACAGGATCTGCTCGTTGTTGTAGCCGCCGCCGTCGGACGACCCGAACGGATGCAACGCGATGTCGCCGGCCCAACCCCATCCACCGCTCGGCACGCGATCGTGACGCCGGCCGATGTTGACCCACGGGAACGTGACGAAGCGGTCGGGCGCGTGCGATCCCGGATCGTTCAAGATCGCCGCCACGCTGTCGCCGGCGCTGTGCGAGAAGCCGAAGTTCGCGGAGTGCACGTGGTTGTAGAGCACGCCGTGCCCGCCGAGCTCGTGGAGCACGACCCGGAAGTCATCCGCGATACCGATCGGGTGACTTGTGTCACCGGTGTCGGCGAGCGCGAACGTCGTCCGCGCGATCCCGGCGCCACCGGTGGTGCCGACGCAGTGCGCGTTGACTTCGATGCCGTTTCCGGTGTTCATCGACCCGCGGTGATCGATCGACGACGGGAACGACGTCCCGCCGAAGTACCCGGGCCGCGTGAAGCCCATGCTGTCGACGAGCCGGAAGAACCGGTCGCAGTGCACGTACGCGTTGACGGCCGAGAAGCTGTCGGTGCGGGCGTCGAAGTCGAAGTTCGTGCCCCCGGGCTCGGTCGGCGCCGTGGCAGTCGGTGCCTCCGAATCGACGAGCGCGACCGTGTCGCCGGCGAGCGACTGCGTTCCGTTCGACGGCGCGCGGAGGCCCTGCAGCGTCTCGGCGACGCGCAGCGGGTTGAGCGCGGCGGCGGTCGCCGTCGGCGCCGGACCGCCGTTTGTGGTCATCGGATCGACGTCGAACACCAGGCCGGTGACGTCGTCGACGTGGGGACGCACGTACAGCACCGCGAGCGTCGCGACGTCGAGAATCGCGGTCCAGTGCAACGATCCCCAGTCGGGCAGCGCGAGCACGAAGTCGACCTTGAGCGATACGTAGTGCTCGCCCTCTTCGATCGAATCGGGCACGGCGGGGAGGGGAAGTCGGGGCATGCTGCCCTCGCCACCCTGCAGCGCGGCGTCGCGGCCCGCCGGCGCCTTCTTCGTGCGCCCGTTCTTCGCGTGACCATTGCCGTTCCCGTTCCCGTTGCCGTTTCGGACGCCGATGACGACCGGTGCCGCGTCGCGCTGCACGCGGTGGGACTCGTACTTGTAGACGACGAGCTGGCGGCGCTCGATCTCGGGCGCCTTTCCTTCGGCTTTCCCGTTCCGGGTCGACAACCCCAACGCGCGCGCGAGCTGCGCGGCCGCGAGCGACTGCGCGCGCTTCAGCGCGTCGGCGTTGGGGCGATGGACGTGGATCTCGGGATGCTGGGTCGACTGCGAGCTGAGCACGCGGAACGGCGCCGTCTTCATCTGCACCGCGACACCGGCCTCGAACACCGGCAGCCCGAGCACGGTCTGGTTGTACGCAACGGTTGCCGTGTCGAACTGCTGCTTCTCTCCGAGGTAGCGGAGCTCGACGCCGACATCTTCGAGCTCGGCCGACGGGTGCAGGCTGAGGCTCCCGAGCTCGGATGTGGTCAGCTCGAGCAGGTCTCCGTAGCTCTGGAGATAGTCGGCGGCCGCGAGCTGCGGCGTCGCCGTGCTCGACGCGAATGGCGCGTCGAGATGACGCAGCTGACGAACGGTTCCGAGCTGATCACGGTCGAGATACACGTCTCGAGCGGCAATGAACTCTTGATCCATGACGGTTCCCCCTCATTTGCTTCGACTGCGACGCGGTCCTTCTCTTCAGCAGGTCCTTCTCTTCAGCAGTTCGGCCTTCGCAGCAGTTCGTCACCGACCGAGTGGCGCGCGTCGAGACACACCGACTGCACATCTGCCAGCGCGGCGCGTGCACAGGGAACAACCCCGTTCAACGACAGCTGTCGTTTTCACTCCCCCGAATCAAGCCGCCCGAACGCGGCTCACGAACGACCTGCTGTCGCGACCATCGTCACTTCGCCGCTCGGAACTTGAGGAGTTCGCCGAGAAAATTTCGCCGCGACGCGGTCAACGGCAGACGGTTGTTCTTCGACCGTCGCGATCAGAGGGTCGGCGCTCGTCGGCCCCGTGAGGGGTTGACGCGGCGCCTGTTGCGCGGGCACACTGGGTGATCTTGCTCACACACTGAGTGGTGCTTGGGGCGGGGAATCGCAGGGGCGCGCGGATCGAGGGGCACGACCTGGGAGGGTCGTGATCGAGCTCGGTTCTGAGTGAGAGGGCGGCATGGAGGCGGGGCGGCGGACGGTTGGTGTGCTGTTGCTGTGCGCCGTCGCGGTGCTGCTCGCAGCCACGACGCTGGTGCCCCCGTCGCACGCCGGCGCGGCGGTGCCGCGCCACCTGTTCGTCATCGGCGACAGCGTGTCGCTTGGCGCCAAAGCCACCGTCGAGAGGGAAGCGCCCGGGCACGGGTGGTCCGCGACCGTCGACGCCAAGGTCGGCCGCACGACGGTCGAGGGCGCGTCGATCCTCGCGTCGATGCACGGATCGTTCCCGTCGGTCGTCGTGGTCGCGCTCGGCAACAACGACGGTCAGAACCCTGCGCAGTTCGCGCAACGCATCGACTCCGTGATGCGCAACCTCGTCGGCGTGCGCCACGTCGTCTGGTACACGATGTCGCCGTTTGCGTCGTGGGTTCCTGCTGCCAACGCGGTGTTGCGGAACGCGACGGCGCGTTGGCCGAACCTGCGCCTCGCCGACTGGGCGACCGCGTCGGAGCACACGAGCGGTGCGTTCTACGGCGGCGGGCCGCACCTGCGAGGGCCGGGCGCGCAGGCGTGGGCCGACCTGTTGTTCGCGACACTCGCGACGCTCGACGGTGGGACTCCCGTGGTGCAGTCGTTCGACGGTTCGCGGTCGAGCGTCTCGTCGGGTGCCGCGGTCAATGTTGCGCCCTCGGCCATGGCCGCCGCGCGGAGCGGCGGGCGCTTCTGGTTCGTGACCCCCGACGGTCAGGTTCAGCCGGGTCGCGGGACTCCTACCTACGGGTCGCTGTTGGCGCCACCACGCGCGCCGATCGTCGGGATGAGCGCGACCCCGTCGGGACTGGGTTACTGGCTCATCGCATCCGACGGCGGCGTGTTCTCGTTCGGCGACGCCCAGTTCTACGGATCGACGGGCGGTTTGCGCCTGAACCAGCCGATCGTCGCGATGAGCGCGACGCTGTCGGGTCACGGCTATTGGCTCCTCGCGTCCGACGGTGGCGTCTTCACGTTCGGAGACGCGTCGTTCCACGGGTCCACCGGGTCGATACGCCTGAACCGCCCGATCGTCGGAATGAGCGCGACGCCTTCCGGGCGCGGCTACTGGTTCGTCGCGGCCGACGGTGGCGTGTTCTCGTTCGGCGACGCCCAGTTCTACGGCTCGACCGGCGCGCTGCGCCTGAATCAGCCGGTGGTCGGGATGAGCAGCACGCGGTCGGGGCGCGGCTACTGGTTCGTCGCGGCCGACGGTGGGGTGTTCTCGTTCGGCGACGCGCACTACTCCGGTTCGGGCGTCGCTCTGCACGCGGCGACGGGCGCGTTCTTCCTTGGCGTCGCCGCCGGCACTCGCGGCTACGAGCTCGGTGCCGTGGTGCCGGACGCGTGACATGACGCGCGTGAGTCTCGTCGGCCGACGCGCGCTCTTCGCCTGTGTCGCGATCGCGTTGACGGCAACCGTGATGGCGCCGGTCGCGGGCTGGCGTGCACCATCGGCTCAGGCCGCGGGTTCGACGCCGTCGGGTGGGATGTGGATGCTCGGGAGCGACGGGGGAGTGTTCACGCTCGCCGGCGCCCCCTTCGAGGGAAGTCTCGGCAACGTCCGGCTCAACGCGCCGGTCGTGTCGATGGCGGCGACCCCGTCGGGACGCGGGTACTGGATCGCCGCGGTCGACGGCGGCGTGTTCTCGTTCGGCGACGCCGCGTTCCACGGCTCGACCGGAGCGATGCACCTCAACCGGCCCATCGTCGGCATCACTCCCACACCGTCGGGTCACGGCTACTGGCTCGTCGCTTCCGACGGCGGCATCTTCTCGTTCGGCGACGCACGTTTTTACGGCTCGACGGGCGGCTTGACGTTGAACCGCCCGATCGTCGGAATGACGCCGACGGCATCGGGTCAGGGCTACTGGCTTGTGGCGTCCGACGGCGGGGTGTTCACGTTCGGCGACGCGCGCTTCTACGGCGGTCTCGGCGGGCGCGTCCTCTCGTCGTCGGTCGTCGGGCTGGCGCGCACGGCCGACGCTCGTGGCTACTGGATCGCGAGCCACGACGGCGCGATCGCAGCCTTCGGCGACGCGCGCAACTTCGGGAACGGCACTCCGGTGTCGCCGACGGCCGGGGTGGTCCCGACGCAGACCGGCGACGGCTACTGGATCGCGTCGCAGGACGGCACCGTTGCCGCGTCCGGCGCCGCGGGAGCGATCGGCGCCGTGCACTCGCGGTCACCGGTCATCACGATCGCGACGCGATGGGCGTCGTCGGGATCGGGCGCGAACGTGGTCGCGGCGCCGAGCCCGTCGACGGGGCGCACGGCCGCCCTGACGTTCGACGACGGACCGACCGCGACCTACACGCCGCAGATCCTCGCCGAGCTCGCCGCCGCGGGAGTGCCCGCGACGTTCTTCACCGTCGGCAACGAGGGCGCGGCCCACCCGGATCTGCTGCGGGCCGAGGCCCAGAGTGGGCACTCGGTCGAGGACCACACCTGGGACCACGCCGACCTCACGAAGTTGACGCCCGCCGCCGCGGCGAGCGAGCTCGAACGCACGGCCGAGCTGATCCAGCAGGCGACGGGCACCCGGCCGGTCTGTTTCCGCCCACCGTATGAGGCGACCAACCCCACGGTCGTGTCGATCGCCGCGGCCCTCGGGCTCACGCAGACGCTCTGGAACGTCGACCCCACCGACTGGAAGCGTCCCGGCGCCGCGGTCATCGTCGCCAACGTGCTGACCCACGTGACCGGTCAGAACGTCGTGATCATCCTGCACGACGGCGGTGGTGACCGCTCGCAGACCGTCGCGGCGCTGCCCGCGATCATCGCGGGTCTGCGCGCCCGCGGGTACCACTTCGTGCGGCTCTGCTCGTAAGCCGCGCGCACCCGGGATCGCGAATGCGTGAATCCATTCTGATATCTATCTGACTGTTACCTTGCGTGCCGGGGTCGCGCAGGGGGAGGTCGAGCGGGTGAAGGTGAATGCCGGCGACACGGCGTGGGTGCTGGGCTCGGCCGCACTCGTGCTGTTCATGACACCGGGTCTCGCCCTCTTCTACGGGGGCATGGTGCGGGCGAAGAACATGCTCGCGATGCTGATGCAGAACTTCATCTGCATCGGCATCGTCGCCGTGCTCTGGGTGACGGTCGGCTACACGCTCGCCTTCGGGCGGGTGGGCGACGCCGGTTGGCTCGGCAACTTCAACTTCGTGGGGCTGCGCGGCCTCGACTCGGCGACCATCGGGACGATCCCGGCGCTCGCGTTCGTGTCCTTCCAGTTGACCTTCGCGGTGATCACCCCGGCGCTGATCACCGGTGCGATCGCCGATCGCATGCGGTTCGGCGCGTGGGTCCCCTTCGTCGTGGCGTGGTCGCTCGTCGTGTACGCACCCGTCGCCCATTGGGTGTTCGCCGGCGGTTGGCTCGCGGCGCGCGGGGCACTCGACTTCGCCGGTGGCACGGTCGTCCATGTGAATGCGGGCGCGGCCGCGCTGGCCCTCGTCCTCATCATCGGGCCGCGGCGCGGCTGGCCGAAGGAACCGATGCCTCCGCATTCATTGCCGCTGACGATGCTCGGTACCGGAATCTTGTGGTTCGGATGGTTCGGCTTCAACGCCGGTTCCGCGCTCGCCGCCGACGGCGTGGCGGCGCAGGCGTTCCTCAACACGTTCGTCGCCGCGTCGGCGGGAATGCTGGGTTGGTTGGTGGTCGAGCGGATCAAGGGCGGGCACGCGACGACGCTCGGCGCGGCTTCGGGCGCCGTCGCGGGCCTCGTCGCGATCACCCCGTGCGCGGGCTTCGTCGGCGCGCTCGCCGCCATCGCGATCGGTGCCATCGCGGGAACCGTGTGCTTCCTCGCCATCTCGCTGAAGTTCCGCTTCGGCTACGACGACGCGCTCGATGTCGTGGGCGTGCACCTCGTCGGTGGCATCGTCGGGTCGATCCTGCTCGGGCTGTTCGCCGACGCGTCGGTCAACGCGCACGGCGCCAACGGCGTGTTCTTCGGCGGCGGCTGGCACCTGTTCCGTGAGCAGGTCTTCGCGGTGGCCGTGGTGTTCGCGTTCTCCTTCGTGGTATCGGGCGCGATCGCGCTCGGCCTCGACCGTGTGCTGCCCGGCGGGATCAGGGTCACCGAAGACGACGAAGCCAGTGGTCTCGATCTCGCTTTGCATTCCGAGAACGCGTACGCCCTCGACCGGGCTTGACGAGAGGTGCAGACGTGAAGTTGATCGTCGCGATCATCAAGCCGTTCAAGCTCGAGGACGTGAAGGAGACGCTCAAGGACATCGGCGTCGAAGGCGTCACCGTGTCCGACGTGCGCGGGTTCGGTCGTCAACGCGGGCACACCGAGGTGTACCGCGGAGCCGAATACACGGTCGACTTCGTCCCCAAGGTCCGCATCGACATCCTGGCCGACGACGCCGATGTCGAGCGGGTGGTCGAAGGGATCATCGGCTCGTCCCGCACCGGCAAGATCGGCGACGGCAAGGTTTGGGTGGTCCCCCTCGACGACGTCTGGCGCATCCGCACCGGTGAGCGCGGCCACGACGCACTCTGACGAGGGCGCGCCGCGGCTGCGGGCCGAGGTCTGGACGGTCGGGTGGACGGAGGGCAAGATCACACCACGTGTTCGTCTCGCTCCATGATGTGTGAACCATGACGAGCCGCACCCGCCCGCCGAGCTGCCGCCGAGGAGGTTTGCGAGGGTGGCCGAGATCGAGGCCCATTTCGCCGGGAGTGCCACGACGGCGCGGGTCGTGCGACCGCGCCTCGCCGTCGGGCGGTTGGTGACCGGTCGAGCCCTCGTCCGGGTGGGCGCGGTGCTGTTGGCGCTGCTCGGCGTCGCGGCGCTGGTGCTGCATCCGGCCGGCCGCACCCGGGCCGAGGCCAACGTCTCCGTCCGGGCGCCGCTCGTCGTGGGTGATGTCGTGGGCGCGATCCTCGGCCGTGCCGGCGGCGCGCAGGTCACGGCCCACGGCCGTGTCGTCACGATCTCGTTCCTCGATGCGCACCGCGATGTTGCGCGGGCACGCGTCGGCTCGCTCGCGCGGGCGGGGCTCGAAGGCGCGCAGCGGCAGGTCATCGCGTCGCAGACGAAGCTCGCGGCGGCCGCGCGGGCCGACCGTGCGCAGTCCGCGGCCCAGATCGCGTCGATCGCGTCGCGGACAAGGATCACCGATCCGGAGTCGGCGTATCAACAGCGTGTGCGCGACGGTCAGGACCTCGAGGCGCAGCGCGCGGCTGCCGTCGCCGCGGGGCAGCCGCTCACCTCGATCAACGGTGCCATTGCCGACAACCAGGAGGCGGTCTTCGAGCTGCAGCTGCAGGTGACGCGCCACACCGAGCTGGTTGCCGCGCTGAACGCGGCCGACGGCCGTGCGATCGCGGCGACGCAGGCAATCGCGTCGGCCCAGCGCGAGGTGGGCTCCGCGTCGGTCGCGGTGACGGACCACGCGACCGGTGGCGCGACGGGCCTGGGTGTCGCGGCGGGAGTCGCCGCGCTCGTGATCGCGGCGATCGCGCTCGCCGCCGCCGGCGTGCGCCGGCCGCGTCGAGTCGAACCGGAATCCGTCGCGGTAGCCGCGCCGGTGCCGCCGGGCCCGCCGGTCACGCCGTCCGCGAGGCTGCCGTGGGTTGCGAGCGAGCCGGCCGCGGTGCAGGCCGAGGAAGTGGCCGATCCTGCGCTCGCCGAGGCCGAACAGGCCGCGCTCGAGTCGTGTGGTCGCCGCGATTCGCGTTACCTCGAGTTCTACCGGGCGCTCGAGCCGTCGTCACCGCCGGCGCCGGTGGTCTCGCCGTCGACGGTCGACCTCGTCGAAGCCGAAGCGCGCGAGCGCGCCGCCGACCACAACGTCGAGCCCGCCGAAGTCGCGCCCGAGGAACCTGCGGAACCCACACCACAGGCTGCCCTCGGCGAGTAAATGGCCGGAGCTGGCGCAACCGCCGTGACGAGTGCGAACCGTGACGGTGAACCGCACGCGGATGCGACCGTATTAGGTCTCGGGGAGCGCGAAGGCGACGAGGTTGTCGAGGTAGCTGTGCCGGGTCTCGTCGAACGCGCCGGTGCAGGTGATGAGGCGCAGGGTCGGGCCCGGAGTCGGTGCGAACACCTCTGCCGTCGGGAACGACACCTTCGGGAACTGCTCGAGCCGGTCGATCACGAACCGCACGACCGAGCCGTCGCTGCGCGTGACCCGCACCTCGTCGCCGGCGTGGAGGTCGTGGAGGCGGAAGAAGACGGCAGGGCCCAACTTCGAATCGACGTGGCCGGCGATCACCGCGGGCCCGTCCTCACCGGGCCGCGGCCCGCGTGAATACCAGCCGGCTTCGCCCCACTTCGCCGGCACCTCCATCGATCCGTCGGGGTTGAGGCCGAGCGACACGAGGTCGGTGTCGACCCCGATCGCGGGGATCTGGAGCCGGGCCGGCGTGGTGGTGTCGAGCACGGGCGTCGCCGGTTGGTAGCGGGGGATGCCGGTCGGGACCGCGAACGTCGTCGTCGTGGTCGTCGGCGCCGCTTTGGTCCCGGACACGCGCGGAGTCGCGCCACCCGCCGTGCACGCCGCGCCGAGCACCATCGCGCCGAGCACGAGCGCGCGTACGCCGATGACGTCACGTCGGCGGCCCGTCGTCATGTCGGGTGCTGCACTAGTGGGAGGGCCGGCGTCCACCGTGCTGGTGCGAGCGTTGGTACGGAACGTTCACGCGGACGCGCGCCGTGCCACCACCACCGGTCTTCGCGGCGCCGACGGGAGTCGCCGTGGGCCCCCGGGCGTCGACCACCGGCACGAGCTGCAGCGGCTTCCCGGCGCCGCCGATGAGCGCGAACGAGTAGATGATCCCGGGCCCGACGATGACGCTCGGAACGTCGAGGACCGTCTTGCCGCCCCCGGTCGCCTTGACGGTGACGGCGTAGGTGGCCGGTGCAACCGACTTGTAGACCGACGCGCCGGGGAAGCTGATGTTGTCGAAGGTGGCGCCGTCGCCCGAGAGCGCCACGTCGACGGGGTCGATCCCGACCGCGGCGTCGATGATGCGCACCTTCGCGCTCCCCGCGGGCGGGGCGCCGAGGTTGTCGGTGAAGATCTGACCGCGCAGGTCCTTGTTCAGGCCGACGCCCGCGACCGTGTAGGCGGTGCTCGCCACGAGCGCGGCCTTGGCCGACAGGATGGCCTTCGACGTCTCGGAGGCGCCGAACGGCCGCAGCGCGAACTGGTGGTCACCGGCGGGGAGGGGCACGTAGTCGGAGACCGTGTCGTACCCCACGTTCTGCAGCAAGCGCTGCCCGTCGACCCAGACGTCGACACCGGCAGTGTCGGGCGAGAAATGGGCCACGCGCACAAGCGCATCGGCCACGTCCGAATGGGGCGCGTCGGCCGACACGGAAGTGGCGGGAAGGAACGCGAACATCGCGAGCCCCGCCATCACGGCCACAAATCTCCTCATGCCCCATGCCTCCTGCTGGTGTCCGTCGTGACCGGTCCTGGTCCCGACGCCTCGACTTCGTCCTCGTCTTCGTCGTCGACGGTGAGGTCGATCTCGTCGTTGCCGAGGAGCGCGGAGACCTCCTCGACGAGATTGGATCCGGGAGACTCGAGCGCGCGGGCCGACTCCATGGCCTCCTGCTCGGCCTGCGCGGCCTCCGCCGAGAGCCGCTCCGCCTCGCGGACCAGCTCGACGGCTTCCGTCGCGGCCTCTTTCGCCGTCGCGGCGGCGCGCTCGGCTTCGGTGCGTGCGGCTGTGGCGCGCGCCTTGGCGCCGCGCGCTCCGTCGAGGGCCGCGCCCTGGGCCCGCCGCGCCCGCCGCGCGCGCATCTCCGCGTCGCGGGCCGACTCGGCCATGCGCTCCGCTTCGGCCACCGCGGCCTCGAGCGCCGCGACCTCGCCGGCCGACTCGCCTTCGTCCCGTTCGACCCCGGCGAGGTTCGCCCCGAGCTGGCGCAGAGCCGCTTCGGCTCCGGCAACGTCGCGCTCGGCGGCCGTGAGGCTCTCCGCGGCCGCCTGTTCGAGGGCGCGGGTCCGCTCCGTCTCGGCGACCTTGAACGCCTCGATCCGCGCGGCCCGCGCTTCGTCCTGGGCCCGGAGCTGCGCGGCCGCGGCCTCCGCTTCTGACCGGGCCTTCGCCTCGGCCTGGGCCACGGCACGCTTCTCCTCGGCGAGCGACTCGGTCACGACCTCGTCGACGGCAGCCTCGAGCGCGCTGGCGGCCGCTTCGGCCCGGTTGGCCGCGGTGCGGGCTTCCGCCGCGCGCTCACGAGCGGCCCGTTGGGCATCCGCGCGCGCGTCGGCGGCCGCGCTGACCCGCGCCCGGTAGGCCTCGACGCGCTGCTGCTTCTGCGTCGCCTTCGCCTCGTCGAGCTCCGTCGCCTCCTGCTCGAGCGCCGCGGCTTCGGTTCGACGTCGCTGTGCGGTGCTCGCCTCCTCGGCGAGTCGCTCCTCTTCGAGCCGGGCCTGCACTTCCGCGTGGCGTTGCGCGGCCAGGCGGGCCTTGCCCTCGGCGTCGGAGACGGCCTGGCGCAACCGCTGCGCCTCCGTCGTCGCCCGCTGCGCTCGCTGCAGCGTCCGCATGAGCTCGTCGTTGCGGCGGGCGCCTTCGCGTTCGAAGGTCTCGACCAACGGCGACGCCGCGCCGCCGGGGGAGCCGGGCTTGGCGGCCGCGGGCCGTCGGAAGCCACGACGCGACACCTTCGCCCGCTCGGCCGCCTTCTCGGCGACGCGTGAGATCAGCTGTGCCGCGTCTTCGTCCTCCGGCGGGCTCGACGCGGCGAACAGGTCTTCGGGCGCGGTGGTGGGCGCGCGCTCCTGACGTATCGGTTCGCCGCGGGTCACGCCCTCGGCACTGTCTTCGTCTGCGGTTTCGCCGGATTCCGGTTCGTCACCGGACCCGGCGTCGTCCACACCATTTCCCCGAGTGTTGGACGACTTACCGCGCTGGCTCCGTCGCCAGAGACCACCGGCCATGTCGTCCTCCTTGACCAATTGCGGGGAGTTTGCTGGTTCACGGCGGGATTGTCCAGAGCGGGCTCGCCGCGCGCCCGCGCACCGCGCGATGCGGTGGGGCGCGTGTCAACGGTTGAGGTGTCGACCGAGGTCAGTCGTTCGGGCACGTCCGGTGCTAGCTCCCGAGCGCGCCGAGGTACCGCGTCCATTCCGCGCGCGTGAGATTGCGACCGGCCGCGGTGCACGCGGCCGGTTGCCAGTCGCGCGGTTCGAGGTCCCAGATCGCGATGCCGGCATCGACGGTTGCGCTCACCTCGCGGCCATCGGGGCGCAGCAGCTGACCGCCGTTCCCGAACAGCGGCGCGTGCTCTCCGACCGGGATCGGGTCGCCGATCGCGGTACCCGTCGCGACGTCGATGAGCCGCAGGGTTCGATCACCCGACTCGATCAGCAGCCGTCCGCCGTCGCGGTCGAACCGGAGGCTGTCGGCGGCCCCGAACGCACTGGGCAATGCGCCGGCTGCCTGCAGCGTGTGCGGGTTGTACCGCGTGACCGTCCCGTTGGCGGCGGTGCCGACGGCGGTGCCGTTCGATGCGACCGCGATCGCTCCGATCGCGCGGTTGGGGCCGGCGATCCGCGCGCCGGTTGCGACGTCGTTCGCCGCTTCCGACTTGTCCCAGACGACCACGAGCGAGCGAGCGAGCGAGTTCGGATCGAGCTGGCAACCGCTCCCGGTCTCGTAGCCTTCACCCGAACGTCTCGGTTGCTCCCGGCGCCTCTGCTGGGCCGTCGTCGCTCGCGATCAGCTCGATCACGAGCGCGGCGGTCCAGGAGAAGTCGTCGGCTCCGTAACCCTCGCCGGTCAGCGCCGAGAAGTATTCGGAGAACCCGGCCTGCGTCACGAGGTCGAGCAGCGCCGCGCGCAGCTCGTCCGCGAGGGCCGCGTTGCCGTTCTCGCGCAGCGCCTCGACGATGAGCCAACCCGTGTTGACCCAGGTCGGCCCCTTCCAATAGCCCCGTTCACGGAACTCCGCAGCGTCGGTCGGCACGCTCGGAACCGGGAACCGCGGCCAGAAACCCGTCGGCCGGCGCAGCAGGGCGATCAACCGCTCCGTTCGGGCCGCATCGGGGATGCCGGCCCAGAGCGGGAAGAAGGTGGCGATGGTCGGCACCCTGATGAGCTCACCCGTGACCGCGTTGCGCGAGTAGTACTGACCGGAGGGCTCGTCCCACAGCTGCTCGAGCGCGGCATCGGTTCGTTGCGCGTGCTCCGCGAGCGCGGTCGGCACGGGCAGCTGGAGGGCGCCCGCGATCAGCGCGAGCGACCGGTTCGCGACGGCGAGGATCGCGTTGAACGCGAGATCCTCGATGAGCACCGAGCCGGCAGCAGGCATGCGCCGCAGCTCGAAGTCGTGCCGCTTGCCGCGCGTCGCGAGCACCAGCATGCGCAGGCCTTCGTCGTCGGAGGCGCGCTCGGCCGCGGGGATGTAACGCGTGTCGTTGCGCACCCGGCGCACGACGCGCGCGAGATCGAGTCGTTCGGCGACCCTGAGCCACCAGGGGAGGGGCATCCGGCACAGCGCCTGCATCCACGGCGGCGTGGTGTCGAGGCCGCACTCCCAGGGGTGGATGAGCGTGACCAAACCGCAGTCGCGCGGGTCGCGCTCCGCGTACAGCCACGAGTGGTACGCGACCAACTTCGGGAACAGCTCCGCGAGGAAGGCCTGTCGCTCCTGCTCCGGCAACGCGGCCGCGACGCGCCACACCGCGATCGCCGGCAGCGGTGGTTGCGTGATGCACGAGGTGTCGACCGCACGCGGAGCCATCGCGTTCTTCTTCGACTGCCAGATCCGGCGGCTGCCGATGTCGTCGCTGTCGTTGCCGAAGATGATGTGCGGCAGCATGCCGTTGGACCACTGTCCGCGGAACAGCGCGCGCATCTCGTCGGCGGCGCGTTGCGCGTCGAAGCGCGCGATGCCGATCGCGATGAAGCACGAGTCCCACAGCCACTGGTGGGGATACAACGTGTTCGACGGGCAGGTGAACGCGCCCCGTCGGTTCTGCTCCAGCACCCGGCGCGCACCGGTTTCGAGATCCGCGCGGGGTCGAGCCGACATGATCGGCGAGGTTAGGACGCCGCCCGGTCCGCTTCTGGCTCTCGACCCCTTGACGTCCTATCGGTGATAGGTAATACTCCTATTGATGATAGGGAAGGTCGCACAGCGGCGGGAGACGCGGACGGCGGAGATCGTCGCGTCGGCCTGGGAGTTGGCCCGAGAGCACGGCATCGGCGGGCTCTCGCTCCACGCCCTCGCTCGCGAGGTCGGTGTCCGGCAGCCGTCGTTGTACGAATACTTCGACTCGAAGCATGCGCTCTACGACGCGATGTTCGCTGACGGCAATCGCCGGTTGGCCCAGCGGCTCGACGCGCTCGACCTGCCGGCGAACGCCCGCGCGGCCGTGAAGACGTTCATGCATGCCTTCGTCGATTTCGCGCTCGAAGACCAGGCCCGCAGCGCGCTGATGTTCCAGCGTCCGATTCCCGGCTTCACGCCGTCGGACGAGTCGTACGTGCTCGCGCAGGACGTGTTGAACCGGGCGGTCGGCGCGATGCACGCGGCCGGTCTCGACAACCAGAACGACATCGACTGCTTCGTCGCGATGGTCGGCGGGATCATGGAAGCCCAGCTCTCGAACGACCCCGGTGGCGACCGCTGGACCCGCCACCTCGACCGGCTCATCGACATGCACCTCGACGATGTGAAACGAAGGAGAAGGCGCTCATGACGACCGTGTCGAAGCGCATCGACCGGCCCGAGGCCCGAGTGATCGCGGAGGAGGAGTTCCGGCGCTTCGCCGCGCTCCTGGCCTCGCTGGCACCGGACGAGTGGACCCTGCCGACCGACTGCACCGGATGGGACGTGCGCAAGATCGCGCTGCACATGCTCGGCTCCGGCGAGGCGCAGGCCTCGTTCCCGACCTTCGTGCACCAGCTCCGGAAGGGCGTGCCGCTCAACAAGGAGATCGATTCGCACCACTGGGTCGACGGCATGAACGAGCTGCAGATCCGCGAGCACGCGCACCTCTCGAACGACGAGATCGTCGCGCAGTTCCGGGCGATCGGGCCCAAGGCTGTGAAGGGCCGCTGGCGCACACCGCCGCCCGCCCGCTACCTGCCCATCCCGTTCGGACCGCCGATCGGTTGGACGCCACTGAAGTACCTCCTCGACGTCGGCTTCACCCGCGACGTGTGGGCGCACCGCATCGACATCTGCCAGGCGACGGGCCGCGCGATGCACCTGACCGCGGATCACGACGGCCGCCTCGTCGCCGACATCGTGGACGAGTGGGCGGCGATCCACGACCAGTCGTTCGAGCTCGTCCTCGAAGGGCCGGCCGGCGGCAAGTTCGCCAATGGAGTCGGCGGCGAACGCGTCGACATCGACGCGATCGACTTCATCCGCACACTGTCCGGCCGCCTTCCCGGCACCGGTGTCCTCAACAAACCCCTCCCGCTCTGAACCAACCGCTCTGATTGGAAAGAGGAATCGTCATGGAAACCCACGTCGACGAGATCGCCGACCGCATCTTCCGCCTGTCGACCTTTGTCCCCGACATCGGCCCCACCGGCTTCACGTTCAACCAGTTCCTGATCGACGCCGACGCACCGCTGCTCTTTCACACCGGGCCGCGTGCGATGTTCCCGTCGGTCTCCTCCGCGATCGCGACCGTGATCCCGGTCGAGCGGTTGCGCTGGATCACGTTCGGCCACCTCGAGTCCGACGAGTGCGGCGCGATGAACCGGTTTCTCGCGGCCGCGCCCGACGCGGCGGTCGCGCACACGGCCGTCGGCTGCATGGTGTCGATCAACGATCTCGCCGACCGCCTGCCGGAGCCGATGGGACCCGGCGCCGTGTACGACCTCGGCGGCAAGCGGGTCCGCAACATCGACACGCCGCACGTGCCGCACGGATGGGACGCGCACGTTCTCTACGAGGAGACCACGGGCACGCTCCTGTGCGGCGACCTCTTCACCCACTTCGGCGACGGTCCCGCACTCAGCGACGGCGATCTGCTCGATGCCGCCGCGCAGGCCGAGGACGCGTTCGGTGCCACCTGCCTGACGCCGCACACCGCGCCGACGATCCGCGCCCTCGCCGATCTCGAGCCCCGCACCCTCGCCCTCATGCACGGCTCGTCGTACAACGGCGACGGCTCCAAGGCCCTGCTCGCACTGGCCGACGAGTACGACCGCCGCCTCACCGCGGCGCAGTAGGCGCGATCGCCGCCGCGCTCAGAGCTCGAGCGCGGCGGCGATGGTGGCGAGCCGGTTGGCGCGCATGCCGGAACCCATGGGGTCGGACGTCACCGCGTTGTTGAGGTACGCGAACGAGATACCGGTGTCGGGATCGGCCCACCCAACCTGTGCGTGCGCGCCCGCGTGCCCGAACGAACCGGGAGAGTTCGCCTCCCCGAAGATCGCGTAGCGCAAAATGTGCTTTCCGTCGTCGCCGGCAACGACCAGGCCGAGCGTGCGGTTCACCGCGACGCCCATCAGGGGATCGTCGAACGTGCACCGGATGTGCGTCTTCGCGTCGGCCAGCACCGCGGCGTCCCAGAGCGCGCGCGGGTTGTGGAGCAGCGCCTGGTAGAAGCGCGCGAGATCGGCCGCGGTCATGATCGCGCCGCCGCCAGGGTTTCCTGCGACGCGAACGTCGGGGTCGTTGAGGAGGAACGAGTGCGGGTCGTCGGGCGGTTCGCCGACCGCGACGAGCGGCGCGATGTCAGATTGTGCGGCGATCGGAACGCCGAGTACCCGGGGGAGTCCGAGCGGCGTACACACCGACTGCTCGATGAAGTCGCGGAAGTCGACACCGCTGACGCGCTCGATGAGATCGGCGAGCACCCAGTGCGCGCTCGACCCGTGGTAGACGAACTGCGTTCCCGGCGGCCACTCGAGCTCCCAGTGTGCGAACTGCACGCGTCGACGGGTCGCGTCTGCACCCGCCGCGTTGCTCGTGACCGCGTTCGGGAAGCCGGCGGTGTGGAGCATGACCTGCTCGACGGTCACGCGTTCCTTGCCGTCGATGAGGAACTCGGGGATGTACTCGCAAACCCGCCGGTCGACGTCGATACGCCCGTCGGCAATGAGCAGCCAGATCGCCGACGCGACGATCGGCTTCGTCGCGGAGAACACACAGAAACGCGTGGTGTCGCGCGCGGCGCCGAAGGTCTCGAACGCGACGATGTCGCCGTCGCGGGCGACCGCGAGCTGGCACGCAGGGACTGAACCCGACTCGACGTCGGCGCGCGCGGCACTGAGCAGCTGATCGATCGCCGTCATTCGACGTGTCCGGTGGCGTGGGCCGAGTCGGCGACCGCCGCGATCAGGGGCACGACGATGCGGCCGAGGGCGTTGGCTCCCTGCGGGGTCCAGTGCACGCTGTCCCAGCGTTGCGCGTGACTCTGCTGCACCGCGGGCTCAATGTCGACGACCGTCAGTTGCCCGGGGTGGCGCGCCGCCACGGTCCGGTACACGCGGTTGAGCGCGATCACTCGGTGCTGCGCGACCGTGTAGAGGTACGGAGTGGTGAGCACGACCAAGCGTGCACCGCGCGCGGTGACGACCGCCAGCGCGCGCTCCAACGTCTGCTCCATGTGTGTCGCCCACGCCGGCGTCCCGACCGTGAGCCACGCGCCGTCGACCTCGTGGTCGAAGAGATCCCAGAGCCCCCACAGCGCGACGACGACGTCGGGCCGCGTCCGGGCGATCATCGCCGGCCAGATCGTGGGCCACTGGCAGTAGCTCGGGAGGCCGACCGACGGTTGCGGTGCGTCGGCTGGCCCGTACGCGGTTGCGGCGATGTCGAGCGGGCACCCGGTCTGCGCCGCGGTGAGGAAGTAGAGATTCGAGGCCCGTTCGTGCTCCTGGAGACCGGGGAACAGGGTGTACGCGACCGAGTCACCGATGACGACGACGCGTCGAGGGCCCGTGGGTCCGGCCGCGGCGGTCGACGCGTCGCGTTCGCGCGCGTCCATCTGTGCGAGCGCAAACGGCGCCTGAACCGTCGGGACCACCAGTGTGATGGTCAACACGACCGCGATCGCCGTCGCGGGGACCGCGACCCACGACCAGCGCGGTCGCGGCCAGCCGGTCCGCACGGGCCGCTCCAACAGGACGAACGAGGCGGTCGCGAGCGCGAGGGTCAACGCGACCTGCAGCAGCAGGAGCGACCACCCCGAGGTCCCGACCCGCGCCGCGGTCACGAACACCAGCACCGGCCAGTGCCACAGGTAGACGCCGTACGAGATACGGCCGAGTGCCTGGAACGGCTGCAGCTCGAGGACGGCGGCCACCACGCCGCGCGGCCCCGGCGCGACGAGCGCGGCGATGACGACGGCGGCGAGCACACCAACACCGGCGATGCCGCCCCGGTACGCGGTCGCGCCCGTGCCGTGCAGCATCGCGAACGCGACACCGACGGCCGCGAGCGCGACCAGCGCGGCGATCCGCCGGAACGGCCAGTGCCGTCGTGCCGGCTCCAACACCGCGAGCGCGCAACCGATGAGCACACCGTGCGCGTGCGTGTCGGTGCCGAAGTAGACGCGCGAGATGTTCGTCCCGTTGTACGCGAACGCCATCGCGAGCGCCGACGCGACCGCGAGCACCAACGCGACGACGCCGACGACGCGCGTCCCGAACCGTCGGAGCACCGCGATGAAGACGAGTGGCCACAACAGGTAGAACTGCTCCTCGACCGACAGGCTCCACAAGTGCCGCAGCGGCGACGGTGCAAAGGCACCGAAATACGAGGCGCCGGTGAACACGAGGCGCCAGTTGGCGACGTAGCCCAACGCGGCGAACCCGTCATCCTTCAGGTCGTGGAAGCCCGGGGCACCGGGCGCGACGCGGTCGACGACCGCCAGCACGGCGAGCAGCAGGAACAGCGCTGGCAGCAGCCGCCGGGCCCGCCGGCTGTAGAAGCGGCGGAGATCGATGCGTCCGTTCGCGGCGGCCTCACCGAGGAGCAGCGACGTGATCAGGTACCCCGAGAGCACGAAGAACACGTCGACGCCGAGCCAACCACCGGGGAGCGCATTCGGGCGCAGATGGTTGATCACCACGGCGCCGACAGCGACGCCCCGCAGCCCGTCGAGCGCACCGACGCGCACGAACGACGGTCGGGGTTCCTCGCGGGTCCCGGCGGAGCCGTTGCCGGTCATCGCCAACCCTGACACACACCGCGTCGCGCCTCTGCGTGACGTGCCCGTGGCGGCCTCGTTCCGCGCTGCTACCGTCGCCGCCCATGAAGGCCGCGCTGCTCGAAACCGTGCCCGGTGAGCTCGTCGTCGACGACGTGCAGACCGGTGCGATCGGTCCGCACGACGTGCTCGTCCGCACCGTCGCTGCGGGTCTGTGCCACTCCGACCTCCACTTCATGGAGGGCAAGTACCCGTGCCCCGTGCCCGCGGTTCTCGGGCACGAGTCGGCCGGGGTCGTCGAGGCGGTCGGTGATCAGGTGACCTACCTGCGCGCCGGCGACCACGTGGTCTCGTGCATCAGCGGCTTCTGCGGCGCGTGCCGATACTGCCTGTCGGGGCGGCCGAACCTCTGCGACCACGAGGGTCTGCGTCCCGACCCGGCGGCTCCGCCGCGCCTGCACCGCGGCGATCAGGTGGTGTACCAGTTCATGGATCTGTCGAGCTTCGCCGAACAGCTGCTCGTGCACGAGCACTATCTCGTGAAGATCCGTACCGACATGCCGCTCGACAAGGCTGCGCTCATCGGCTGCGGGGTGACCACCGGAGTCGGTGCCGTCATGAACACCGCCGCGGTGCGGCCCGGTGAGACCGTCGTGGTGATCGGCTGCGGCGGTATTGGGCTCAACGCGATTCAAGCCTCGGCGATCGTCGGCGCCGGCCGCATCATCGCGGTCGACCGCATCGCGTCGAAGCTGCAGTTGGCGGCCGACTTCGGTGCGACCGATCTCGTCGATGCGTCGGGCACCGACGCGGTGCTCGCGGTTCACGAGCTTACCGGCGGCGGCGTCGATCACGCCTTCGAGGCCATCGGGCTCAAGGCCACCGCCGAGCAGGCGTTCGCGATGTTGCGCAAGGGCGGGACCGCCACCGTCATCGGGATGATCCCGTTCGGCGAGAAGGTCGAGATCGACGGCTTCCAACTCCTCATGGAGAAGCGCATCCAGGGCTCGAACATGGGCTCGAACCGCTTCCGGTTCGACATGCCGCAGTACATCGAGTGGTACCTCGCGGGGAAGCTCAAGCTCGACGAGCTCGTGAGCGCGGTGATGCCGCTCGAGAAGATCAACGACGGATTCGCGGCGCTCCGCTCCGGCGAAGTCGCGCGTCAGCTCATCACGTTCGACTGATCTGCTCGCGGATCACGGACTCCGGTGGTCGCGGAAAAGCTCGACCCTCGTCCCGTCGGGGAGCGCGACCGTGCGGAAGTCGGGATGCGAGGCCGCGGTTGGCACCTCGGCGAACCCGCGAGGAGCGAACGCGGAGTCGAGGAGGTCGAGATACGCGTCGAGTTGCGCGAGTGCACCGTTCGCGAGGCCGGCTCTCATCGTCGCGATTCGATCACCTTGGCGCTTGAACATGGCGCGCCGCGTGCGCAACCGCGGCGGTGTCGGCAGGACGCCGTCGCGGCGAATCAGGGCTCCGATCACCGGCCCGGGCCGGTCCGTCTGCCGGAGGAGGAACAGGGCCATGGCGAGCAGCACCGCGGCCGTCGCGAACAGGGGGATCAGCCCGACGGCGCCGCCGGTGCCGAGCGGCGCGCTCGCCGGGATCTTCGACTGTTCGCCTGCGCAATCGCGATCGCGCTCGCCCGCGACGAGCCAACGACGCGCGTTGCAGAACGCGAGCTGATTGGCCGCGAGGCTCAATTGGCTGCCCATGTCGGCCTGAGCCGTGCGCGACAAGCTCCAACCGAGGGGTGCCGTGGTTCCCGGGTGCAGGCGCGGGTAGACGTGGAGATACGTCGGGAGATCGGACGGCGTGTCGCACCGGGAGCGCGCCGCGAGCTCGGCAAGTGCCTGCTCGGCGTCGTCGTAGCGCGCGTCGGCCGCGGTCTTCGCGCCCTTGATCGGGGCGAGGAGCTCCCGCGGACGGCCGGGCGGCGTCGGCGCGACGGAGTCTGCATACCCGTTGTCGATCTGCAGCACGACGGGTTGGTAGCAGGGCGTCGTTGTGTCGGCGCCGGCCGTCGGTTGTGTCGGCGTGCCCGCGACCGGCGGACTGATGTCGAGCTCGCTCAGTAGCTCGACGAGCGGGCTCGCCGCGGTGGTGTCGAGGTAGCCGCCATCGACGGCGTAGATGGTGTGGCGCGCTCTCGCGGCGGCGTCCTTCGGAAGCGGCGTGCGGGGGTCTCGCGTTCTGCTGCAGCGGTTCAGGGCTCCCGTCGGCGAGACGTAGGGAAAGCGGGCCGACATGAGTGCCGCGGTGGAGTAGCTCAGCTCGTCGCCGTGTCCGGGGCAGACGTAGTCGACGACGTCGCGTGTGCCGACGATCGGCTGGCTGTTCTGGATGGTGCCGGCCGTGAACGGCTCGGCGCTCCGGCACGTGGATTCGGAGCCGTGTGCGGAGCCGACCGTCGGTGACGCGAGCTCCAGGATCGACACGTTGATGCGGCAGCCGTCGTCGGCGTCGGTGCTGTTGAGCATGAGAATGGGGAAGCTCGTCTGCTGTTGGCTCGCGAGGTAGTCGCCCTTCATCGCCGGCAGCGCGTCGTCCCACGACATCTCGAGGGTCCGAGCCCGGTCGTGTCCCCGCGCCAGGTGCAGCACGCCGTCGGGAAGGTCGCCGTCCACCATGGTCGTGAACGTCGGATCGAGGAAGCCGCGGTCGAAGACCTGTTTGATCGGTACCGGGTCGTGGGTCGAGACCGTTCGGTGCGTCGCGTCGTACATCGCCAGCCCGACCGACCCGCCCGAGATGCCGCTCGCGGCGAAGACGTCCGACCACTTCGGAGTGGCGCGGTCGCTCCCGGGCTCGCAGCCGAACGTCTCGGGGTGCGCGTGACCCGACGGCGCGGTATCGGCGAACAGGCAGTTCATCGCGAGGACATTCCAGAACTGGGCGCGGCCGCCACCGCCGGAGCTGGCAATCACGAAGATCGCCACCACCGGTCGCGTCGCGCCGGTCCCGTTGGCGGGGGCGTGGGTGGCCGCGTACTTGCTGAAGTCGTCGGCGGCGGACACACCTTGGGTGCCGTCGAAGTACGCGCCGCTCGTCGCGGAAGGCGTTCCCTTGCCGAGGTGGACGGGATGAAACACCGCGTTCGTGTCGACGCTCGATTCGAGTACCACCGCGACAATGAGGAGGGTGAAGATCGGCGCCCGCTTGATTCCGATGACGGCCAGCGCACCGGCGGGCGGGTTCCAGAAGACGTGCTCGACGAGTGTGAGCAGCGCGAGGCCGCTCAACAACCCGACGAAGAGCACCGCAACCGATCCGAGCTCCCATCCGATCCCCAGCGGGCTGTAGCGGCCCGCCAGGGCGACCGCGAGTGCGGCGACCCCGAAGCCGACGAGCGCCAACCTCGCAACCGGCTTCGACAGCGTCGGCGTGTGGTCGAGCAGAAGCCATCCTCCGATCGCGAGGGCGACGGCGAGGGCCCCGAGGCCGCCGCCGGCGAGCTTCTGGCGGAGCGGGCCGGCGAACTGCGTGGCCCGCAGGATCAACAGGCCGAGCGCGACGAGCGGCGCGACCGCGATGGACCGCGCGACCGACGGGTTCAGGTCGGTGCCCGGTCGGATGCGGGGCGCGTCGCGTACGAGCGCGGGGCCGTTGGTGAGCGTGACGAACCACGCGACGACGGCGAACGGAAGCACGAGGGGAGCGAGGTTGGAGCTTGCGAGCTTGGCCCCGATGTACCCGCCCGTGCCGACGAGCGCGATCGCGAAGTACACGAAGAAATGAGTGCTGCTGGTGTCCGCCTCCACGGAAATGGGCTCGTCGTTGAGGCGGCACGCCGCGTACAACGCGAATCCGAAGATCAGGGCCGCCATGAACGCCCACAGCGCGTGCCACCCGTTCGTATCGAGCCAGGTGCGCACGACGTCTTCGAGCTGCGGCCGTACTCCGGCCGGCAGATCGAGCAGCACGACGATCGACACGACGGACAACACCGCCGGAATGCGGAGGGCGCGCACCGATGGCCACAGCGGAGGCGTCGTCGGCGGGGGTGCGGCCACGCCACCCGTCGCCACTGCGTTGGCAAACGGGAACGACGCAATGATCGGAAGCGCGACGAGTGCAATCGAGACGTCTTTGAACAGCGTCACGTACCCGATGATCTGCCCGAGCCATTCCGTCGTGTGGTCGGGGAACACGAACGCGACCGTGAGGAGGTTCTCGAGCTCGTCGAGGGCCAGATAGAGGAGCGCGCCCCACGCCGCGATCGTGACCACTTGGTGGATCCATGAACCGGGATTCAGGAAACCGAGCCGGCGTCGTGCGAGCAGAGCCAACACGATCGCGAGGAGCGGGGCGAAGAACACTGAGTCGAGCGCCAAACACCACGCCGCGATGACTTTCGGAGGCGCGCACACTTCGTTGCACGCGCTCGGTTGTTCACCAAAGGCGCGCCAACTCTGCACGACGCTCGTCGCGTCGCTCGGCGTGACGAGTGGCTTGTCGATCGACGTGATCGAACCGGCAACTCCGTCGGCCGGGTGCATGTCCTGCAGCACCGTGCCGAGGTTCTGCAGGACCGTCAGGATCACGACGGCCGCGAGCACAAAGGCGACGATCGAGCGTCGACGTGGATACATGGCAGGCCCCCCACTTTCACGCCCCGCAGCGCCGCCGCGATCGTGCCACAGGCGTCACACGAATGCACGCACCCGAACCGGCCTGACGGACGGGTGTCAGCAGGGGGGACGGCCGGTACGGCAACCGTCGGCGACCGTGCCGGCGGCGGGAACGGAGATCGACGGCCGCGCGATCACGGTCGTGACCCGGTGGGCGGAAGCGGTGGACCGGCCCACCGCAAACGCGATGGCCAGGAACGCGATGGCCACGAACAACCCCGCGGTCACTCGCAGCCACGCCCTCGACGACATCGTCAAGGTC
Organism: Acidimicrobiia bacterium; assembly: GCA_038240075.1. Taxonomy (GTDB): domain Bacteria; phylum Actinomycetota; class Acidimicrobiia; order IMCC26256; family PALSA-610; genus DATBAK01. The sequence goes on from JBBSEC010000033.1 coordinate 32,952, forward strand.
GTCGGCGTCAGCATCGAAGTGGAACTCATGACGGCTCCTTGGTGCTCCAGCGACCCTGGTGTCGGGTCGGCCTCCACGACGCCGGTTGGCGTCTGCCCGTCACGATGCGCCGGTTCGGGCGCCGCCACATCGGCAGCGCTCCTTACATCCGGGCCTCTGGCTACCTATTTCGACGCGGTGGCCGTCCGGCGGACGCGGTGGGGTTGAGCACGGAGTTCCGGGGGCAGTCTGCGAGGATGCCGAACGTGCAGCACGAACTTGCGCCGCGCGCGCCGGGCGGCGCTGGCCGACGCGTGGAGCCGTAGCTTGCGCCGGAAGGCGGTCGGGCGGATCTTCCTGTTGAGCGTGACTGCGGTTTCGCTCTACGTCGTGTTTCCCGGTCTGATCGCGTTCCTCGGCAACATCCCCAAGCTGCGCTCGGTGTTCCCGCTCTGGTTCCTTCCGATCTTCGTGCTCGAAGGTCTGGCGTTCGTCTCGATCTGGGCCCTGATCCGTATCGCGTTGCGCACATCGGGATGGTTCGACGTCGCGTGCGCGCAGCTCGCGGGCAACGCGTTGAGCCGCACGCTGCCGGGAGGTGCTGCAACCGGCGGCGCGACGCAGTACGAGATGCTCACCCGCGCCGGATTCGACGGTGCGGCCACGTCGACGGCGCTCACTGCTGTCGGCGTCCTCTCGACGGCGACCCTGTTCACCCTTCCGGTGCTCGCGCTGCCGGCCCTGCTGTTCGGCATCGCAATCGATTCGCGGCTGCTGCGTGGCGCGACCATCGCGGCGATCTTCGCGGTGTTCCTGCTGTCGGGTGCGTCGGTGTTGTTCCTCTCCGACCGCGTGGTGCGCGGCGTGGGGCGAGCGATCGACTGGATCGCCGCGCGCGTGCGACCCGCGCGGCCGGCGCCCGACTTCGCGATCCGGCTCGTGCAAGAACGCGACTTCGTCCGCGACGCGCTTGCCGACTCCTGGAAGCGCGCGCTTCCCGCGGCTTACGGCAACCAGCTGTTCGATTACGCGGCGCTGGTGGTGTGCCTCTATGCCGTCGGCGCGCGCGTCGATCCGGTTCCCGTGCTCCTGGCGTTCGTGCTCGCGAGCGTGCTCGCGATGATCCCGCTCACGCCCGGCGGCCTCGGGTTCGTCGAGGCCGGGCTCACGGGTGCGCTCACGGTGGCCGGGGTGCCGGCCGCGGAAGCGGTGCTCGGCACGCTGCTCTACCGCCTGTTCTCCTACTGGCTCCCGATCCCGGCCGGCGCGATCGCCTCGACGCTCTTCGCCCGCCGGCGCCGGGCGGTCGAGACGCCCACCTGACGGGTAGCGGCGGGACGATCGGCCGCCCGTAGGATCGAGCGCGGTCTGGGCGACCCCTGCCGTCGACGCGCCGATCGTGCGACCGGGAGGAACTCGTATCGAAACCGAACGGGGTGAGCTGGCAGCTCGGCGGGCGGGGGGTCGGAGCATCGGATCGACGCCGGACGATCCGGCGGTTCCCGCATGGCTCGACCGTGCGGCCGCGCTCGGCTGGCGTCTGCTCGTCGTCGCCGCGGCGTTGCTGTTCGTCCTGCTGGTGATCAGCAAGGTGCTGGTCGTGGTCGTGCCCGTCGTCGTTGCGTTGTTCCTGTCGACGGTGCTCGTCCCGCCGGCCCGTTGGCTTCGTCGCCGCGGGTGGCCGCCCGCGCTCGCGACCGCGGCCGTGTTCCTGCTCGCCCTGCTCGTGCTGGCGGCGATCGTCGCGCTGCTCGCGCCGAACGTGGCCCACGACAGCACCGCGTTGCGCCACTCGACGAGCGGCGGCATCGACCGCGTGCAGAACTGGTTGGTGCGCGGCCCGTTCCATCTGTCGCGCAAGGACGTCAAGACCGACTTCAACAAGTTCGGCGACTCGGCCAAGGCGCACGCCGGCGGCTTCGCGGTGCGCGGCGCCACGCTCGTCGGCGAGATCGCGGCCGACGTGCTGCTCAGCCTCGTGCTCACGTTCTTCTTCGTGAAGGACGGTGAGCGCATGGCCGCGTCGTTCCTGCGCCTGGTGCCGTCGCACCGCAAGGCCGACGCGCGCGAGCTCGGAACGCGGACCTGGGCGACGCTGAGCGGATACATCCGGGGCACGGCGGTGAACGGTCTCGTCAACGGCTCGTTGATGACGCTCGGGCTCTTCGTCATCGGCGTACCGCTCGCCGCGCCGATCGGCGCGCTCACGTTCTTCGGCGGCTTCTTCCCGATCGTCGGCGCGATCGCGGTCGGCGCCCTCGCCGCATTGATCGCGCTCGTCGCGAAGGGGCCGGTTGCCGCGCTCGTGGTGATCGGGCTGACGATCGTCATCCACAACGTCGAGGGCTACCTCGTCGGGCCGCTCGTGCTCGGCCGCGCGGTGAAGCTGCACCCGGTCGCCGTCCTCCTCGCATTGTCGGTCGGCGGTGTGCTCGCCGGGATCGTCGGCGCGTTCGTTGCGGTTCCGACGGCGGCCGTGATCGCCACCGCGTTCGACTACTACCGGCCCGTTGTCGAGCCCGACCTCCCGGTGTCGGAGTAGGAGCGCACACCTCTCACCGAGCGAGCCCGGGTGCATCAGGCGCCGGCGTCGAAACCGGTCCTTGGTAAGGCGCTTGCGCCCGCCGTCGTATACGTGACGAACGTCGCACCAAGGACGGTGTGTGCTGTCGTCCGCCGGGTGAAGCGTTCGGCACTGATAGTGCAGATCGCTCGCGAAGACGACGCGGCCGTTGCCGCCGGGAACCAAAGCGGGCGCCCGCACCGCGCAGGCCGACACCGCGATGTACGAATCAAAGCGGCGCGGTCGCGGCTTACCGGTGACCTTCGACGAGGCCAAGGGCGCTGCCGCGCGCCGGAGCCTGACCGCCTGAGCTGGTGAACGTCACGGCTTGAACGTCGGCGCGGTGCCGTGCACCTCGCGCCACGTGCGGCCGGTCTCCACGTCGACATCGTGGGGCAGCCCGAGCAGCCGCTCGCCGATGACGTTGCGCAGCACCTCGCTCGTGCCGCCGCCGACGGTGAGGGCCGGACTGAAGAGGAAGCCGTGGCGCCACGGATCCCATTCGCCGGCGCGCTCGCCGCCGTCGTCGAGCATGCCGTGCGCGCCCATGAGCTCGTGGGCGAGCCGGAACGCGCGTTGGCCATGGCTGTCGGCCAACGCCTTGCGGAGCGACGCGTCGGGACCGGGCTTCTTGTTCACGGCGGCGGAGATCATCCGCATGCGGTGGTACCGCAGGATCTCGCCTTCGGAGTAGATGCTCGCCAGCCGCTGGCGCATCACGAGATCGCGCGTGCCGCCCTGAGCCGCGACCTGGTCGATGAGGTCGCGCGCGCTCGGGCCGTAGCCCCACAGGAGCCCCGCGCCCGTCGACAGGGTCACGCGTTCGTTCGCCAGCGTCCCCTTCGCCATGCCCCAACCCAAGTTCTCCTCACCGATGAGGTTCTCGACGGGTACGCGCACATCCGTGAAGAACACGTTGTTGAACAAGCCGTCGTCGGCCATGTTGCGGATCGGCTGCACCTCGATGCCGGGCAGGTCCATCGGGATGATGAAGTACGAGATGCCGCGGTACTTCACCGCGTCGCCGTTGGTGCGCGCGATGAGAATCCCGAACTTCGCGTTCTGCGCGAGCGACGTCCATGTCTTCTGACCGTTGACGATGTAGACGTCGCCGTCGCGATCGGCACGCGTTGACAGGTTCGCGAGGTCGGAGCCTGATCCCGGTTCGCTGAACAGCTGACACCAGAGCTCTTCCCCGGTGAGCATCGGCCAGAGGTAACGCTGCTGCTGCTCTTCGTTCGCGAGCGCGACGAGCGTCGGGCCGCAGTGACCGATGCCGATCGGGTTCAGCGGCTTCGTCACCCCCGCGCGCTTCATCTCGCCCTCGATGATGAGTTGCAGCTCGGGATCGGCGTCGAGGCCCCACGGCCGGGGCCAGTGCGGGACCACATACCCGGCGTCGACGAGCGCACGCGGCGCCGGCTGCGGGTGCTGCTCGAACCAGGCCCGCACCTCGAGCCGGCGGGGATCGTCGTCAGCGGGCAGATCGAGGTCCATGGGCAAGAGCAGACACCGTGGGCCGCCGCGCTGGCAAGACGAAGCGCTTTGTCGGAAGGTTTGCCTCGTACACCGGTCCGGGTGAGGGAGCGCGCGAGCATCGTCGGCGAGCGGCCCGCGTCAGGGCCTGATGTCCGTCCCTGGGTAGACGCTTGTGCCGTATATGCGACGCGCGTCTCACCAAGGACCGGAACGAGGCGTTCGCCGTCAGTTCAGGGCGTCACCTGCACGGTCGGAGGCGGCGCCGTCTTCACCGCGCTGCCGGCGCCGAACAGGAACAGGTGGTACGCGCCGGTAGGAAACACTGGCGGCTGCGCGTTCGGGCGATACGTCGTGATCGTCACGGGATAGCTCGAGGATCCCGTCGGGATCGTGAAGTACCGGAGGCACATGTACTCGGCTTCCTCGGGCTGGATCGTGGCGTTCCCGAGCGCAACGTTGAAGAGCTGCCCGCAGCCACCGACCTGCACGGGGACGCCGGTGTCGTTCTCGACGATCACCTCAGCCGTCATCGTCGATCCGGCGCGCATCGTCGTCGTAGGCAGCGCGATCCGCGCCGACACCTCGAGGGGGAGGCGATAGACGGTCCCGAACGTCGCCAGATCAATCGACTGGCTCCCGACACTGAACACGTCGTTGTCCGACGGCGTCGCCGGAAGCTTCACTGTGTAGAAGATCTGGTTCCCGTGCGGCGCGGTGCCACCCGGAGGCACCGAGCACGAGTTGCACGTGAACTCGCCGACGAGGCGGACGAACGCCACCGGCCGGGTGTCGACCTGCACCCGGCCGCCGAAGAGCGCGTCGAGCTTGTCGCGCGTGGTCGCGACGACTTCGCCGTAGTCGACCCGGCCGTCGGAGCCGTCATAGCCGCGGGCCTGTTGCATGATCCGATCGAGGTATGGGAAGTCGTGCGTGGTCGCGACCGGGAGGGCCGCGACGGCCGGGGGCAGTGTCGTGGCCGGCGCGCTCGTCGTCGATGACGATGTCGGCGACGTCGTCGAGAGCGACGTCGCGGTCGAGACGTTGACGCCATGGTGCGTGTTGGTGGTGACGACGATCGCGAGCGCGGCGACGGCAACGAGTATCGGCAGCAGGCTGGTCGCGGCCCACCTCGCGCGCTGCCGTGCCGCGCGCCGTCGCACCTGGTCCAACGGTGGCGGCTCCACCGCGCCAGCGAGGTCGTGCGCAACGGCTTCTTCGAATCGGCTCATGTCCGCTCCTCGGCGATTTCCGGTGTAGCCAGCACTCCCGCAAGTCGTTGGCGCGCGTCGAACAACGTCGACGCGACGGTTCCGCGCGTGACGCCCATCACGTGCGCGATCTCGAGCTCGTCGAGGTCGCCGACGTAGCGCAGCACGATCGCTTGACGCTGGCGTTCGGGAAGGTCTCGCACCAACGCCCACACCTCGCCGGCCGGCGCCGCGGTCTCGGGTCGGGACACCAGGCGCGGGAGGATCCGCTGCTCGACCCGACGCCGGCGCGACCGGCTGCGGACGAGGTTCAGCGCAACCCGGTAGGTCCACCCTTCCGGTGTCGCCATGTCGGCGACCTTGCGCCAGTGCCGCCACGCCCGAGCGAACGCCTCGTCGGTCACGTCGGCCGCGAGGTCGCGGTCACCGGTCAGCGCGAGCATCGACGTCGACAGGCGTGGATAGGCCTGGCGGTACCACAGCTCGAACGAACGTTGACCCGCGTCCTCCACACTGAATATCAACGCACGAACGGTACGAGATGTTGGGTGGCGGCTGAGTCTGAATCGGGCCCCGGGCCGGACGCTGCCAATCGCGGCCGTCGTTGTTCAGTTTTCTGCTTGTGATCGAACGTATGTTCGTGTACAATTTGGACATGTCCGCAGCCCTCACGACCGACGAGCTCGAAGCGCTCGACGCGAGCGTGTTGTGCGATTCGGAGATCCGCGAGACGTTCATCGAGGTCCGCCGCGAGATCGACCGGCTCGAGAGCCACGCAGCCACGATGCTCGTCGCGTTGCACCGCCGTGGCGTTCCCAAGGGTGAGGGTGCGAGCGCGACACCGATGTGGGTGCAGTTCCAGACCGGACA
>JBBSEC010000034.1:0-38883 GCA_038240075.1 Acidimicrobiia bacterium
AGCCGGTCCACGACGAAGAGGTCGTTCCCGACATCCCGTGGATCGCGATGGTCTGGAACGACCCCGTCAACCTCATGACGTACGTGGTCTTCGTGTTCCAGAAGCTGTTCGGCTACTCGCGTGAGCACGCGACGCGGCTCATGATGCAGGTGCACCAGGAAGGCAAGGCCGTGGTGTCGAGCGGCGCGCGCGAGAAGATCGAAGCCGACGTCGCGCGCCTGCACGCGTACGGCCTCTGGGCGACCATGCAGAAAGACCGTTGATGCCTGGCGACCGGAGATGAGGGCTCACTGGGTCCGGCGCGATCGCACGGGCCGGGTCGTGCTGCGGTTCGAGCCCATCGAGGTCGAGACGCTCATCGCCGTCGTTGCGGAGCTGCGGGCCGTGATCGAGGCGGGGGTCCGCGACGATGCCGTCTCGCGTCGCCTGTACCCGCGCGCCTATCTCGACCCCACGGAAGAGGCATCCGAGGAGCAGTGGCAGGCGCTGGTCCAACCCGACCTGATGCGGGAGCGCCTCGACGCCCTCGCCACGGTGACGGCCACGCTCACCGACGCCGCGCCCGCCCGCCGCGGGAGCCTCGAGATCGTCCTGACCGAGGCGTCGGAGGGCCAGTGGCTCGGTGTGCTCAACGACGCCCGCCTCGCCCACGGCACCGCGCTCGACCTCAGCGAGGAGACCGAGCTCGACGACTTCGCGGCCGACGATCCCCGCCGCGGCCGCTTCCTGCTTTATGCGGCGCTGACCGCCCTTCAGGGCGAGCTCATCGATGCGCTGCTTTCCGACCCCTAGGCGCCTCCTACGATGGTGGCGCCGTGCAGACCTCGCCCACGACTCCCTCGGACGCCACCGCGGATGCCGATGACCTCGACGCGTCCGGAGCGCCGGCCGACACCTCGCTCTCCGTGCGTGTCGCCGCTGCCCTGTACGAGTCGGTGGCAGGTGTGGTGCGGGGCAAGGACGACGCCATCCGGCTCGCGCTCGTCGCCCTTCTCTCGGGCAGCCATCTCCTGGTGGAAGACGTGCCCGGCACGGGCAAGACGCTGTTGGGCAAGAGCCTCGCGGCCGCGATCGGTGGTCGCTTCGGTCGCATCCAGTGCACGCCCGACCTGCTGCCGTCCGACCTGACCGGAACGTCGGTCTATTCACCGGTGACCGGGAGCTGGGACTTCCGGCCCGGGCCGGTGTTCGCGAACGTCGTCCTCGTCGACGAAGTGAACCGCGCCTCGCCGCGCACGCAGGCCGCGTTGCTCGAGCCGATGGAAGAGCACCAGGTGACGGTCGACGGCGTCACCCACGCGTTGCCGGATCCGTGCCTCATGATCGCGACGCAGAACCCGCTGGGTACCACCGGCACCTTCCCGTTGCCCGAGAGTCAGCTCGACCGCTTCGGCGTCGTGCTCACGATGGGGCTGCCGGGCCGCGACGCCGAACGCGAGATCCTCACCGGTGCGGGTGGCGCGGCCGTGCTCCCGTCGGTCGAGCCGGTGACCACCCCCGTCGAGCTGCGCGATGTGATCCACGCGGTGCGCAGGGTCTACTGCGCGACGGCGGTGTTGGAGTACGTGCTCGACATCGCGGCCGCGGTGCGTCTGCACCCCGACGTCGTGCTCGGCGCGTCGCCCCGCGCGACGCTCGCGCACTTCCACGCGGCTCAGGCCCACGCGACGGTGTGCGGCCGCCACTTCGTGACACCCGACGACGTGAAGGCCGTCGCCCCCGCGGTGCTCGCGCACCGGTTGGTGTTCGGAACCGGCGTCGACGTCGCCGCCGGTCACGCCACCGTGCGCGCCGTCGTCGACTCCCTCGCCACCCCGCGCCCATAGCCGCGTGAGCCGCGAATCCGACGTCCGCTTGCGAACGCGTCAAGAGGCGCAGCGCGGAGGCGCGGTCACCTGCAGTAGCGACGTACGCGCAACGGTTCGAGCACCGCAGCGCGAAGCCGCATGAATGTGGACAGGCGACCGCCGGGGGAGCTGACGATCGCGGGGCTGGGCATGCTGCTGCTGGGCGTGTACTCACTCGCCGTCGGCGCGCAGGGTGAGCACGACGGCTTGGTGGCGGTCAGCGCGTTCGCGTTCGCGGTTCTGGCCGTCGGGGTCGTGTGGCCGTTCGTCTCGCTGCGGAGCATCGCGATCGACGTCACCGGTCCGCGCGACGCGACGGTGGGTGACCGCATCACGTTGGAGCTGAAGATCAGCGGCCGGGTGTCGCGTCTCGAAGTGCGGTTGCTCGACCCGCCGGGGGAGTGGCGGCGCACGATCGCGCCCGGCGGCGGTGAGCTCGTGCACATCGCGGCGCGACGCGGAGTGTTCCGCGTCGTGCGTCTGGAGGTGCGCTCGGGCGGGCCGCTCGGTGTGTTCCTGCGCAGGCGCACGTTGTGGGTGCGCCTTCCCGTTCCCGTCACGGTGGGGCCGCGTCCCGAACCGGTGGCGTACTACCCTCACGCCCTCCCGGTCGGCGCGGCCGCGGCGCTCGCATCGCGGCCCGCACCCGGCGGCGACTCCGTCCGTGCGGTGCGTCCCTACTCGCCCGGCGACGCGGCCCGGCTGGTGCACTGGCCGACGACGGCGCGCACCGGTGAGCTCGCGGTGCGCGAGTTGGAGCCGCCCGCGATCACCGGCGTCGCGATCATCGCCGACCTGCGGGGCCCCGAGGATGCCGGCGAGCGCGCGGCGGCGCGCGCCGCGGGCCTCGGGCGGGCTGCGATGCGCAGCGGCGCACACGTGCTCCTCCTCACCACCGAACCTTCGGGGCCGGTGGTCGCGCCGGTCTCCAGCCCCCGTGAGCTCGGTCGGCGTCTCGCGCGCGCAACGACGGGAGCGCCACCGCCGGCACCCGACGGCTGGCCGACGGTCACGATCGCGGCGACATGACCGGCCCGCGCGTCAGCGGTCGCCGTCTGGTGTCGCCCCGTTCGACATGGGGATGGGTGGCGGTCGCGTGCGCGGCCGCGCTCGCCGCCGCGGGTGGGCTCGCGGCGAGCGGAACCGGTCACCGCGTCGTTTTCGGCGCGGCCCTCGGCGCCTTCGCGGCGCTCCTGGCCGTGCTCGCGCTGCCCTCGCTCTCGACCCGCACGACCGCGTCGCTGATCCTCGCGTTGGGCGGGGTCGTCGTGGTGCGCCATGCGACCCGGCCGGGCACCGGTCTCACGCTCATCGCGGTCTGGGCCGCGGCGACGCTCTTCGCGCTCGTGCTCATCGACCGCGCCGATCTCGACGAGCGGCCGCGCCTGGCCTCCGGTCCGCCGTTGCCGAGTCTGGTGCGGGAGACGGCAACCTCGATGGGTGTGCTCGCCATCGCGGTGTTGTTCGTGGCGTCGCTCTTCGTTCCCGTGCTCGGGCACCGCCCGCCGCCGCGGCTCGGATCCGGCGACGTGCCCCGCTCCGACCTGGGGAACCAGGGCAACACGTCGCTCACTCAGAACGACCAGCTCGACACGACGATCCGACCGCATCTCGGCAACGAGGTCGTGATGACGGTCGCGGCGGCCCGGCCCGAGTTCTGGCGGGGCGAGACGTTCGACGTCTGGAACGGTCACGCGTGGACGCGTTCCGACGACAACCACTACACCCTGCCGAGTCTCGGCTCGTCGACGAACTTGGCGCCGTCGATCGGCACGCCGACCACCGGGGGTAAGCGTCTCACGCAGACGTTCCACATCGAGGCGTCGTACGACGACGTGCTCTTCGCCGCGGCCGAGCCGGTGTCGGTCGAGGGCCGGCTGCCGGTCGAGCGTCCCGACGGCACGATCTCCACGTTCGTGCCACTGGGCAAGGGATCGAGCTACCGCATCGTGAGCAACGTGCCCGACGCGACGGTCGACACGCTGCGCGCCGCCGACTCGACTGCCATCTCGTTAGCGATCCGCTCGATGTACGCGCAAGCGCCGGTCTCGACCGCCCGCGTGCGCGCCCTCGCCGCGCGCGTCACCGCGAACGCGCCGACCACCTACGACAAGGTGCGCGCGCTCGAAGACTGGATGGGCGCGCACACGAAGTACTCCCTGAGCGCGCCGGTCGCACGCCAAGGAGTCGACGTCGTCGACGACTTCCTGTTCAACGTGCGCAAGGGTTGGTGCGAGCAGATCTCGAGCAGCCTCGTCGTCATGCTGCGCACGCTCGGCATCCCCGCCCGCGAGGTCACGGGCTTCGTGCCCGGCGACCGCAGCAAGTTGACGAACGAGTACGTCGTGCGGGCGAACATGGCCCACGCGTGGGCCGAGGTCTACTTCCCCGGGGTCGGCTGGCAGGCGTTCGACCCGACCGCGAGCGTGCCGCTCGCCGGAGACGCGCACGCCCCTCAGTCGTTCTGGGGTTGGGTCGGGGACCACGCGCTCGAGATCGGCGGCGTCATCGCGATTGCCGGTGCGCTGCTCGCACTCGGGCTGTTCCTGCGGCGGTTCGTGAACCGCCGGCGTGCCCGCCGCGTCCGTTCGTGGGCGGCGCTCCGGTTCGACGACCTCGAACGCCTCGGTTCCGCCGCCGGCCGCAAACGACTGCCCAGCGAGACCGCGCCCGAATACGCGACCGCGCTCGCGCGCGTGCTCGATGCTGATGGTCTACGCGCGGTCGGGTTCGCGATCGACGCCGACGCGTTCTCTCCAGACGGCATCGGATCCGACCAACGCGCCGCGGCCGACGCCGTGCTCGAACACGTCGGCGCCAAACCGCGCGGCTCGTAGCCCCGTCATTCGATTCTCGTGCCCGCCGATGTCCTCAGGGATACTCACGGGCACGAGAACGGCGCCAGAGTCGCTTCGGAGTCGAGGAACCGGCGGGAAGATTCGCGCGAGTCCGTCGACGTGTCGCTGACCCGCTTGCGATCCTGGTTCGACAAACCGCCAGGTATAGCCTCGAGGGCGTGGGAGACGAGGGCGTCGCGGCGCTCGACGAAGGATCACCGGCACCGGTCACGTCGCGCCGATCGGCGGCGCGGGTGACCTTCCGGTCGAAGTTCCTCGTACCGCTGTTGGTCCCGCTCGCGGTCGCGGCCACGATCGCCTTCTACATCCTCAACGTGTCGCGCGTGTTCCTCGCAAACGGCGACGCGCTCGCGGTGACGTACGCCGCGATCATCACCGTCGCGATCCTCGCCGGCGGTAGCGCGCTCGCCGCGGCGCCGCAGCTGCGCTCGTCGTCGATCACGCTGATGCTCGCGGGCGGGTTCCTGGTGTTGCTCATGGGTGGCCTGATCTCGATCGGCGCGGCGTCGTCGAAGGCCGCGACGAGTCCGACGCAATGCGCGCCCGCCAAGCAGAAGCTCCTGATCGAGGCGGGCGTCAACAATGCGTTGCGCTACACACCGGCCAACCCGACGGTGAAGACGGGATGCATTCAGATCACGATGAACATCGTGACCAACACGCACACGTTGCAGTTCGACGACCCGGTCGCCGCGAACGCGTTCCGCCAATTGAGTGTCGATGTGAAGTCGTGGGCCGCGGTGCTGCCACCGGGAACGTACAAGTTCCACTGCACGATCCCGACGCACGAGGCCGGCGGCATGATCGGTGTCCTCACCGTCACACCCTGAAAGCAATCCTTGGTCATGCATCGATGACGCATACGACATAGGTGCAGTACCAAGGATCTGGTGGGGGGTCGGATGGCATCGGGGAGAGCGTGGTGAGCGAGGCACCGGGAAGCGCAGCCGGATGAGCGATTGGGGCACCGCGCTGTAGTACGGTGGTCGATACCGTCACCGGGATCCTGAGAGGTCCCTACGGAAGGACACCATGGCGCGAGACGCCGCCCCCGGTCAGGCCGAGGGGCTCAGGAACCAAGACCACGCGGCCCCAGACGAGGGTCGCGTCTTTGCATTCCGGGCCGGTGTCTTCGACGCCGCCAACCTGCGCCGGGCGCTCACTCGCATCGCGCACGAGATCGTCGAGCGCAACGAGGGAGCCGACGACGTCGTCCTCGTCGGCATGTACACGCGGGGCGTGGTGCTCGCCCGCCGCCTCGCCGCCGCGATCGAGAGCTTCGAGCGCGTGGCCGTCCCGGTCGGGACCCTCGACCCTTCGTTCTTCCGCGACGACATCGGCCTGCGGGCCGTCCATCCGCTCGGGCCGACCGAGGTCCCGACCGACGTGACCGGCAAGGTCGTCGTGCTCGTCGACGACGTGCTCTACACCGGCCGTACCGCCCGCGCCGCGCTCGATGCGCTCGTCGACATCGGGCGGCCGCGCAGTGTGCAGTTCGCCGTGCTCGTCGACCGCGGTCATCGCGAGCTGCCGATCCGCGCCGACTACGTCGGCAAGAACCTGCCGACCAAGACGGCCGAAGACGTGCGCGTGTGCCTCGAGGAGACCGACGGCGGTGTCGACGCCGTCGAGATCTGGGGGCCGGCGACCGGAACGGAGGGCCCGGCGTGAAGCATCTGCTCTCGGTCGACGATCTCGGGGGGCGGTCCGGGATCGAATCCCTGCTCGACCGTTCGGAGTCGTTCCTCGAAGTGACGCAGCGCGACATCCCGAAGGTTCCCGCGCTCCGGGGAAAGACCGTCGTCACCTTGTTCTACGAGGACTCGACCCGCACCCGCCTCTCGTTCGAGACCGCGGCCCGGCGGCTCTCGGCCGACACGATGAACTTCAGCGTCTCGACGTCGTCGGTGCGCAAGGGCGAGAGCCTGCTCGACACCGTGCACACCATCGAGTCGATGGGCATCGACGCGATCATCGTGCGCCACGGTTCGGCCGGCGCGCCACACCGCATCGCGCAGTCGACCGACGCGTCGGTCATCAACGCGGGCGACGGGCGCCACGAGCATCCGACGCAGGCGCTGCTCGACGCGTTCACGCTGCGGCGCCACCGCGGTCCATCGCTCGACGGCTGCCGAGTCGCGATCGTCGGCGACATTCGCAACTCGCGCGTCGCACGGTCGGGCGCGCGGGTGTGGGCCGAGCTCGGGTGCGAAGTGACGCTCGTCGGACCGCCGACCCTGCTGCCGGAGTCGATGGACGGCTGGCCGGCCGTCGCGACCAGCGACCTCGACGCAGTGTTGCCCGAGACCGATCTCGTCTACCTCCTGCGCATCCAGAACGAGCGCATCTCCGACGCGCGGTTCCCATCGGTGCGCGAGTACCGCAGCCGCTGGGGCCTGACCGAAGCGCGCGCCGACCGCCTCAAGCCCGACACCCTCGTCATGCACCCCGGGCCGATGAACCGGGGCATCGAGATCGCCGACGAAGTCGCCGACTCGCCGCGGTCACTGGTCGCCGAGCAGGTCGCGAACGGTGTCGCCGTCCGCATGGCGGTGCTCTACGCCATTCTCGGCTCGGGAGGTCCTGTTGTCTGACGACCGGTTGTCCGACGGCACGGTGCTGTTGCTCAAGGGCGGACGCGTCGTCGACGAGACCGGCGACCGGATCGCCGACGTGCTCGTGCGGGACGGGTTGATCGCGGAGGTCGGACCCGGTCTCGACGCGCCGGCGGGGGCAACCGTGCTTGACGCGAGTGACGCGGTCGTCGCCCCCGGGCTCGTCGATATCCAGGTGCATTTCCGCGAGCCCGGCCGCGAAGACAGCGAGACGATCGAGACCGGCGCGCGTGGTGCGGCGCTCGGCGGGTTCACCGCCGTCGTCTGCATGCCGAACACGAACCCTCCGCTCGACGAGGCGTCGGTCGTGCAGGCCGTGCTCGAACGGGGCCGCAACGCGCCGTGCGACGTGCGGGTCGCGGGCTGCATCACGCTCGGTCGGAAGGGCCACGAGCTCGCACCGCTCGGTGAGCTCTACGACCTCGGTGTGCGGATCTTCACCGACGACGGCGATTGCGTCGCCGACGCCGGCGTGATGCGGCACGCTTTGGAGTACAGCACGGCGCTGCCCGGCGCGGTCATCGCGCAGCACGCCGAGGACCCTGCGCTCGTCGCGGGTGGGCACATGCACGAGGGGGAGTGGTCGAGCCGCCTCGGAATCCCGGGCCGTCCCGCCGAGGCGGAGACGACGATCGTCGCGCGCGACCTCGCGCTCGCGGCGCGGGCCGGTGCGCGCTACCACGTGCTGCACCTCTCGACCGCGGGTGCCGCCGACCTCGTGCGCGAAGCCAAGGCGCGCGGGGTGCGTGTGACCGCGGAGGCGTCACCGCAGCACTTCACCCTCACTGACGAGTCGTGCGCGACCTTCGACCCGGTCTTCAAGATGAACCCGCCACTGCGGACGGCGCGCGATGTCGAGGGTGTCATCGCGGGTCTCGTCGACGGCACCATCTCGGCGATCGCGACCGACCACGCGCCGCACGCGGCGGAGACGAAGGCGGTGCCCTTCGAAGAGGCGCCGCCCGGGATGCTCGGGACCGAGACCGCACTCGCGGTTGCGATCACGCGGCTCGTGGAGACGGGTCGCCTGCCGCTGGCGTCGGTGCTCGCGCTGCTCTCGTGGCAACCGGCGCGCATCGCGGGGCTGACGGAGCACGGCGGTCCGATCGCGGCCGGCCGTCCCGCGCACCTGTGCGTGATCGATCCGGGTGCCACGTGGGTCGTCGATGCGACGCGCCTGGCGAGCCGGTCGCGGAACTCGCCGTTCGACGGATGGAAGCTGACGGGACGCGTGCGGCACACGATCTGCCGCGGCGAGCCCGTCGTGATCGACGGAGTGGCAACGAGATGAACGCATGAGAGGCAGAGACGACGCGCAACTGGTGCTCGCCGACGGCGAGGTGTTCGAGGGCTACGCCGTGGGCGCGGCGCCCGACGCCGGCGTGGCCGCGGGCGAGGTGGTGTTCAACACCGCGATGTCGGGCTACCAGGAGATCGTCACCGATCCCTCCTACGCAGGCCAGATCATCACGTTCACGTATCCGCACATCGGCAACTACGGCGTGAACCCCGACGACGACGAGAGCCGCGCTCCACGGTTGCGCGGGGTCATCGTGCGCGACCTCGCGCGGCGGCCGTCGAGCTGGCGCGCGACCGACGGCCTCGACGCGTACCTGCGCCGCCACGGGGTCAGCGGCATCGCCGGGATCGACACCCGGCGCCTCACCCGCTACATCCGCGAAGCGGGCGCGATCCCCGGTGCGTTCGGCACGGCCGCCGAGAAGACGTTGCTCGCCGCGGCCAAGGCCGACGGCGGCACCGACGGCTGCGACCTCGCGAACGAGGTGTCGACCAGCGAACCGTTCACGATCGGGCTGCCAGATGCGCCGTTCTACGTCGTTGCCTACGACTTCGGAATGAAGACATCGATCCTGCGCCAGCTCGTGGAGCACGGTTGTCACGTGGAGGTCGTCCCCGCTTCCACTCCCGCCGCCGACGTGATCGCCCGCGCGCCCGACGGCGTGTTCCTCTCGAACGGGCCCGGTGATCCCGCCGCGGTCGACGGCGCGATTCGCGAGGTCGGTCTGCTTCTCGGTGAGGTCCCGGTGTTCGGCATCTGCCTCGGTCACCAGATCATGTGCCTCGCGCTCGGGGCGCGCACGTTCAAGCTGCGCTTCGGTCATCACGGCGCGAACCATCCCGTGCGCCGCGTCGCGACCGACCGGGTCGAGATCACGAGCCAGAACCACAACTACGCCGTCGACGCCGACTCGCTGCCCACGGGCTCGGCGGTCACGCACGTCAATCTCAACGACGGCGACATCGAGGGGGTGCGGACACCCGACCGGAGGTGCTTCTCGGTGCAGTACCACCCGGAGGCGGGGCCCGGCCCGCACGACGCGCGCTACCTGTTCGGTGAGTTCGTCGACCTGATGCGCGAGGCGAGCTGATGCCCCGCCGCGACGACATCGAGACGATCCTGCTGATCGGCAGCGGCCCGATCGTGATCGGTCAGGCCTGCGAATTCGACTACTCGGGCACGCAGGCGTGCCGCGTGCTGCGCGAAGAGGGTTACCGCGTCGTGCTCGTGAACTCGAACCCGGCGACGATCATGACCGACCCCGAGTTCGCCGACGCGACCTACATCGAACCGCTCGACGTCGAGACCTTGCGCCGCGTGATCGAGATCGAGCGGCCCGACGCGCTGCTGCCGACCCTCGGCGGGCAGACCGCGCTCAACCTCACCATCGAGCTGCACGACGCCGGCGTGCTCGAGGAGTTCGGCGTCGAGCTGATCGGCGCGCGGATCGACGCGATCCGCACCGCCGAGGATCGTCAGCAGTTCAAGGTCGCCATGCAGGAGATCGGCCTGGCGGTTCCGGCGTCGGGAACGGCGTACACGCTCGCCGACGCGATGGACGTCGCCAACCAGGTCGGCTTCCCGCTGATCGTGCGACCGTCGTTCATCCTCGGCGGCGGCGGCACCGGCATCGCGCACGACGCGGAGGAGTTCGCGGTCGTCGCCGCGCACGGTCTCGCGACCAGCCCCGTCTCCGAGATCCTCATCGAGCGTTCGGTCGCGGGATGGAAGGAGTACGAGCTCGAGGTCATGCGCGACCACGTCGACAACGTGGTCGTGGTGTGCGCGATCGAGAACCTCGATCCCATGGGTGTGCACACCGGCGAGTCGATCACCGTCGCGCCGGCACAGACGCTCACCGATGTCGAGTACCAGACCATGCGCGACGCCGCGTTCGCGTGCATCCGGCGCATCGGTGTCGACACCGGCGGATCCAACATCCAGTTCGCGATCAACCCGCTCGACGGCGAGATGATCGTCATCGAGATGAACCCACGCGTGTCGCGTTCCTCGGCGCTCGCGAGCAAGGCGACCGGGTTCCCGATCGCGAAGATCGCGGCGCGGCTCGCGGTCGGCTATACGCTCGACGAGATTCGCAACGACATCACGCGCGAGACGCCGGCGAGCTTCGAGCCCACGATCGACTACGTCGTCACGAAGATCCCGCGGTGGGCGTTCGAGAAGCTGCCGGGGACGACCCCGGTGCTCGGCACGATGATGCAGTCGGTCGGTGAGGTCATGGCGATCGGCCGCACCTTTCTCGAGTCGCTGCAGAAGGCGCTGCGCTCGCTCGAGACCGGCCGCCTGGGGCTCAACTGCGACCCCGCCGAGGCGGAGCTCGACGCGCTCGACGTCGAGCAGCTGGTGCGCGCGGCCGCGGTGCCGACGCCCGAGCGCATCTTCGAAGTGGAAGCCGCGCTGCGCCGGTTCGCGTCGGTCGAGCGCCTCCACGAGGTGACGGGGATCGACCCATGGTTCCTCGAGCAGATCTTGCAGCTGGTCGAGGCGCGCGAAGACCTCTCGCGTCTCGGGCTCGACGCGATGACCGCGCGCGACTGGCGCGGCGCCAAGCAGCTCGGCTTCGCCGACGGCCAGCTCGCGTACCTCTGGGGTGTCGATGAGGAACGAGTGAGGAGCGCGCGACTCGCGGCCGGGGTGCGCGTCACCTACAAGACCGTCGACACGTGCGCTGCGGAGTTCGCGGCGCGCACGCCGTACCACTACGGCACCTACGAGGACGAAGACGAGATCGCGCCGCTCGAACGGCCCGCGGTCGTCATCCTCGGTAGCGGCCCGAACCGCATCGGTCAGGGCGTCGAGTTCGACTACTGCTGCGTCCATGCCGCGTTCGCGCTGTCGGATGCCGGCTTCGAGACGGTGATGCTCAACTGCAATCCCGAGACGGTCTCGACCGACTACGACACCAGCGACCGCCTCTTCTTCGAGCCGCTCACCGCCGAAGACGTCATCGCCGCGTGTGATGCCCTCGATGCGGCGGCATCCGGGACCGGCAGGGTCGAAGGCGTGATCGTGAGCCTCGGCGGTCAGACGCCGTTGAAGCTGGCGTCACTGCTCGAGGCTGCCGGCCACCGCATCCTCGGTACGAGCCCCGCCTCGATCGACCTCGCCGAGGACCGCGACCGCTTCAACCAGCTCTGCGAGCGCCTCGAGATCCCGCAGCCGCCCGGTGGTGTCGCGGCCACTCCCGACGACGCGGTCGCGGTGGCGACGCGCATCGGATACCCGGTGCTCGTGCGCCCGTCGTACGTGCTCGGCGGGCGCGCGATGGAGATCGTCTACGACGACACGGAGCTGCGCCGCGCGATGGGGGCGCTCGCGTCGACGGGCAGCCTCGGGCGCGAGGGCGGGCTCTCCGCCCAGCGGCAGGTGCTGGTCGACCGCTTCCTCGAAGACGCCACCGAAGTCGATGTCGACGCGCTGCGCGACGTCAGTGGCGAGGTGCTCATCGGCGGGATCATGGAGCACATCGAAGAAGCGGGCGTGCACTCCGGTGACTCCGCGTGCGCGATCCCGCCGCCGACGCTCTCGGCCGAGGTGCTCGCGACGATCTCCGCGCACACGGTCGCGCTGGCAGGCGCGCTCGAGGTCGTCGGTCTGCTCAACGTGCAGTACGCAGTGCGCGACGAGCGGGTCTGGATCATCGAGGCGAACCCGCGCGCGAGCCGCACGGTCCCGTTCGTCAGCAAGGCGACGGGTGTGCCGCTGGCCAAGATCGCGGCCCGGCTCATGGTCGGAGCCACGCTCGCGGAGCTGCGGACGAGCGGTTATCTCGGAGAGCCCGCGAGCGGTCGGCACGTGGCCGTGAAGGAAGCCGTGCTGCCCTTCAACCGGTTCCCGCAGGTCGACACGATCCTCGGGCCCGAGATGCGCTCGACCGGCGAGGTCATGGGCATCGACCGCTCGTTCGGCCTCGCGTTCGTGAAGAGCCAGGCCGCCGCGGGCAACCGGCTCCCGACGGGTGGAACCGTGTTCCTCTCGCTCGCCGATCGCGACAAGCGCCTCGGTCTCGTCGCGGCCCGGCGCTTCGCGGAGCTCGACTTCGCGCTGGTCGCGACGGCCGGGACCGCGGCGATGCTCGAGGAGAACGGCATCCCGGTTTCCACCGTGGTCGCCAAGGTCGGCGAGGCGGTCGGGGTCGATGCCGTCGACCTCATCGCGTCGGGAAAGGTCGACCTCGTCATCAACACACCGCGCGGCCGCGGCCCGCGTGCCGACGGCGCCCATATTCGCCGCGCCTCGTTGCAGCACGGGGTGGCGTGCGTCACGACCGTCGCCGCGGGCCTCGCCGCGGCGCAGGGGATCGCGGCCCTGCTCGAGCGCACGCCCGACGCGCGCTCACTGCAGGAGTACCACCGCGACGG
Source organism: Acidimicrobiia bacterium (assembly GCA_038240075.1). GTDB lineage: Bacteria > Actinomycetota > Acidimicrobiia > IMCC26256 > PALSA-610 > DATBAK01. The sequence goes on from JBBSEC010000034.1 coordinate 13,003, forward strand.
TCAGCTGAGGCTCGGTCTGTGAAGCTCCGGGCTCCGGAAGGCAGCGCCGTCGACCTCACCACGCGGGTCGGCGCGCTCACGCTTCCCAACCCGGTGATCGCGGCATCGGGCACGTTCGGCCACGGGGCTGAGCTCGCCGCGCTCTGCGATCCCCGCGGTCTCGGTGCGGTCACCGTGAAATCGATCTCGGCCTTCCCCTGGCCCGGAAATCAAGGCCTGCGGGTCACCGAGGCTCCGGGTGGCGGCATGCTCAACTCCGTCGGTCTCGCCGGGCCCGGGATCGACGCCTGGATCGCCGACGATCTTCCTGCCCTCGCGGCGCACGGCGCGCGGATCATCGTGTCGATCTGGGGCCGCACCGTCGAGGAGTACGCGGCGGCCGCGGCTCCGTTGCGCGCCGCGATGTCGAACACGGCGACAACGACAGCGGCTGTCGTCGCGGTCGAGGTCAACCTGAGCTGCCCGAACCTCGAAGACCGCCGCCGCGTCTTCGCCCACGCGCCCGCGACGACCACCGCGGCGCTGCTCGCGGTGCGTGACGCGCTCGCGGGCGCGTTCCCGATCTTCGCCAAGCTCTCGCCGAACGTCACCGACGTGCGCGAGATCGCCGGCGCGGCGCTCGAAGCCGGAGCCGACGGGCTCACCCTGGTGAACACCGTCATGGGGCTCGTGGTCGACACGGCAACGCGGCGCCCGAAGCTCGGCGCGGGTGGTGGCGGGCTGTCGGGACCTCCGATCCGGCCGGTCGCGCTGCGCGCCGTTCACGAGGTGAGCGCCGAGTACCCCGGAACCGTGATCATCGGCACCGGTGGCATCTCGACGGGGGAGCACGCGGTCGAGATGCTCCTCGCCGGCGCGAGCGCGGTCGGGGTGGGCACGGCGACGTTCGCCGAGCCGCGCGCTCCGCTTCGGATCGTCGAGGAGCTCGAATGGTGGTGCGCGGCGCACGGCGTCGCGCGGGTATCGGATCTCGTCGGACAACTGGACACATAGAGAGTGAGCGCAACTGTCGTGACGAGTGCGGGACGCGTCGGTGCACCGCATGCGGGCACGACCATATGAGAGAGGTGAACTCGATGGCAGACGAAGTACGGCAGCATCTGGCACTGGCGCTCGACGTCGACGATCTCGACGCGGCGAGGCGCATGGCGGGCACGCTCGCACCCTGGATCGGCGTCGCCAAGATCGGCCTCGAGCTGTACGGCGCCGCGGGGCCGGCGGCGGTGACCGCGTTGCGTGACGACGGGTTCCGCGTCTTCCTCGACGCGAAGCTGCACGACATCCCCACCACCGTCGGGCGCGCCGCGCGCGTCCTCGGGCGACTCGGTGTCTCCTATCTGAACCTGCACGCGGCGGGCGGGCAGGCGATGCTCGTCGCGGGCGTCGAAGGCATGGCTGCGGGTGCCGCGGAAGCGGGCGTCGAACCGCCGTTGCCGATCGCGGTCACGGTGTTGACGAGCGATGCCGACACCACCGCGTTCGAAGTGCGGTTGCGCGTCGCGATCGATTCCGGTTGTCGCGGAGTGGTGTGCTCGGTGCAGGAGCTCGCGCGCGTGCGCCAGGCCGCGCCCGGGTTCGTGACGATCGTTCCCGGTGTCCGCCTCGACGGCTCGGGTGCCGACGATCAGGCGCGTGTCGGCCGGCCCGGAGCGGTCGCGGCCGCGGGCGCCGATGTGCTCGTCGTCGGGCGCACGGTCACCGCCGCGGCGCATCCCGAAGAGGCCGCCCGCCGCCTGCACGACGAGGTCGCGGCGGGCCTGGCTTCGGGCCCGCGCGTGTAGCCCAAACCCAACGCCTCCGCAACCGGCGTCCCCGTTGTGGCGCCGAACCAGGCTTGTATGCTCACTCGTCGTCGCCGGCGGGTGACCGCGAGGGCGTCGGAGTCGCACTCGGTCTGTCACCCGCAGGCCCGGACGAAAAGCCTCGACTACAAGCTTCTTCGGACAACAAAGGACGCTGCCGATGCCGAACCCGCCCACGCTCACGCCGGAGCAGCGTCAGCAAGCGCTCGAGAAGGCCGCCATCGCGCGTCGCCAGCGTGCGGAGGTGAAGGAGAAGCTCAAGATGGGTGGGTTGAACCTCACCGAGCTCTTTGAGCAACTCGACACGCCTGATCCCTCGAGCGACATGCTCGCCAAGCTCAAGGTCGTGAGCGTGCTCGAGTCGCTTCCGGGCGTCGGCAAGGTACGGGCGCGCAAGCTGATGGAAGAGCTGGAGATCTCCGAGAGCCGCCGACTGCGCGGTCTCGGCACGAACCAGCGCCGCGCGCTCCTCGACCGCTTCGGTCAAGCCTGACCCGGAGCAGCCGCAACAACCGTGACGAGTGCGCGACACGATGGTGAAGCGCAACAACCGTGATGAGTGCGCGACGTGATGGTGAAGCGCACGCGGATGCGACCATGAGAACAGGTGTGTTGCTCGTGATCGCGGGGCCGTCGGGTGCGGGCAAGGGGACGATCGTCTCTCGTCTGAAGGAACGCGAGCCGACCTTGGGTTGGTCGGTGTCGTGGACGACGCGCGCGCCGCGTGAAGGTGAGGCGGACGACGTCGATTACCACTTCACGACGCGCGAGGAGTTCGAGCGGCTCCGCGACGCCGACGGCTTCCTCGAGTGGTTCGACGTCTACGGCGACCTCAAGGGCACGCCGGAGGCCGCGGTGCGTGAGGAGCTCGCCGCGGGCCACGACATCCTGCTCGAGGTCGACGTGAACGGCGCGCTCGCGGTGAAGCACAAGCACCCCGATGCCGTCCTCGTGTTCGTGCGGCCGCCGTCGCGTGACGAGCAGCGGGCCCGGCTCCAGCGGCGAGGGACCGACGCTCCCGAGCAGATCGAACGCCGGCTGGCCGCGGCCGAGGCGGAGGAGCAGGAGGCCGGGAAGTTCGACTTCGTGGTCGAGAACGACGACGTGGAGCGAGCGGTCGGCGAGGTCGCTGCTATCCTGGCGCGGCGCCGGGCGGCTGCGACGGACGCGTGATCCCGCAGGTCAGCCCCCTTCTCTCGAACCGCACCTCCCCACAAAGAAGCTGGAGATCTCCCACCATGGCCGAACGCCGAGCGTCGCTGATGCAACCCCGCGTCGAGGATCTCATGGACCGGGTCGACTCCAAGTTCACCCTGGTCACCCTGGCGGCCATGCGGGCCCGGGAGATCAACGACTACTACAACCAGCTCGGTGAGGGGCTCGGGCGGATCGTCCCGCCCCAGGTCACCTCGGTGTCGCGCAAGCCGCTCTCGATCGCCCTCGAGGAGATCGACGCCGGCAAGATCCTGTTCGAGCGCATCGTGGAGCCCGATGTTCCCGGCGAGGACGAGGTGGCGGCCGCGGCCGCCGCCGCGGCTGCGCCTGCGAGCGACGCGGGCACCGACGCCACCGCCTGACCGGCGGCCGACGACGGCTGACGAACCCATGACCGACGACGACCGCTCCGGCGCATCGGACGAGTCCCGGAGCCGAGGTCCCGTACGGCCGCGGGTCGTCCTCGGCGTGTGTGGCGGCATCGCCGCGTACAAGGCGGTCGAGGTGTGCCGGCGACTCGTCGACGCGGGCGTGTTCGTCTCGCCGGTGATGACCGCGGCCGCCACGAAGTTCGTCGCGCCCCTCACGTTCTCGGCCCTCGCATCGGAGCCCGCGCTCACGTCGCTGTTCGACGGCGCCGACATGATCCCGCACACCCGGCTCGGTCAGCAGGCCGACCTCATCCTCGTGGCGCCGGCGACCGCGCGGTTGATCGGTGCCTACGCGGCCGGCATCTCCTCCGACCTCCTCACGGCGACGCTGCTCGCGACGCGCGCCCCGGTGCTGATCGCCCCCGCGATGCACACCGAGATGTGGGAGCACCCGGCCGTGCAGGAGAACCTCGACACCCTGCGCCGGCGCGGTGTGCGCGTCATCGATCCCGAAGCGGGACGACTCGCAGGCGGCGACGTCGGGGCCGGCCGCCTCGCGTCTCCCGAGATGATCGTGCGCCAGGTTCTCGACCGTCTGCGCTTCGACCGTGAGCACGGCAACGGTCGCGTCGCCGGCGGCGTCCTCGACGGCGTGAAGATCCTCGTCTCCGCGGGCGGGACGCGTGAGCCGATCGATCCGGTGCGCTTCCTCGGCAACCGGTCGTCGGGGAAGATGGGTCACGCCATCGCGTCCGAGGCGGCCAGGCGCGGTGCGCAGGTCACGCTCGTGACCACCGCGTCGGCCGGCATCCCCGACGGCATCGAGGTCGTGCGGGTCGAGACCGCGCAGCAGATGGCCGACGCGGTGCTGGCCGTCGCGCCGAGCGCGTCGGTGGTCGTGATGGCCGCGGCGGTCGCCGACTTCCGCCCGGTCACGGTGGCCGGCAGCAAGTTGAAGAAGGCCGACGGCGTCCCCGAGATCGTGCTCGAGCGCACTCCCGACATCCTCGCGGCGCTCGGCGCGGCCAAACCCGCGGGCCAGGTGCTCGTCGGATTCGCTGCGGAGACCGATCAGGTCTGCGCGAATGCCGCCGCGAAGCTCGCGGCGAAGCACGTCGACCTGATCGTCGCCAACGACGTCACCGAGCCCGGCGCCGGGTTCGAGGTCGACACGAACCGTGTCGTGCTGCTTGACTCCGCAGGTCGCGTCGACGAGTTGCCGCTCATGGCCAAAGACCACCTGGCCGGCGTCATCATCGACCGGATCAGCACCACCCTCAATGCGCCCACCCTCAACTCCTCGGAGCAGCAGTGAGCAATCGCCACACCTTCACCTCGGAGTCGGTGACCGAGGGCCATCCCGACAAGATGGCCGACCAGATCAGCGACTCGGTGCTCGATGCCGTCCTCGCCGACGACCCCTACGGGCGGGTCGCGTGCGAGACGATGGTGACGACCGGCCTCTGCGTCGTCGCCGGTGAGATCAGCACCAAGGCCCACATCGACGTGCCCCGCCTGGCCCGCGACGCGATCTGCGCCATCGGCTACACCGACGCCGAGTACGGCATTGACGGCAAGACCTGCGGCGTCATCGTGTCGCTCGACGAGCAGTCACCCGACATCGCGATGGGCGTCGACAAGGCGTTCGAGCAGCGCGAGGGCACCGGCGACCTCTACGACGAGGTGGGCGCAGGCGACCAGGGGATGATGTTCGGCTACGCCTGCGACGAGACGCCCGACCTCATGCCGATGCCGATCTGGCTCGCGCACCGGCTTGCGGAGCGGCTCGCGGCCGTCCGGCGCGAGGGGATCCTCGAGTTCCTGCGGCCCGACGGCAAGACCCAGGTGAGCATCGAGTACGAAGACGACCGCCCGAAGCGCCTGGCGAATGTCGTCATCTCCACGCAGCACGCACCCGGCATCAACATCGAACGCGATCTGCGCCCCGCGCTGATCGAGCACGTGATCAGGCCGTCGTTGCCGGAGCAGTTCGCGGGCGACCTCGACAAGATCGAGATCTTCGTGAACCCGACCGGGCTCTTCGAGCTCGGTGGTCCCCACGCCGACTGCGGGCTCACGGGCCGGAAGATCATCGTCGACACCTACGGCGGCATGGCCCGTCACGGTGGTGGCGCGTTCTCGGGCAAGGACCCGACCAAGGTCGACCGGTCGGCTGCCTACGCCGTGCGCCAGATGGCCAAGAGCGTCGTGGCGGCCGGCATCGCGACGAGGTGTGAGGCGCAGGTCGCGTACGCGATCGGCGTGGCGCATCCGATGTCGGTGATGGTCGACACGTTCGGGACGAGCGAGATCGCGCCCGAGAAGCTCGAGGCGATGGTGCGCGAGGTGTTCGACATGCGTCCCGCGGCGATCATCGAGCGGCTCGACCTGCGCCGCCCGATCTTCAAGCGCACCGCGGCCTACGGCCACTTCGGCCGAACGGATGGCGGCGACGGCTTCACGTGGGAGAACACCGCGCCCTACGCCGACCAGCTGAAGGCCGCGGCCAAGCGCGCATGAGCCCGGAGCGGCCGCAACGCGCGTGACGAGTGCGCGACGTGATGGCGCAGCGCACGCGGACGCGACCAGAAGGTCCCGGGGTCCTCGCGACCGGTGTAACAGTGTTGGGAGTGGTCGGACACGCATGAATTCATCACGCGTGTGTCGAATCGTTCCGGATGTGGTGGCGGTGGAGCGGGCGTTCGACTACTCGGTTCCCGACGAGCTCGCCGCGGCTGTGCGCGTCGGGTCGATCGTCCGGATCGGGCTGCACGGCCGCCGCGTGCGGGGTTGGGTGATTGCCGACGATGTCGAGTCGGAGGTCGCGCCCGCGACCCTCCGGCCGATCCTCGCGGTCACATCGGTCGGCCCGCCGGAGCCGGTCGTCGCGCTGACTGCGTGGACCGCGCACCGGTACTGCGGCTCGCGGGTCGTGCTCCTGAGGACGGCGTCGCCACCGAACCGGGTCGCACCGGGATCGACGGCTCCCACGCCGGCCGGTCCCGCGGTGCCCAGTGAGTGGCCCGACTCGGGCTCGGCTGCCGAGCGCGACGCGGTCACCCTCGCGGCCGAGGTACGCAACGACGAGGTCGCCACACTGCGGTGGCCGCCGTTGCTCGACCGGCGGCTGCTGGTCGCGCGACTCCTCGCCTCCGAGGGTTCGAGCATCGTCGTCGTCTCCGACGCCGCGCGCGGGCACTCTCTGGTCCAATGGTTACGACGCGCGGGCGCACGCGCGGTGCTCATGCACTCAGACCTCTCGGCCGCCGACCGCACGCGCGCGTGGGCGACGGCCGCCGCCGGGCGCGTCGTGGTCGTCGGCGGCCGCGTGGCCGCGTTCGCACCGGTCCCCGACCTCGGCGCCGTGGTGGTCGTCGACGATTCCGACGAGTCGCTCCAAGAAGAACGGACGCCGACATGGCACGCCCGCGAGGTGCTGGCCGAGCGGGCCCGGTGGGCGGGTGCCCGCTTCGCCGTCGTGTCGGCTGCGCCGAGTCTCGAGGCCGAAGTGCTGGCCGGCTCGGTGCATGCGCCGATCCGGACGGTCGAGGCCGCGGGCTGGCCCCGCGTCGAAGTCGTCGACCGGGGTGAGGAGCCGCCGACGGTCGGGCTGCTGTCGGAGCGGCTCGCCCGAGCGCTGAACGAGAGCCGCGCCGCAGGATCGGCCGCGGTGTGTGTGCTCAATCGTCGCGGCCGCGTGCGACTGTTCGCGTGCTCGACGTGCCTGAAGCTCGTGCGCTGGGACCGCGACGGCGCCCCGGTGTGGGATCAGCCGTCGGATGCGCCACCGTCCGTCGGCTCCGTGCCCGAACCCAGGCCCGACGTGTGCCCGCACTGCGGAGGGACGCAGCTGCGCGTACTGCGTTCCGGTGTCACGCGCGTGCGTGAGGAGCTCGCCGCCCTGCTGCCGGGGACGACGGTCGTCGAGGTCGACGCCTCGACCACGGTCATCGACGTCGAGCCCGGCGAGGCGCGGGTCTTCGTCGGCACCGAAGCCGTCCTGCAACGCGTCGAGGTCCGCAGGCAGCACCCCGCGCTGGTCGCGTTCCTCGACTTCGATCACGAGCTGCTCGCACCGCGGTCGCGTGCCGCGGAGCAGGCGTTGTGGCTCGTCGTGAGGGCAGCGCGGCTGGTTGCCGGTCATCGGCGCACGCACACGCGGGTGCTGCTGCAGACGCGGATGGCCGAGCACGAGGTGATCCGCGCCGTGGTGGCGGGCGATCCTGCTCAGGTGGCCGAGGCCGAGCGGGCCCGGAGGCGCACCCTCGGCTTCCCGCCGTTCGGTGGGCTGGCCGAGATCGCGGGCTCGGTCGCCGCGGTCAACGAGGCGACCGACATGCTCGCGGCCGCGTCGTTCGTCTCGGTGCTCGGGCCCGACCGCCGTGGTGAGACGGCCCGCGCGCTCGTCAGGGGCGCCGACTCCGAGACCGTGGCGACCGCGCTCGGGAGGGTGATCGCACCCGCCCGTGCCCTCGGCCGCATCCGCGTGAACGTCGATCCGACGCGGATCTGAGTAACCCCCGTGGTTCAAAGCGCGCGAGGCGCCCAGGTACGATCGGTGCGTGGCGACGTATCCGATCCGGTTGTTCGGCGATCCCGTGCTCAAGCGTCCGGCCGCGCCGGTCGTCGAGTTCGACGGCGCGATGGCGAAGCTCTGCGACGCGATGTACGAGACGATGTACGCCGCGCCCGGAGTCGGCCTGGCCGCGCCGCAGGTCGGCGTCCAGCGCCGCTTCTTCGTCTACGACGCCGGTGAAGGCCCGCACGTGCTCGCGAACCCGACGCTCGTCGAGACCGAGGGCGAGTGGATCTACGAAGAGGGGTGCCTGTCGCTGCCGGGTCTCGCGTTCGAGATCGCGAGACCGAAGGTCGTCACCGTCACGGGCTTCGACCTCGCGGGTGACGAAGTCACCGTCGTCGGCGACGAGCTCCTCGGTCGCCTGTTGCTGCACGAGATCGACCACCTCGACGGCGTGCTCATGCTCGAGCGCCTCGACCCCGACGACCGCAAGCTTGCGTTGCGCACGTTGCGCGAGCAGGCGATGAACGGCGGCCCGTCGCCCACCGCCCGTCGCCACGCGCTCTAACACCGCGTGCGCATCGTCTTCTTGGGGAGCCCGGTCGACGCGGTTCCTCCACTGCGGGCCATCGTCGCGGCCGGTCACGACGTTGCGCTCGTCGTCACGCGGCCCGATCGCCGCCGCGGGAGGGGTGCGGCCGAGACCGCGAGCCCGGTGAAGGTCGCGGCGGTCGAGTTGGGTCTCCGTGTCGCGACTCCCGAGCGGGCCGGCGACGCGATCGACGACGTCGCCGGTAGCGGCGCGACACTCGGGGTCGTCGTCGCCTACGGCCAGCTGCTCCGGCCCACCTTCCTCGCGGCACTGCCCGACGGGTTCGTGAACCTCCATTTCTCGCTCCTGCCGCGCTGGCGCGGCGCCGCGCCGGTCGAGCGCGCCATGCTCGCCGGCGACCACGAGACCGGCGTCTGCCTCATGCGGGTCGACGAAGGCCTCGACACCGGCGGGGTCTACAGCACGGCGCGCGTCACGATCGGCGACGACGAGACCGCAGGAGAGCTGCGCGCGCGACTGGTCGAGGTCGGCACGGAGTTGCTCGTTGCCGGCCTGCCCGCCGTGGCCGGCGCCGACCCGGAGCCGCAGGCAGGCGAGCCGACCTACGCCGACAAGCTGAACGTCGAGGAGTTCGCCATCGATGCCGCGCGTCCCGCGGTCGAGGTCGCGCGACTCGTGCGTGCCGGCAATCCGCGGCCCGGTGCGTGGTGCACGGTCGGCGGTCGGCGCGTGAAGGTCTGGAGGGCGCGCCCGTCCGCCGCGGCTGTGGGTTCCGTGGGCGCCGACCCGGGAACGTTGACGAAAACGGGCGCGCTCGTGACCGCCGATGGTCTGCTCGATCTGGTCGAGGTGCAACCCGAAGGCAAGCGGGCGATGAGCGGCGCCGCGTTCGTGGCGGGCGTGCCGAGCGACGCGCGCCGGCTCGATCTGCAATGACGGCGACATTCGAATGAGCTCCCGCTCGGTTGCGCTCGTCGCGCTCGAACGCATCGAGAACGGTGCGTACTCGAATCTCGTGCTGCCGCCGCTGTTGCGCGGCTCCGGGCTCGATTCCCGCGACCGCGCGTTCGCGACGGATCTCGTCTACGGCACGGTTCGCCGTCGGCGCGCGCTCGACTTCCTCCTGACGCCCCGTTCTTCGCAGGCGCTGGCCCGCCTCGAGCCGGTCGTGCGGGCGGCCTTGCGCATGGGTGCGTACCAACTCGTCGACGGCGTTCCCGCGCACGCGGCGGTAGGGGAGACGGTCACCGCCGTCGCGGGGATCGCGCCCGCGGCGCGCGGCTACGTCAACGGTGTGCTGCGCGCGGTCGCGCGGGCCGGACCGCCGTGGCCCTGGCCCGAGGGCGACGGCGTCGATGCGCTCGGCGTGCGCTATTCGCAACCCGACTGGATCGTCGCGATGCTGCGTTCGCAATTCGGCGCCGAGACCGCGCGTGCGGTGCTGGCCTCGGCCGACCGCGCTCCCGCCGTGACGTTGCGGGTGAACCCGAGGCGCGCGACACCGGAGTCGGTCGAGGCCGAGCTCGTGAAGTCAGGAGTGCGCGTGGAGCGGGGCGCACTCCTCTCCGACGCGCTGGTCGCGACCGGCCTCGGAGACGTCGGCGCGCTCGCAGCCGTGCAGGACGGGCGCGCGACACCGCAGGATCAGGCCAGCCAGGCGGTCGCGCGGGTGGTCGCCGCGCACCTCGCCGCCGATGGCGGAGCGAGCGCGCGAGTGCTCGACGTTTCGGCTGCGCCGGGAGGCAAGGCGACCGCGATCGCCGAGCTCGCCGACAACACGCTCGTGGTCGCCGGCGATGTCAACGCCTCGCGTGTCGCGCGCGTCGGCATGGCCGTGTCTCGGCTCGCGTTGCCCGACGTGGCGCTCGTCGTCGCCGACGGCCGCCGGCTTCCGTACTCGCCCGCGTCGTTCGACGCGGTGCTGCTCGACGCGCCGTGCACGGGCCTCGGCGTGCTGCGGCGACGCCCCGACGCGCGCTGGCGCCTCGAACCGGCCGCGGTGGAGACGCTCGCCTTACTCCAGCGCGAGCTGCTCGCGGCGGCGGCCGCCGTCGTCCGGCCCGGCGGCTTCCTCGCGTACGCCGTCTGCACGTTCAGCGATGCCGAGACGCTCGCCGTCGACGCGTGGGCCGCCGACAACCTGCCGCGATTCCGTGCGGTCGACCCTCCGGGCCCGCCGTGGCGCGCGCACGGGCGGGGTGCGCTGCTCCTCCCGTCCGACGCCGACACCGACGGCATGTTCGTGCTCCTCCTCCAACTAGCCTCGCCGCGGTGAAGATCGCTCCGTCCATCCTCGCCGCCGACTTCGCGGAGCTCGCGGCGGAGGTCGAGCGGGTCGCCGACGCGTGCGATCTCCTGCACGTCGACTGCATGGACGGCCACTACGTGCCCAACCTCACGATCGGACCTCCGGTCGTGAAGTCACTCCGGGCCCGCACTGACCTCTACCTCGACTGCCACCTGATGGTCGCGAACCCCGGCGACCTGCTCGACGCCTTCGCCGACGCCGGCGCCGACGGCTGCACCGTCCACGTCGAGCTCGGCGACCCGCGTCCGCTGTTCGAGCGCATCCGCGCGCTCGGAATGCGCGTCGGGCTCACGCTCGAACCGCAGACGCCGTACGCGGCAGTCGAGCCGTACCTCGGCGACATCGACGTGCTGCTCGTGATGAGCGTGCACACCGGGTTCGGCGGCCAGCCCTTCATCCCCGAAGTGCTCGACAAGGCGCGCGCGGCGCGCGAGGCAATCGACGCACGCGGGCGCCCCGTCGAGCTCGAGATCGACGGCGGCATCACGCTCGACACCGCGCCCCTCGCGGCGGCCGCGGGAGTCGACATCCTCGTCGCGGGCACGGCGGTCTTCCGGCAGCCCGATCCGGCGGCCGCGGCGCGTGGGCTCCGAAGCGTCGCGGAGGCCGCAGGCGCCCGTCGATGAGGCTCCCGGCATGAGTCAGCGCGCCAAAGTGCTGACCGTCTCCGACGGTGTGATCGCGGGGACCCGCGAAGACCGTTCGGGTGATGCGCTCGTCGAGGCGCTGCACGCGGCGGGCCTCGAGGTCGTCGAGCGACGCGCGATCGCCGACGGGATCGAGTCGGTTGCCGACGCACTGCGCGAGCTGACCGAAGGCTTCGCCGGGCTCGTCGTCACGACCGGCGGAACCGGTTTCGGTCCGCGCGATCTCACACCGGAAGGCACCGCCGCCGTGATCGAACGGCCCGCGCCCGGGCTCGCCGAGGCCATCCGCGCCGCGAGCAACGCGGGCGGGCGCGGGTTCGGGATGCTGTCGCGCGCGGCGGCGGGCAGCCGTGGCGCGGCGCTCGTCGTCAACTGTCCCGGGAGCCCCGGCGGCGCGCGGGAGGCGATCGAGGTCATCGCCCCCGTGCTCGATCACGCCCTCGACCTCCTCGCCGGCGGCCACCCCCATTAACTCGTTCTGATGGTGCGAAACGACCGGATCGGGCCTTCCGCCCCATCAGAACCGGACGCCGCCGCGTTATGACGACCGATCCGTTCATGACGAGGGCGCTCGAGCTCGGTCGCGGAGTTCGGCGGCTGACGGCTCCGAACCCGTGGGTCGGATGCGTGATCGAGCGCGACGGCGTCATGGTCGGCGAAGGCGCGACGAGCCCACCGGGCGGCCTGCATGCGGAAGCGGCCGCGCTCGCCGCGGCGGGGGAGCGCGCACGCGGCGCGACCGTGTTCACCACCCTCGAGCCGTGCGCGCATCAGGGTCGTACCGGGCCGTGCACCGAGGCGCTCATCCGCGCGGGCGTGGCCCGGGTCGTCAGCGCGATCGAAGATCCCGACCCGCACGTCGCGGGTCGCGGCCACGACGCGCTGCGCGCCGCGAGCGTGACGGTCGACGTCGGGATCGGCGGCGAGGACGCGACGCACGACCTGCATCCCTATCTCGTGCATCGGCGCGAGGGTCGGAGCTTCGTCGTGATCAAGACCGCGACGAGTCTCGACGGGCGCGTCACCGCGTCCGACGGCGCGTCGCGTTGGATCACCGGCGCGGCGGCGCGCGCCGACGCGCACGAGTTGCGGGCCGACTCGCAGGCCGTCGTCGTCGGATCGGGGACCGCGCTCGCCGACGATCCGGTGCTCTCGGTCCGCGACACCCAGCCTCCGTTCGGACCCCCTCCCTTGCGCGTGCTCGTCGACGGCCGCGGCCGCGTGCCGGCGACCGGCGCGTTGTTCGACCTGGCGCTCGCGCCGACACTGGTCGTCACGACCGGTCGCGCGCCGCAGGCGGCCCGCGACGCGTGGGTGGCCGCAGGGGCGGCGGTCGAGATGGCGGCCGCCGGCGCAAACGGCGGCGTCGACCCCGGCGAGCTGCTGCGTGTGCTCGCGCGGCTCGGAGTGCTCCAGGCCCTGGTCGAAGGGGGCCCGACACTGCACGGAGCGTTCTTCGAGGCCGGCCTGGTCGATCGAGTCGTCGCGTACGTGGCCCCGGTCGTCCTGGGCGCGGGCGGGCTCGGCGGTTACGGGGTCGATCCCGGCCCGCCCCTCGCGCAGGCCCGCCGCTTCCGCCTGACGCAGGCCGCAGCCCTGGGCGACGACGTGCGTCTCGAATACGAGGTCCGTACGAACGGGTGATCGGTGTCACAGCGGGCACGGCGAGGCAGTGGCACGGGTGGAAGGAGCCTCGTGTTCGCGGCACGCCGCGGACGCGGTCAGAATCTCCACTGTGACGAACGGGATGAGACGGCGCCCATGACCCGCGTCACGCCGCTCGAGACGCTGTTCGGTGGCCCCGCGGCCCAGCTGGTGCGCCGCGTCGCGACCGCGCGCATCCCCACGGTCTACGGCGAGTTCACCGCAATCGTCTTCGAGTCCCGGCCCGACGGCACCGAGCACGTCGCGTTCGTGCGCGGCGACATCGGCACGCGACCGGCGGGCCCGGGCTCCGGTGTGCTCGCCCGCGTGCACTCCGAATGCCTCACCGGAGACGTGTTCGGATCGCTGCGGTGTGACTGCGGGCAGCAACTCGATCTGGCCCTCTCCCGCGTCGCGGCCGAAAACCGCGGTGTCGTCGTCTACCTGCGCGGCCACGAAGGACGCGGCATCGGTCTGGGTCAGAAGCTGCGCGCCTACGCGCTGCAGGAACAGGGCCGCGACACGGTCGAGGCCAACCTCGAGCTGGGGTTCCCCGCCGACATCCGCGAGTACGGGATCGCGGCGCTGATCCTTCTCGACCTCGGCGTGGAGTCGGTCCGATTGATGACGAACAACCCGCGCAAGTGCGAGGTGCTCGAGGGCTACGGGCTCGAGATCGTGGCGCGCGTCCCGCTGGTGTCGGAGCCGACGAACGAGAACATCGTGTATCTGCGCGCGAAGCAGGAGAAGCTCGGTCATCTGCTGGGCCTGCTCGACGGCGACGACCGGGAGCCGGACGATCGCTGAGTCCGCCTCGCCGTCGCCGCCGGTCTACGACCGCATCGGGGTCGGCTACCAAGGCGCGCGCCGCGCCGACCCGCGCATCGCGTCGGCGATCCTCGCGGCCGTCGGTGACGGGGCGCGTGTGGTGAACGTCGGTGCCGGCACCGGCAACTACGAACCACCGGGTCGCGATGTCGTCGTCGCGGTCGAGCCCGCGCGCGAGATGCTTCGCCAACGCGCGCGCGACGCTGCGCCGGCCGTGCAGGCGGTGGCCGAGGCACTCCCGTTTCCCGATGCGACGTTCGACGTCGCGCTCGCCGTCCTCACCCTGCACCACTGGCGCGATCGCGCCGCGGGTTTGGCCGAGATCCGCCGCGTCGCCGAGCGTCAGGTGCTCTACGTGTTCGATACCGAGATGACCGACTCGTTCTGGCTCGTGACCGACTACTTCCCCGAGATCCTCGAGCTCGGTTCCGAGCGCGCGGCACCGTCGCTCGCGATGCTGGCCGAGCATCTCGATGTGTGCAGGATCGAGATGGTGCGGGTGCCGGCCGATTGCACCGACGGTTTCGGCGGCTGCTACTGGAACCGGCCCGAGGCGTACCTCGACCCCGTGGTGAGGGCAGGGATGTCGTCGTTCGCGCAGCTCGATGGCACGATCGAGGCACGCGGTGTCGAGTGCCTGCGCCGGTCCATCGAGTCGGGCGACTGGGACGACCGCTACGGCGAGCTGCGCACCCAGCGCGACCATGATCTCGGCTACCGCCTGGTGATTGCCGGCCGGCCCGCGACGGCCGACGAGTAGCCTTCTCGTCCGATGTTGCGACTCGTGCTTCCGAAGGGCTCGCTCGAGCGCGCGACCCTGCAACTGTTCGACGACGCCGACCTCTCCGTCGTGCGTTCGTCGGAGGTCGACTACCGCGCCACGATCGACGATCCGCGTGTGATCGACGTCCGGATCCTGCGCCCGCAGGAGATCCCCCGCTACGTCGCGAGCGGGCTGTTCGACGTCGGCATCACCGGGCGGGACTGGATCGAGGAGACCGGCGCCGAGGTCACCACCCTCGCCGAGCTCCACTACTCGAAGGCGACCGCGCGCCCCATCAAGATGGTGCTGGCGGTCGCGGGCAACACGCCGTGGAAGACGGTCGAAGACCTGCCCGCGGGTGTGCGGGTGCACACCGAGTACCCGGAGCTCACCCGCCGCTTCCTCGAGAAGCACGGCGTGAACGCCGAGATCTCACTGTCGTACGGAGCGACGGAGGCGAAGATCCCCGAGATCGCCGATGCCGTCGTCGAGATCACCGAGACGGGGCGCGCGCTGCGCGCCGCCGGCCTCACGATCCTCGACACCATCCTCGTGTCGTACACGGAGCTGATCGCCAACCCGCTCGCGTTCGCGGATCCGCAGAAGCGGCGCGCGATGGAGCAGCTGAACACCCTGCTCGCGGGCGCGCTTGAAGCGCGCGGACGGGTGCTTGTGAAGCTCAATGTCGACGACGCGAACCTCGCCGCGGTGATCGCGCTGCTGCCGGCGCTGAAGTCTCCGACGGTCTCCAAGCTCTTCGGTGAAGACGGCTTCGCGGTCGAGACGGTCGTCCCGAAAGCCGAGATCAACATCTTGATCCCCGATCTCAAGGACGCGGGAGCGACCGGCATCATCGAGCTGCCGATCTCCAAGATCGTCGCGTGAGCGATCAACCGCTGCGTACCGGCCGGGTCGAGGCGTTCGACGAGCAGCGCGGCGCGGGCGTAGTCGTCGCCGAGTCGGGGGAGCGGTTCCCGTTCCACTCGACCGCGATTGCCGACGGCAGCCGCGTGATCGCGGTCGGCACCGAGGTGCACTTCGAGGTCACGCCGGGCCTCGGCCGCTGGGAAGCCGGCGCGCTCCAACCGGTCTAGGTGTGCCGTGCTCGAGATCGTCTATGAGACACACTCGCTGAGCGACGACAACGAGCGCGGCGTCGCGTCGCGCTGGCACCACAGCCGGCTGTCCGTTGGTGGCCGAGCGCTCGCTGCAGAGCTCGGAGCGCGGCGTCGTCGCGAGGGGATCGCGGCCGTGCTCAGCTCCGATCTTCGACGCGCTCGTGAGACCGCGGAGATCGCGTTCGGCGACGGCTCGGTGCCGATCCTGTTCGACTGGCGACTTCGCGAGTGCGACTACGGCGACTTCAACGGTGCACCATCGGCGGCGCATCAGCGCGACCGCGCGCACTACATCGACGAGGCCTATCCCGGCGGTGAGAGTTGGCGGCAGGCCACGGCACGCGTCGCGGGCGCGCTCGATGACTTCGTGGATCGATGGGACGGATCACGCGTGCTGATCATCGGTCATGTCGCGACGCGCTGGGCACTCGATCACCACGTCGAGGGCATCGCGCTGGAGCAACTCGCTGCCGAGGAGTTCCGCTGGCAGGAGGGATGGGAGTACCGAATCGAAGAGGGTCGTTAGCGCGCGTCACCCCATGCGGTCCCAGCCGTCGGTAACGGTTGGCACCGGCCACGCAGGATCGGGACGCCACGTGATGTCGGCGCCGGCGAAGGCACCCTGCCGGGTCTCGACTGCGGCCAGCACGTTCAGCGTCGCCGTGCGGACCTCTGCGGCTTCTTCCGGTGTGATCACCTCCTCACGCACGCGCCGGGTGAAGTCGGCCGCGTCCTTCCAACGGAACCGGTGGTCGGGATCGACGACGAGATCGATGGCGAGATCGGTCGTGTCGAATCCGCCGGCGGTGCGCTGCCACGGTGTCTCGAAGTTCACGTAGAAGCCCGCGAACTCGCCGGTGATCCACATCAACCAGACGGAGAACCAGTCGGCGGGACGTGCGATCTGGAGCACGTCGGTGTGCTCCCAAACCGCGTCGACCATGCCCCACGTCCCAGACCGGGCCTGCCGGATGTTCTCGTCCTCGAAGGCCATGGGATCGCCGCGCAGCGCAAAGCTGTCGGAGGCCTTGATCGGAGTGCCGTGCCGACGGAAGAGTCGAGTCTCGTCAGAAGTGTCGGATACGACGATCGACGGCACGACGAAGCGGACGCGCTCGAGCACCACGTTGCGATGCAACACCGCGTCACCGGGCGCGAACACGCCGTGCCTTACGGGTTGCTCTCGTCGGCGATCTCGACCCAGAGCAGCTGGAGCTGGGTCAGGGCGTCGCGCAGGGTCTGCTCGTGGTCGCCGAGGCGGGGGCCGAGGCCGTCGACGATCGCGGCCATGGTGTCGATGACGATCGACGCTTGCACCAGGTCGGCCATCGGCGGGCCGCCGGCATCGTCGCCACCGACGCCCGCGCCCAGGTACACCAGCGCGAGCTGGAACAGCTGCACGACGTGGTTGGCGACGACGTCGACGGCGGGTGTGGCCCGGAGCTGGTCGTGGAGCCGGCCCATGGCTTCGAGCTCTTCGGGGCTGATCTGCCCGCCCTCGGCGGCGCCACCGGGCACCTCGATCGCGGGGCCCGGCCCCGGTCCTGCCGGCTCGTCGTCGGGCCGGTACTCACCGGAAGGCGTCCAGATGCTGCTCACGCTGGTATCCTCCAGAAAACTGATTGGGAAGCGGGACCTGCGGGTCCCCGCCCGGCCGGATCGAACCACATGCATTGTGGCCTCTCTCCGAGTCCGGGTCCGGTTCCGAGCCGCGCAGCGCAGCGGTCCCGGCGGCGGGCTTCCTCGAGCCCGTCGCCGTTTCGCGTCGGCTCCGACGACACGAGGAGAAGCCACTCTGGCCGCTGACGACACCCGCATCAACGATCGCATTCGTGCTCGCCAAGTCCTGCTCATCGGCGGCGACGGCACCCAGTACGGGGTGAAGCCGCTGCCCGAAGCGCTCTCGATGGCGCGGGAACAGGGATTCGACCTCGTCGAGGTCGCGGCGAACGCCGATCCTCCGGTCTGCCGGATCATGGACTTCGGCAAGTGGAAGTACGAACAGGATCAGCGACGCAAGGAATCGCGCAAGCGAGCGACGAACGTCGTCATCAAGGAGATGAAGTTCCGCCCCAAGATCGACGGGCACGACTTCGAAACCAAGATGAAGCACGTCGAGCGCTTCCTGGGCGAGGGCTCGAAGGTCAAGCTCACGATCATGTTCCGGGGCCGCGAGATGGCGCACCCGGAGATCGGGCGCAAGATCCTCGAACGGGTCGCGGAGATGGTGACCGAGTACGCCACGGTCGAGTCCGCACCCCGCCAGGACGGTCGCAACATGACCATGGTGCTCAACCCGCTTCGCAAGCCCGGCACGAAGCCCGGACCCGGCGCCGGTGGTTCCGGTACTCGGGCCCCGAAGCCGAAGGAGCCCGAGCCCGCGGCGCCCGCCGCCGCAACCCCGACACCGACTGAACCGGCAACACCTGCGCCGGCCTCGACTTCACCAGCCTGAGAGAGACGATCATGCCCAAGATGAAGACGCACCGCGGGGCCGCCAAGCGGTTCCGGGTCACCGGCACCGGCAAGATCCGGCGCAAGCACGCGTTCCGCGATCACCTGCTCGAGCACAAGCCCACGAGCAGGACCCGCAGGCTCGGCCGTCCGGCCGAGGTGACCGGGGGCGACAAGCGTCGCATCAAGAAGCTGCTCGGGATCTAGGAGACGTCATGGCCAGGGTCAAGCGTTCTGTCAATGGCAAGAAGAGTCGTCGGGCGACGCTCGAGCAGGCCAAGGGCTACACCGGCTCGCGCAGTCGCCACCTCCGTGCGGCCAACGAGCAGGTCATGCACTCGCTGCGCTACGCGTACCGCGACCGTCGTGCGCGCAAGGGCGAGTTCCGCCGGCTCTGGATCGTCCGCATCAACGCCGCGTGCCGCGAGAACGGCATCTCGTACTCGCGGTTCATCGCGGGGTTGAAGGCCGCCGAGGTCGAGGTCGACCGCAAGGTCCTCGCCGACATCGCGGTGCGCGAGCCGGCCACGTTCGGTGCGCTGGTCTCGACCGCGCGTGAGGCGCTCGACGCCGCTTGAGCGCCTGTCGTTCGTAGGCCCCGTCTCATGAGCGCGCCTCGCGCGGCGCTGGGCGCGAGTCATCCCGAGGTTCGCGAGTTGCGGCGGCTGCTGCGGTCGCGCCGCGCGCGCGACGAGTCGGCGCGCTTCGTAATCGAAGGTCCGCGTGTGCTGCAGAGCGCGCTCGACCACCACGTCGACCTCGATGCGGTCTACGTCGACGCGAACAACGCCGATGCCGATGTGGTCCGTGAATGCCGCGCGCGCGACGTCGTCGTGCGGATGCTCGGTACGGGCGTTGCCGAGCGGCTCGGTGACACGGTCACACCGCAGGGTGTCTTCGCTTGCGGCGTGCTGCGCCGCGCGACACCCGACGCGCTGGCCGGTGCCGATTTCGTTCTGGTGGCCGATCGCGTCTCCGATCCCGGGAACGCGGGCACCCTCGTGCGCAGCGGCGCCGCCGCGGGTGTGGGCGCTATCTCCCTCGGTGCGGGATCGGTCGACGCCTACAATCCGAAGGTGCTGCGTGCAACGGCGGGCGCCCTGTTCGCTGTCCCGATCGTGGAAGGCAGTCCGACCGTGGAGATCCTCGAGCGCCTCGGTGCCGACGGCCTGTGCCGGGTCGGTGCAACCGCTCGGGGCGGACGCCCGCTCGACGATCTCGATCTCACCGGCCCGCTCGCCCTGGTCGTCGGGCACGAGGTGCACGGCCTCGGAGCCCTCCCGCTCGCCATGCTCGATGACATGGTCACGATCCCGATGCGCCCGGGCGCCGAGTCGCTCAACCTCGCGATGGCCGCAACCGTGCTGTGCTTCGAAGCGCAGCGGCAGCGCCGACATGCCGCCGGAGGCACTGAATGACAGCCGCCGGAGGCACTGAATGACAGCCGCCGGAGGCACTGAATGACAGCCGCCGGAGGCACTGAATGACAGCCGCCGGAGGCACTGAATGACAGCCGCCGGAGCCGGGCAGTGAGTGACGACGGGAGCGCGCTCGTCGCGCGCGCAGCCGAGATCGCGGCCAAGGAGACGACCGCCGTCGCGTCGGTCGGGACGCTCGAGGATCTCGACGAGGCCGAGCGGCGCGCGCTGGGGAAGCGCTCGGAGCTGCTCGAGGTCCGCGAGGCCATCAAGTCGGCCCCTCCGGAAGCGCGCAAGGACATCGGCCGCGCGCTCGGCGAGGCGAAGGCCGCGATCGAAGGTGCGATCGAAGCCCGGCGCGCCGCGCTTCTCGCAGAGGGAGCCGGCGCCGCTGCCGGTCCGGCGGTCGACCTCACGCTCGGCGCACGAGGTTACGAGCGCGGGCACCTGCACATCGTCTCGCAGGTGTGGCGGGAGCTCGAAGACATCTTCGTCGGTCTCGGCTACCGCGTGTTCGGCGGTCCCGAGGTCGAGGACGACTGGCACAACTTCGAAGCGCTGAACTTCCCCGTCGGCCATCCCGCGCGCGCGATGCAGGACACGCTCTACGTGAAGCTCGGTGAGCCCGAGCAGGTGATGCTGCGCACGCACACGTCGCCGGTGCAGATCCGGCTGATGGAGACGCTGCCGCTGCCGATCTACGCGGTCATGCCCGGGCGCACGTTCCGGCGCGACACGCCCGACGCGCGGCACTCGCCGGTGTTCCATCAGATCGAGGCGCTCGTCATCGACCGTGGCATCACCATGGGCGACCTGATGGGCACGATCGAGACGTTCATCCAGGCGCTCTTCGGTGACGACGTCGCGACCCGCTTCCTGCCGTCGTTCTTCCCCTTCACCGAGCCGTCGGCCGAGCTGTCGTTCTCGTGCCCGTTCTGCACGGGTGGTTGCCGTGTCTGCTCGCACACCGGCTGGATCGAGCTCGGCGGCTGTGGCGTCGTCGACCCCAACGTGTTGACCGCGGTCGGGATCGATCCCGAGGAGTACTCGGGCTTCGCGTTCGGCTTCGGCATCGACCGGATCGCGCTGATGCGCCACGAGATCGACAACATCCAGGCGATGCTCTGGGAGAACGACGTCCGCTTCCTCCGGCAATTCTAAGATCACAAAGGCCATCCGATGCGTGCCCCACTTTCCTGGATCCGCGAGTTCGTAGCGATCGACGAACCGGCTGACGTCATCGGGACCGCGCTCGACAATCTCGGCCTCGAGGTCGAGGAGATCGAAGCGCCGGGTGCGGAGATCGGCGGAGTCGTCGTCGCGAGGATCGTCGATGTCCTCGAGCATCCGAACGCCGACAAGTTGCGGGTCGCCGACGTCGACACCGGCAACGGCATCGTGCGCGTCGTCTGCGGTGCGCCGAACATCAAGCCGGGCATGGTCGTGCCGCTGGCGACGGTCGGTGCGACGTTGCCGGGCGGAGTCGTCCTGAAGCGCAGCAAGATCCGCGGCGAGGTCTCCGACGGCATGCTGTGCTCGGCGCGCGAGCTCGGCCTCGGCGACGACCACGCCGGCATCCTCGCAATCGACGGCGACGCCGAGCTCGGAACCGACGTACGCGAAACGCTCGGACTCGACGATGTCGTCTTCGACATGAAGATCACGCCGAACCGTCCCGACGCGATGGGCATCGTCGGCATCGCCCGCGACCTCGCGGCGCACTTCAATCTGCCATTCACCGATCCGGAGCGCGACGTCGAGCCGGGCACCCAGATCGACGGTGTGAGCGCGGTGGTTGAGGCTCCCGACCGCTGCCCCCGACTCGTGCTGCGCGCCGCCACGGTGACGATGGGGGAGTCGCCCGCGTGGATGCAACGGCGGCTGCGGCTGGCCGGGATGCGCCCGATCAGCAACGTCGTCGACGTGACCAACTACGTGATGCTCGAGCGCTGCCGCCCGTTGCACGCGTTCGATCTCGGCCGGCTCGCCGGGCGGGGCCTGGTCGTGCGCCTCGCGAGCCCGGGCGAGAAGATGACCACGCTCGACGGCGTCGAGCGGACGCTCCACGTCGAGGACCTCCTGATCTGCGACGCCGAGCGCGCGCCGCAGGCCATCGCCGGGATCATGGGCGGCCGCGAGTCCGAGGTCGACGCCGACACGCGCGAGATCCTGCTGGAGTCGGCCTACTTCGAGCCGTCGGGGATCGCGGCGTCCGCGAAACGGCTGAACCTGCGTTCGGAGGCGAGCGCGCGGTTCGAACGCGGCATCGATCCGAACGGCGCCGCGAGCGGTGCGGCGCGCGCGATCGAGCTGCTCGAACAGGTGGCGAGCGCGAAGCCCCTCGCCGGCGCGATCGACCGCTACCCGAACCCCATCGCGCGCCCGCGCATCTCCGTGCGCACGGCGCGCGTCAACGCGATCCTCGGCACCGCGCTCGCGCCCGATGCGGTGAAAGACCTCCTCCGACCGCTCGACATCGCGGTGGAAGGCACCGGCGACGACTTCGTCGCCAAGCCACCGACGGCTCGCCCCGACCTCACGCGTGAGATCGACATCGTCGAAGAAGTCGGTCGCCGGCACGGCCTGAACAACATCGCGCGCACCGTTCCGACGAGCCCGACCGTCGGCCGTCTCACGCGCGAGCAGCGCGAGCGCCGGCTGGTCGCCGACGTGCTCGTCGGTGCCGGCCTCTGCGAAGGCTTCACGCTGCCGCTCGTCGCGCCGGGCGAGATTGCCGCGACCGGATTGCCGCTCGATGCGGTCGTCGAGGTCGAGAACCCGCTGCGCACCGAGGAATCGGTGTTGCGGACGGCGCTGCTCCCGGGACTGCTCACCGCTCTCGGCACCAATGTCGCGCGCGGCAACACCGACGCCGCGTTGTTCGAGCTCGGCACCGTGTTCGGCGCGCCGGTGCTCGGCACGTTGCTCCCGGTGGAGCGGGACCACGTCTGCGTGGCCGCGACCGGTCTCGTGCGCGACCGCCCCTTCGGACCCGACCGCGACCTCGAGCCCGCCGACGCCGTCGCCTGGTTCGAGGCGCTCGCCGATGCGTTGCGGTTGGCGGATGTCCGACTGCTGGCGGGGGGCGGGCCGGGCTTCGACCCGGGTCGCAGTGCGCGCGTGCTCGTCGGCGGCACCGAGACCGGCAGCGTCGGACAGGTGTCCGCGGCGGCGGCCGCGCACCACGGGGTCGGCGCCGGCGCGATGGCGCTCGAGCTCGACCTCGGATTGCTCCTGGGCGCGACGCGCCGCAGCGTGCTGGCGGGCTCCGTCTCCCGCTTCCCGAGCTCGGGTGTCGACCTCGCGTTCGTGGTCGCCGACACCGTGCCCGCCGGCGACATTCTGCGCACACTGCAGGAAGCGGGTGGCGACCTGCTCGAGACCGTCTCGGTGTTCGACACGTTCCGATCCGACGCGATCGGTTCGGGCCGGGTGAGCATCGCATTCTCGCTGCGGTTCCGCGCACCTGACCGCACGCTCACCGACGCCGAAGTCGCGACCGCGCGTCAGCGCGCGATCGACGCGGTCATCGCCACGCACGGCGCCGAGCTCCGCGCGTAGGCGTGGGTGTTGGAGTGGGGGTCGAGCCGTTCGTCCATCGCATCCGCGTGCGGTACGCGGAGGTCGACGGGCAGGGCGTTGTGTTCAACGCGCACTGGCTCACGTATTTCGACGACTCGTGCACGCGCTTCATGTCGTCACTCGGCTTCGGTCCCGGCTTCTGGATCAAGGAGTTCGACGTGATGCTCGTGAAGGCGGTGATCGAGTGGGTCGGTCCGGCCGGCTTCGACGAATGGATCGACGTTGAGGTCGCGCCCAGTCGCATCGGCACGAAGTCGTTCGATCTCTCCTACCGCGCCGCGATCGACGGCAAGGACGCGTGCCGGGCGACGATCACCTACTGCGCGGTGCGGCCCGGTCTCAACGAGCCGTTCGCGATTCCCGACCCGGTGCGCGCCGCGCTGACCGACCGCCTGATCGAGGCCTGAGCGCCGTCAGTCGCCGGCGGCTTGGCGGGTCGCACTGCCGACCACACCGGTCGAGTCGCCGTTGACGATTTCGATCGTCGCGTCCGTCTCCGACGCGTCGACGGTCGCGGTGACGGTGTCGCCCGCGAGGGTCATGGCGACGAACCGCACGTCGAGCGAACCGTGCGCGAGAAAGGCGTCGCCCCACGCGTCGAGCAACAGGCCGTACGCGGGACCGGTCACCTGCGTGCCCTGCGCGACGAGGCCGGGCAGCCCGAGCGACTCCGACGTCTCGTGCTCGCTGTGGAAGTTGCCCCGCCGCGAGTAGCGGACGATGAGCTCCTCGGTGACGTGGAGGGACCGCTTCGAGACCGTCATAGTGACGCGGCGGGGGTGAAGTGCACGGTCGACGTCCAGAGGCGGGCGTCGTCGACCCACACGGTGGCCTCCACGACGATGTAGCTGCGGCCGTGCCGCTCGTAGCGCTTGCTCACCAGGCCCGTCGTGCGGAGGCTCGCCGGCGCGTCTGCCCGCCGGTGGCACACGAGCCCCTGACGGGTCTGGATCATTGCGTCGGGGCACAGGCGGCCGAAGGTCAGGATCGTGAGATTGGCGGCGATCAGGGGATAGAGGGCACCGGCCCGACGCAGCGGGTGGTCGACACCGGCACCGTCCCAGTAGCGGTCGTTGGCCGCCTCCGAGATCGCCACGGTGAACGGCTCGAGGGTCGTGCCCGCGGCCAGGTCGGAGAATGAGATCGACATACCTATGCAGTCATCTGTATGATATGCACCATGGCGTATCGAGCCGGCGTCGTCGGGGCGTCAGGGTACACGGGGGCCGAGCTGCTGCGGCTGCTCGCCGGCCATCCCGAGATCGACGCGGTCCACGTCACGGCCGACTCCAACGCCGGCACCACGGTGGGCGCTCTGTATCCGTCGCTCGCGCACGCGTACGGCGGCCTGCAGCTCACGAAGCTCGACGCGGCCGACCTCGCGGGCCTCGACGTCGTCTTTCTCGCGCTGCCGCACGGAGAGTCGCAGAAGCACGCGGCGGCCATCGGTGGGCACGTCGCCCATGTCGTCGACATCGGCTCCGATTTCCGCCTTCCGGCCGACGCCTACGAGCACTGGCACGGCGCCGGGCACACGGCACCCGACCTGATCGACGAGTTCACCTACGGGCTGGTCGAGCTCTACCGGCCGCAGCTCGCCGCCGCGCACCACGTCGCCAACCCGGGCTGCTACGCGACCGCGGTGAGCCTCGCGCTGGCGCCGCTGCTCGCCGGCGGCCTCGTGGAGCCGGCCGGCATCGTCGCCGACGCGTGCTCGGGTGTCTCCGGGGCGGGCCGCACGTTGAAGACGGGCAGCCTGTTCAGCGAGGTGAACGAAGACGTCTCCGCGTACTCGCTGCTCACGCACTACCACACGGCCGAGATGCAACAGACGCTCGCGCACGTCGGCGGCGGGCCGGTGTCGTTGCTCTTCACCCCGCACCTCGTCCCGATGACACGCGGCATTCTCGCCACCTGTTACGCGCGGCCGTCGGCCAGCGGCGTGTCGACCGGCGCGCTGCTCGAGCACTACCGCGACTTCTACCGCGACGACCCGTTCATCGCGGTGCTCGACGAATCGCCGCACACGAAGGCGACCACGGGCTCGAACTCGGTGCACGTCACGGTGCGTTTCGACGCGCGCACCGGAACCGTGGTCGCGATCGCGGCCGAGGACAACCTCGTGAAGGGTGCGTCGGGCCAGGCGATCCAGAACGCGAACCTCGTGCTCGGTCTCCCCGAGACGCTCGGTCTCCCCGCAGTCGGGATGTTCCCGTGAGCGTCACGGCGGCCGCGGGTTTCGTCGCCGGCGGCGGCGCGATCGGGATCAAGGACGGCAACCGTCCCGACCTTGCGATCGTCGCGACGTCGGATCATGTCGCGGTACCGGCTGCGGCCGTTTTCACGACGAATCTCGCGTGCGCGGCACCCGTGCAGGTGAGCCGGGCCCATCTCGTCGACGGGCAGGCCGCGGCCATCGTCGTGTCGAGCGGCAACGCGAACGCGGCGACCGGTGCCGCGGGTCGTCGCGACGCACTCCGCATGTGCGAGCTGGTGGGCGGAACGCTCGGCATCGCCACCGACGACGTGCTCGTGTGCTCGACCGGGCTCATCGGCATCCCGCTCGTCATGGAGCCGATCGAGCACGGCATCCCGCTCATCGCCAAGGGCCTCACCGGTGCACGCGACGGCGCAGTCGCCGCCGCGACCGCGATGCTCA
>JBBSEC010000035.1:0-38589 GCA_038240075.1 Acidimicrobiia bacterium
GGATCACCGAGCGCGTAACGGACCTCGCCAGCCGGTGACGACCAGCGCACCAAATCAGGAAGCCAGCTCATCCCCGCACGCTCGCACCGCGCTTGACGTGTGTCGCGGATGTCCGAAAGATCACCCGTGTATTAGGCGATCTGGCGCTTCTCAGTCGAGCTCGCGAGGGCAGCGCTTTGGGAAATACGAGGTGTTGTGGGCCCGGTGTTTTCGACGGCTAACACGCGTCGTCACGTCGGTCGTAGGAGGTCGCCCATGACGGTCGCGGCTTGGCGATCGCTTGCTTCGAGGAAGTGCGCGTAGACGTTGAGAGTTGTTGCGGCGTTGGCGTGTCCGAGGCGACCGGAGACGGTGCGGACCGGGACGCCGGCGGCGAGGAGTTGGGTTGCATGCATGTGGCGCAGGTCGTGCAGTCGCACGTTGTCGAGACCGACGTTGTGCCGCAGGCGAACAAACCGTGCGGTGGGGGTGTCGGGATGCCACGGCCGCGTGGCGTCGGCAGACTCGCTGAACACGAACGCTTCCTGTGGAAGCGTGGTGCCGCACATGGTGCCGCGTGCGGTCTCACGGCGGTGGTGTGCGTCGAGCAATGCCATCGTTCGACATCGAGGGCGAGCTTGCGGATCGCGTGGGTCTTGGTGTCTTTCTCGAGGTAGCCGCCGCTGGGCGTGTTGATGATCGAGCGGCTGATGATCACGATTCCGGTTTCGAGGTCGATGTCGGACCACCGCAACGCGCAGGCTTCCCCTCCCCGCGCTCCTGATGCGGCGACGAAGTGGAGGAAGATTCCGAACTCGGTGTTCTCCTCGAACGCGGCCGCGAGGATCTTCTGCACGTCGGCCACCTTCGGAGGGTCGAGGTGTGGCTTGCGGGCCCGGGGCGGCGTGGCGTTGGCGGCGACGTTGACCGGGACCCAAACCCACCGCACTGCCTGCGCGAGCGCACGGCGGATCACGGAGTGCACCTGGCGGACCGTTGTGGGCGAGAGCTTGCCGTCGCGCATCAACGCGCCGTAGAGCTGATCGAGCTCCTGCGCGCGAAGTTTGCGGACGCGAACCGAACCGATCGCCGGGCCGAGGCGCGTGCGCACGTTCTGCTGATAGGTCCGCAAGGTGGTGGGTGAGAGCTGCTCGGCGGCGAGGTCGAGCCACTGCGCGAGGAGATCCGCGACGGTCGCGTTGGCACCGGTCTCGCGTCCGGCCGATACCTCGGTGATGAGCGCGGCGAGCGCGCGTTGCGCTTCACGCTTCGTGCCGTCGACGGTGCGACTGAGTTGACGGTATCGGCCGTCGAGCGGATCGCGGCCGAGCGACACGACTAACTCCCACCGACCTGCTCGACGCTCTCGTAGTGAACCGCGCATGACCACGAATGTACCGACAAAAATTCTTGGATCATTCTTGGCTGAGAAGAACACCACTCGGTCGTCCGCCGAGTTCGTGGCGTCTGACCTGGGGTTGTTGAGTACGCCCCCCGGGACTCGAACCCGGAACCTGCGGATTAAGAGTCCGACGCTCTAACCAGTTGAGCTAGGGGCGCTCGGATCCGGTTTCCCGGATCGAACGGCTCATGCTAGCAACTCGGGCTCGACGGCCTAGCGTGTGTTCGTGCGCATCGTCGTGACCGGTTCGACGGGCTTCATCGGGACCGCGGTCGTCCGCGCGATCGAACAACGTGGCGACGACGTCGTCCGACTGCGCCGGGGAGCCGGCGCAACCGGCCCGGTATGGGATCCCGACGCCGGCACGATCTCCGACGACGCGTTCGACGGCGCCGATGCGTTGATCCACCTCGCGGGCGAAGGCATCGGCGAGAAGAAGTGGACGCCGGAGCAGAAGCGACGCATCCTCGAATCGCGCGAGAAGGGCACCACGCTCATCGCGCGCGCCCTGGCCGCCCGGGCGACCAAGCCCGCAGTGCTCGTCTCGGGATCCGCGATCGGGTACTACGGCGATCGCGGAGACGAGGTGCTCGACGAGACCAGCTCGAGCGGCGCCGACTACCTCGCGGAGGTGTGCCGGCAGTGGGAGGCCTCGACGCAGCCGGCGGCCGACGCCGGCATCCGGGTCGTGACTACCCGCACCGGCATCGTGCTCGGGCCGAGCGGGGGCGTGCTCAAGCGCCTGCTCACGCCGTTCCGGCTCGGGCTCGGCGGGCGGGTCGCGTCGGGCAAGCAGTGGATGAGCTGGATCACGCTCGACGATGTCGTCGGAGCGATCCTCCACGCCGTCGATCACGAGTCGATCCGCGGCCCCGTGAACCTGACCGCGCCCAACCCCGCGACGAACGCCGAGCTCACCGCCGCGCTCGGCAAGGTGTTGCACCGCCCGACCGTGCTGCCGACACCGCTCCTGCCCCTCAAGGTGATCTACGGGAGCGAGCTCGTTGCGGCACTGCTCGTCGGAGGCCAACGGGTGATGCCGAAGCGGCTGCTCGACGACGGCTACGCGTTCGCCCATACCGACCTCGAGCCGGCCTTGCGCGACATGCTGGGCCCGCGTTCCTAGGCCCGAACGCGCCGATGCCGGTCGGTGGTTGCCGACCGGCATCGAAGAGGGTGACTGAGGGGACTCGAACCCCCGGCCTTCGGGACCACAACCCGACGCTCTAACCACCTGAGCTACAGCCACCAGGACGGCCCGTGAGTGTACCGGAGCCGCCCCGACTCACCGGAGAGGATCGCGCCTCAGAGGATCAGGTCGCGCTCGGCGTCGCCTGGATCTCGAGCTCGACGCGCACCTTCTTGCCGACGAGCACCCCGCCGCCTGCGAGCGGCTGGTTCCAGGTGAGGCCGAAGCGCTCACGGTCGAACTCGGTCGACGCGGTGAAGAAGGCCTTCGTGTTGTTCCACGGATCGGTTGCGACTCCGCCGAACTCGACGGTCAACGTGACCGGCTGGGTGACGCCGTGCACGGTGAGGTCTCCGTCGACGTTCCAGGTGCTCGACCCGTCCGGCCGCACGCCCGTCGAGGCGAACGCGATGGTGGGGTAGTTCTCGACGTCGAGGAAGTCGGCGCCGACGAGGTGTCCGTCACGGCCGGGGTCGCCGGTCGTGATGCTCGCGGTGTTGATCGTGACGTCGACCTTCGAGTCCTCCGGGCGCTCCGCGATCGTGATCGCGGCGTCGTAGTCACTGAACCGGCCGCGCACCTTCGTCACCATGAGGTGGCGGGCGACGAACTCGACGGTCGAGTGCGCCTGGTCGACGCTCCAGCTCCCGGCCGCGGGGACCGTGTGGCCGTCGACGTTGCGGGTCAGTTCGATGGTGGTGGTGTCAGTCATGGCGTGCTCCCTCGGAAAATTGTTTGAATTTGAACTATTCAAAGTTCAACAACTGGCGGCGGAGCCGGGTTATTCCAAGCCTGGTCCGTACACTGCGCAGCGATGGAACCTGTCCGCTGGCTGACCGCCGAAGAGCAGCAGGCCTGGCGCGGCTTCCTGCGGGGCTCGTCGTTGCTGCTCGAACGGCTCGACGCCGAGCTCAGCGAAGAGCACGGCCTCACGCTGGCCGACTACGAGATCCTGGTCTGGCTCTCGGAGGCGCCCCGGGGCGGGCTGCGCATGGCGCAGCTGGCCGACCGGGCACTCGTGTCGCGCAGCCGGCTCACCTACCGCGTCGACCGGCTCGTCGCCGAGGGCCTCGTCGAGCGGCGGCCCTGCCCGTCGGACCGCCGCGGGTCGCTCGCAGTGCTGACGCCGACCGGGCGCCGTCGCCTCGAGCGGGCCGCGACGACCCACGTCGACGGCGTCATCACCCACCTCGTCGAGCGCGGCTCGGCTCGCGACCTCGCGACGGTCGGCAGAGTGTTCGGCGCGGTTGCCGAGGCACTGGAAGCTTCCGAACGCGACGACGACGAAGACGAAAAGGATGTTGCGAGATGACCGACGGTGTGACGTGACCGAGCCGGCCCCGACATACAGTGCGCCGATGGACGAAGAGCGGATCGCGTTGTTCCTCGACTATGAGAACCTCGCGATCGGCGCGCGTGAGCACCTGCGCGGTGCGGCCTTCGACTTCGGTCCCATTGCGGACGCGATCGCCGACCGCGGCCGCATCGTCGTGAAGCGCGCGTACGCCGACTGGACGATGTTCGACGACGGTCGCCGCATGCTGGCGCGTCAGAACGTCGAGCTCATCGAGATACCGCAGAAGCTCGGCGCGGTGCGCAAGAACGCCGCCGACATCAAGCTCGCGGTCGACGCGATCGAGCTGGCGTTCGAGCGTGACTACATCACGACCTATGTGCTCTGCACCGGCGACTCCGACTTCACTCCGCTCGTCGCGAAGTTGCGCGAGCTCAACAAGCGCGTCATCGGCATCGGTGTCGCGGGCTCGACCTCCGCGCTGCTCCCGCCGTCGGTCGACGAGTTCCTCTTCTACGACCGCCTCGAAGGCATCGAGCCGGGGCCCGGACGGAAGCGTGATGCGGCGCCGGCCAAGGCGGAGCGCCCGCGAGGACGCGGCAAGCAGGCGGCCGCGGCCGTTGCCGGGCCCGCGGTTGACGCGACGGTCGATGAGGAACGCGCGAAGGTCGCGGCGCCCGACACCGCGTCGCTCCAGACCCTGGTGACCCGTACCCTCACCGGCCTGCAGCGCAGCGGCACGGAGGGCGTGCGTGCGTCGACGCTCAAGCGGGCCATCCTGCGGCGCGACCCCACCTTCAACGAGGCCGATCACGGATTTCGGGCGTTCGGTGAGCTGCTGCGGAGTCTCGAGTCCGGTGGTGTCGTCGCGCTGCGCCCGGGTGGCGCGGCCGGCGATCCGGAGGTGACGCTGCCCGATCGCGTCGGCGGCGAAGACGAAGCGCTGGCCCTGCTCGCGGATGTCGTCGCGCAGCTGCAGAAGCGCTCGGGCTCGCCCCACCTCTCCGGGCTCAAGGACCGCATGCGCAAGCGCGAGCCCGACTTCACCGAGAAGCGCTTTGGCTACGCGACCTTCCTGCAGTTCGCGAAGGCCGCGCAGGCCCGCGGGATCATCGCGATGGATTGGGACGATGCCGCCGAGGACTACCTGGTCCGGACCGCCGACGCCCCGCAGCCGTGACGGAGCCCCGATGACCGCCGAACCGTCCGACGCGCTCGTCTTCTTCGGGGCCTCGGGAGATCTCGCCTACAAGCAGATCTTCCCTGCGCTCTACGCCTTGACGAAGCATGGGCACCTCGACGTGTCGGTGATCGGCGTGGCGTCGTCGCAGTGGGATCTCGCGCAGCTGCGCGCCCGTGCGAAGGCAAGTCTCGACGAGCACTGCGAGGTCGTCGACCAGGGTGCGTGTGACCAGTTGCTGGCGAAGCTGCAGTACATCGACGGCGACTACAACGACGCGGCCACGTTCAAGAAGCTGCGCAAAGAGCTCGGCGACTCGAAGCACCCGGCGCACTACCTCGCGATCCCTCCGAGTCTGTTCCCGGTTGTCGTCGAGGGCCTGGGCAAGTCGGGCTGCGCCGACAACGCGCGTGTGATCGTCGAGAAGCCGTTCGGTCGCGATCTCGCTTCGGCGTGCGCGCTCAACGAAGTGATCGCATCAGTGTTTCCGGAGACGTCGATTTTCCGAATCGATCACTTCCTTGGCAAAGAGGAGGTGCAGAACCTCCTCTACTTCCGGTTCGCGAACTCGTTCCTCGAGCCGATCTGGAACCGCAACTACGTGTCGAGCGTGCAGGTCACGATGGCCGAAGACTTCGGTGTGCAGGGCCGCGGCAAGTTCTACGAAGAAGTCGGCGCATTGCGCGATGTCGTGCAGAACCACCTCCTGCAGGTCGTGGCCCTCCTTGCGGCGGAGCCGCCCGTCGGCATGGGCGTCGAGGCCCTGCGCGACGAGAAGGAGAAGGTCTTCCGTGCCATGCGCCCGCTCGCACCCGGTGATCTGGTGCGCGGTCAGTTCGACGGCTACCGCGACGAGGCGGGCGTCGCGAGCGACTCCGACGTCGAGACGTATGTCGCGCTGAGGCTCTTCATCGACTCGTGGCGCTGGGGTGGTGTGCCCTTCTACATCCGCGCCGGGAAGAACCTGCCGGTCACCTGCACCGAGGTGCGGGTCGAGCTGAAGTCACCGCCGCAGCAGGTGTTCCCCGAAGCGCTGCCCACGCCGGGCGACACCAACTATCTGCGGTTCCGCCTCAATCCGAAGGTCGCGATCGCGTTGGGTGCGCGCGCCAAGACGCCGGGTGAGAATTTCACCGGCCGTCAGCTCGAGCTGTACCTCTGCGACCAGCATCCCGACGAGATGAAGCCCTACGAGCGGTTGCTCGGCGACGCGATGCACGGCGAGAAGCTGCTCTTCGCCCGCGAAGACGGCGTCGAAGCCGCGTGGGCCGTCGTCGAGCCCGTGCTCGAACAGCACGCGCCGGTCATCGCGTACCCGGCCCACACGTGGGGACCGAAGGAAGCCGACGCGCTCATTCAGGCCGACGGCGGATGGCACGACCCGATCATCGAGAGCACTTGATACGGTCGGCCCTCATGATCATCGTGGTCGCGGCATTGAAGGGCGGGGTCGGGAAGACGACGACCTCCGTGTACCTCTCGGCCCTTGCGGCGGCGGGCCGACGGGCCACCACGCTGGTCGATGCCGACCCGCAGGCGAGCGCGGCCGACTGGATCGAGAGCTCCGGTGACGAGAACCTCGCGGCGGTCGAGCTCGTCGAAGCACCGACCGAGCGCCTGCTCACGAAGGCGCTCGACCGTATCGAAGGCGACACCGTCGCGGTCGTCGACACTCCTCCCGGCAACGAGCGCCTGCTCGCGAAGGCGATCGACCGCGCCGATTGCGTCGTGCTCCCGACTCGCATCGGCGGCGTCGAGACGCACCGCGTGGAGGCGGTGCTCGAGCAGGTGCCGATCAATGTGCCGCTCGGTCTCGTGATCTGCTCGGCGCGTACCTACACGCGCGACTACCAGGATGTCGTTGCCGCGTGGGCGGAGGCCGGAGTGCAGATCTGGGGGAGCGTGCCCGAACGCGTCGCGATCGCCGCCGGGCCCGAAGCCTGGCTCTCACCCGACGGGCTCGAGGCCTACCGTCCCGTCTGGCGGCGCGCGCTGCGGGCCAACCGGGAGAGCTGATTCAGCTCACGTGTTCCGAGCACCGGCCGGGGAGCGCAAACCGGCTGGGCTCGAGCTCGAAGCCGTAGTGGTCGTGAAGGCGGTGGACGAGGTCGTCGAGCTCGTGCGCGGGGATGTCGGAGACCTTGCCGCACACTTCACAGACGAGATGCTGGTGGGCCTGCGCGAGGTGGAAGAAGGTCGCGCCCTGACCGCGGTGGATCGGCTCGACCATGCCCATCTTCTGCAGCGCCTCGAGGGTCCGGTAGACGGTCGACGGTGCGATCGACGGGTGCAGCACGTGCAACCGGCTCGCGATGTCGTCGACCGTGAGGTGCTCGTGCGTGCTCGCGAGGAGCTCGATGACGGCCCGCCGCGGCGTGGTGATGCGCTCTCCCCGTTCGCGCAGCTGATCGAGGATGTGCGCGGCGCCGTTGGTCGAGTGGTCAAGCATGATGGTCGGCTCCGTGTTCGTGACGGTGGAACACGCTGTGGTGCGCGTGGGTGTGTTCGTGCACGAGGTTCACCGAGCGCAGGAGCGCGGTGTCACCGAGCAGTTCCTCGGGCGTGCCCTCGGCGACGAGCGTGTGCTCCTCGCTGAAGACGACGCACCGGTCGGCGAGCGCGTCGAGGGTCGCGAGGTCGTGCGTTGCGAGCACGATCGTCTTTCCGACCCGGTTGAGATCGACGATGAGCTCGACGAGCCACTCCTGGGTGCGCGGATCGAGCGACGCGGTCGGCTCGTCGAAGATGAGCACCTCGGGATTCATCACCAGGACCGACGCGATCGCGACCCGCTTCTTCTGGCCGCCCGAGAGTTGATACGGAGCGCGATCGGCGAGATCCTCGATCGACAGCATCGCGAGCGTGTCGCCGATCCGGCGTTCGACCTCGTCGGGCTCGAGACCCATGTTCAGGGGCCCGAACGCGATCTCGTCCCGCACGGTGGGGGAGAAGACCTGGGCATCGGAGTTCTGGAACACGAAGCCGACCCGCGAGCGAAATCCTCGCGAGAGCTGTTCGTCTTCGAGTGATCGCTCGGTCACCTCGGATCCGAACGCGTGGAACGTCCCGGTGTCGGGGAAGAGGAGTCCGTCGAGGATCTTCAGGAGGGTCGACTTCCCGCACCCGTTCGCGCCAAGCAGCGCGAGCTTCTCACCGCGGTCGACCGAGAGCGAGACGCCGTCGAGCGCAACGAAGCGATCGAGATAGCGGTAGTGCACGTCGTCGAGCGTGAGCAGCTCAGTGGCCGGTGGCGATTCAACGAACGACATGATCGACTCCGATTGCGGTGAGGGTCACGAGCAGCGCGCCGGCTCCGAACGCGAAGTCGGTCGCGCGGAGGCGCGCGGACGCGAGGGTGCCGACGTTGCCGCGGTAGCCGCGCGACACCATCGCCATGTGCACCTCTTCGGAGAGCGCGTGCGCCCTCCCGAACAGGGCGCCGGCCGATGCCGCGACGAACGCGCGGTCGCGCTTGGTGTTCGCATCCGATCCGACGGTCCGCGCCTTGCGTGCCGTGAACATGTCGCTCACCGATCCGAGGAGATGGAAGAGGTACCGGTAGGCCATCCCGATGACCAGGATGAACATTCGGGGCACGAGCAGCGCTCGCAACGCGGCGAGGAGCCGGGGCCACGACGTGGTGATGGTCACGAGCACGACGAGCGAGATCGACGTCGCGACCCGGAGCACGATCAGCCCGGCGGCCGTCAATCCCTGCTGCGTCAGGCCGACGCGCGTGCCGAACCAGCTTCCGAGCGGCACCACGATGTGTCCGTGCGTGATGAAGCTGAAGGTCGCCGGGAGTACCACGATGCCGGTGAAGATCGGGATGAACAACCAGACCCGCGCGACGAAGAACCGCAGCGACAGCCTCGACGCGGACGCGAGCCCCAGGCTCAGCGAATAGAGCCCAATGAGCACGACCGGGCTGTGCGCGAGCGCGGAGCTGACGAGCAGAGCGAGCAGCCCGACGAGCTTCACTCGCGCGTCGACGCGTTGCAGCAGGCCGTCGCGAGCGGAGACATCGTCGGAGAACATGCTCTGGCGCATCAGGTTCGATGCCGAACCAATGGTCTTCTCGACGAAATCGGCCTTCGCGCGTTTGCCGATGCAGCCGCACGGACAGAGGCCCAACTCCGGGCGGATCAACCAGTCGGGAGTCGCGGTTGGCGAAGCGTCGGTCATGCGCGCACCGAGTCGACCGCAGAGTCGGAGCTCGAATGCCGGCGTCTGACGACACCGACGAGTGCA
The DNA here is from genome assembly GCA_038240075.1 of Acidimicrobiia bacterium. GTDB lineage: Bacteria > Actinomycetota > Acidimicrobiia > IMCC26256 > PALSA-610 > DATBAK01. Next base: position 9,296 of record JBBSEC010000035.1, read on the forward strand.
AGCACGGCGAACACGACGACCGTGATCGCCGCCATTCCGACGAACGCGGACGCGATGTAGCCGAGCGCCGGATGCCTGTCGTTGCTGAAGTCGTACCCGTTGAACAGCGCGTGATGCCAGAAGCCCGCGTAGTGCGCGAGCCCGTTGGGCACCGTCTGGAGGTGGTACTTGTGCAGGTTGAGATGCTCAGGCGAGTCTTCGCCGAACGCGCTTCCCGACGCGAGCAGGCCGACCGGAGTCAGCAGCGCGGCGAGACCGAGCGACGCGGCACCCCATCGCCATCCGAGGCGACGCGGCGCCATCGCGGTGGAGTCGTCTTCGCGTACACCGGGATGGTTGATGCGCAGCACCGGCAGATTCGCGCGCTGGAGGTACGCGATCACTCCCGCGGTGAGCACCAGCTCGACGGTGCCGGCGACCGTGAGGTGTGCGAGCGCCATGGCGGGGATGCTCTGACTCAGGTGGAACGGTGAGTAGAGCGGAGTGCCGTTGGCAGTGTGGAACAGCGAGGGTTGGAGGCCGATTTCCGTCGCGGCACAGAGCGCGGCCGCGTTGAGCCCGACGTAGCCGGCGACACCGGCAACGACCGCGCGCCGAGGTGCAGTGAGCGACAGGTTGCGCGTCCCGATCTTGTACACCGCGTAGCCGACCATCGGCATCACGAACGCCATGTTGAAGCAGTTCGCGCCGAACGCGAGCACGCCGCCGTCGCCGAAGAAGAGTGCCTGGATACCGAGCGCGCAACTGACGGCGACCACCGCGGCCCACGGTCCGAGAAGGATCGCGATGAGCACCGCACCGACTGCGTGTGCGGTGGTGCCGTCGGGGACCGGCACGTTGAACATCATCACGAGGAAGCTGTACGCGGCGCCGAGCGCGAGCAGCGGCACGTACCTGCTCGTCACGACCTTGCGTACGTGGCGTCCCGCGGTCATCCACGCGGGAACCATCGCCGCGCCCATGACTCCGCACGTCTCCGGGCTGAGATAGCCGTCAGGAATGTGCATTGGAGATGCCCCTTGCCCCCGAACTGCGATCAGTTGCCCACCGATCGCATGTGCAAGGTCTTCGCACCTAGGCGGAACGCTGGATTTAACAACAACGATGGTTTTCAATGGGCGAACAGTCGTTGCGTCGATGCCTTCATCCGCGCGACGAATCGGAACCGAATGACCGACGAAATGTCGACGGACGCAATTGTCCGAACGACTCGAGCGAGGAGACACTCAGGATGGAACCCATCAATCGGCGTCGCTTCCTCGTGCAGGGCGGAGCAGTCGTTGCCGCGGCGGGTGTGGCGAGTGCAGTGCCGTTCAATGCGGCCGACGCACTCACCAAGGGTCGTGGCAAGAACGCGCGCAACGCGACGGTCCCCGCCGACGCGAAGCTCGGCGATCCGGTCGTCGCGCACTTGCGTGACCTGCACACCGGAGAGATCTCTCTGTACCAGGGACACCGCGAGGTCACAGTGAAGGACAAGCACCTCGCCGCCCTCTTGTTCAACGCCAGTCGCTAGAGATCACAGAGGCCTCACGCGCCATGGGCGGGGCCGCACGCCAAGCCATTCCGACTTCGAGCCCGTGAGGTGAGCAATGTCGTCCCATCGTGAAGCGCCGGAGATGTCCAAGGACCCCGTCGCCGATAGCACCGACCTGTACGCGTTCGTCAGCCCCGACAACCCGAACATGGTCACGATCATCGCGAACTACGTTCCGCTGCAGCAGCCGTCGGGCGGCCCGAACTTCTTCGAGTTCGGCGACGACGTGCTCTACGCGATCAACATCGACAACGACGGTGACGGCAAGGCCGACATCTCCTATCAGTTCCAGTTCCACACGGTGCTGCAGGTCGGCGGGACGTTCCTGTACAACGTCGGGCCGATTCAATCTCTCGACAGCCCCAACTGGAACCGGCGTCAGTTCTTCTCGGTCACGCGGACCGAAAGGAAGGGCGGCGGCCACAAGTTGCTTGCCAAGGACCTCGCGTGCCCCCCGTGCAACATCGGGCCGCTGTCCACGCCCGGTTATGCCGACGTTGCCGCGTCTGCGATCCATGACCTGCCCGGTGGTGGCAGCCGCCGGGTCTTCGCGGGCCAGCGCGCGGAGGCGTTCTACGTCGATCTCGGTGCCGTGTTCGACCTGGGTGATCTTCGTCCGTTCGAGCAGCTGCACACGCACTTCGGTTTGAACGTTCCCGAGCTCACGCGGCCCGCGCCCGGCGTGAACGCGACCAAAGCGGTCAACGTCCACTCGATCGCCATCCAGATCCCGAAGACCGACCTCACGAGCGATGGATCGAGCCCGTCGAATCCGATGAGCTCGAAGTCGGTCGTCGGCGTCTGGACGACCGCGAGCCGCCGCAAGGTACGGATTCACAACGCCGAGGGCGTCATCACCGAATCCGGCCCGAACGTCCAGGTCTCGCGGCTCGGTAACCCGCTCGTGAACGAAGTCCTCGTTCCGATGGAGCGCAAGGACTACTGGAACACGCAGCTTCCCGCCCACGACAAGCAGTTCGTCGACGGCGCCGAGCACCCTGAGCTCGCGAAGCTGCTGCCGATCCTGTACCCGGGCGTGTTCCCGAACCTCGCTTCGATCGACGACTCCAACAAGGTCCGCAGCGACCTCGTCGCGATCCTGATGACCGGCATCCCGCCGGGCCTCATTCCGGGTTTCCAGAACTACACCGGCCCGGTGATTGCCGACATGCTGCGGCTGAACCTGGCGATCCCGCCGGCGTCGAAGCCGAGCAACCTCGGCCTGATCGGCGGCGATCCTGCCGGCTATCCGAACGGTCGTCGGACGTTCGACGACGTGTTCACCATCGAGCTGCGGGCCATCGCCGGGGTCACGTACCCGCTGATCGACCCCGCCTTCCAGCCCGACCCGGCTGCCTCGGCGGTCACCGACGGGCTCACGACCGACGCGAGCGATCAAACGGCCGAGGGCACGATCAAGCTGCTCGACACCTTCCCGTACCTCGGGACACCGCACAGCGGCTTCGACATCCCCGCTCTGCACGACGCGAGCGTGTGAACGAGCACATGAGCGAACACGATCACCACGATCACCATCACCACGCGGCCGAGTCAACCGAGGCCCGGCTTCCGCCGAGCACCGAGGGCAGCGTGGTGATGGAGGTCGGTGGTGACGTCGGGGCGCTCGTCGTCTACACGCCCGACGGGCTCGCCGGTCACGAGATCGAGCTCGCCGTGCGCGGCGAGAACCACCAGTTCGTGCACACCGAGGTGCGCGAACGGCAGCTCCCCGACGGCACGATCTACGCGGGCGTGTTTCCCGCAGTGCCGGCGGGCGAGTACACGCTGCTGTCGATCCACGCCCTCCCGGCGCTCGACGTCAGCGTCGAGGGGGGTCGGGTCGCCGAGCTTACCTGGGCGTAGATCGAGCGCGACCGGTTCGACCCGGACGCTCAGACGGCGAGGAAGCGGGCGATCGTGTTCTCGGCGCGCAACGCCGACTCGCCGTGCCCGGTGACCGCCGCGATGAACACGTCGCGTTCGAGGGCGTAGAGGGTCAGGTCTTCGATCGCCTGCACGGTGGCCTGGCGGGGAACGTCGCGGAGCAGTGCGATCTCCCCGAAGCCGTCGCCCGGTCCGAGCTCGTTCAGGTGCTGGCCGCCGGCCGACACCTCGGCTCGACCGTGCCCGATCAGGTAGTACCGGTCGCCGGCGTCACCTTCGCGACAGACCACCGCGCCGGCGGGCACCTTGAACTCGACGATCGCGCGCGCAAGACGCTCCTGAACGTTCTCGGGGAGCGGGGCGAAGATGTCGTTGGTGACGATGAGCGGGAGGTTCGGCGGCGCGAGCCGTGTGGTGTCGATGCGATTCAGGCCGGCGCCGCCCACGAGGACGAGGGCGGTGACCGATGCACCGATGATCGCGAGGCCGGTGCGCAGGCCGACGGTGTTGATCAGGAGCGGCATGAGCAGCGCACCGACCGCCATCCCCGCGACGAGCAGGCTCTCGACCGCGCCGAAGACGCGGCCCATCACCTCGTCGGGCACGATGCGCTGCAGGATCGTGAACGCGTTGACGTCGACCAGCGAGTTGCCGACGCCGATGAGCGCCATCGCCGCGATCGCCGCGCCGAGTGTCGGTGATGCCGCGACCAACATGAGCGGCACGGCCCAGAGCAGCACGCCGACGCCGAAATCGAACGCGATGCGCTTCCGAGCCGCGAGCATGAGCGCGGCGAAACCGCCGATGATGCCGCCGATACCGGTCATCGCGCCGAGATAGCCGACGCCCGACTGCCCGAGATGCAGCATCCGGAGCGCGATCGCGACCTCGAACACGAGGCTCGCGCCGGCGATGACCGTCTGCGCGAAGAACAGGGCCATGAGCAGGCGCAGGTCGCTGTCGCTCGCGATGGTTCGGAACCCTGCGCTCGTCTCCGCGAAGAAGCTCTCGCTCTCCCTGTCGGTCTCCGCCACCCGATCGTCGACCCGCAGCCCGAAGATGAGGAAGGCAGACCAGAGGAACGTGGCGGCGTCGATCAGGATGACCGTCTGCTGGTTCGCGATGGCGAGCAGCAACCCCGCGAGCGCGGGGCCGATGAAGAACCCGAGGCTCTCGATCGTGCTCGACGCGACGTTCGCGGCCGTCAGCTCGGCGGGATCGGTCGCGATCGACGGCAGCAGCGCGGCCTGGGCCGGGCGGAACGCGGTACCGAGCACGGTGCTCACGATCGACAACCCGTAGACGGCGACGGCAGGGCCGCCCCCCGCGACGAGCGCCGCGACCGCGCACATGAGTCCGGCGCGCACGACGTCGGCCGACAGCATCACGCGCTTGCGCGGGTAGCGGTCGGCAAGCAGCGACAGGAACGGCGCGAGCACGGCCATGCTGAGATACCGCGCGACGCCGACGACGCCGAGGGCCGTCGGGCCACCCTTTTCGAAGGCGTAGAGCGCGATGACGACGCTGAACGCCCAGTCACCGATGATCGAGCCTGCGAACGCGAGGTTGATGCGCCGCAACCCGGGGTTGCGGAACACGCGGCTCATGGCCGTCGTCGACTCGCGTACTTTCTCGCCCAGCCCCGGCACTCAGATCCCCCTCTGAGCCCGGGAGACTAGCGACGTCATCACCGGGCCGCTATCACGCCGGCCGCGGAAGAGCCGAGCTTCGACGGCCTCTAAGGTTCCGCCGGCGAGAGTCCGGTTCGAGAAGCGGGTGCGAACGCATGGCGGGATTGTCGGTTGGCATCGTCGGCGCGGGCGGCGTCGGGGTCGCGACGGCGTCGGCGCTCATCATGCGCGGGCTCGCAAGCCGCGTGACGATCTACGCGCGCGACGGTGGCTCCGCGCACGGCCTCGCGCTCGACTTCATGCACGCGCGACCGCTGCTCACGCAGGTCGAGGTCCGGGGTCGTTCTCTCGACGAGATCGAACGCGAGGACATCCTTGTCATCACGGCCGGTCACCACACGACACCCGGCGAGACCCGGCTCGACATGCTGCACCAGAACGTCGCGGTGCTGGACGGCGTTGCGACGTCGATCGAGGCGGGCGAGCTGCCGCGTGTCGCGCTCGTCGTGACCAACCCGCTCGACGTGATGACCGAGTACCTCACCCGTCGATGGAGCGATCTCCCGGTCGCGGTGATGGGGTCCGGCACCGCGCTCGAGACGCTGCGGCTCACCGATCGCGTCGCGCGCGAGTGCGGTGTGCATCCGCGCAGTGTGCATGCGTGGGTGGTCGGTGAGCACGGCGACTCGTGCGTGTTCCTGCTCGATTCTGCGGTCGTCGGCACGCTGCCGCTCGTGGAGTTCGCGGCGCAGCGGGGCATCGACCTCACTCCGGAGCGCTTCGCAGTCATCGAGCGCGACGTGCGCGACGCGGCCTACGAAGTTCGCGACCTGAAGGGCTCGGCCGTTCAGGGCATCGGGCTCACCGTGAGCGGCCTCGTTCACGCGCTCGTACATGAGGTCGGCGCGCTCATCCCGGTGTCGACGCGTGTCGGCGACAACCTCTGCGCGAGCCTGCCATGCGTGCTCGGTCCCGACGGTCCGAGCGCGCCGCTCTGGCCCCGGATGACCGACGGTGAGCGAACCGCGTGGGAGCGCTCGCTCGAGACGCTCGCCGCCGCGAACGCGCTGCTACCCCTCTAGGCGGGCCGCGATCGCGGCGCCGATCTCGAGCGATGCGGTCGCGGCGGGCGACGGCGCGTTCAGCACGTGGAGCGCGCGCCCAACGGAACGAAACGCGAAGTCGTCGACGAGTCGACCGTCGGCCGCGATGGCCTGGGCCCGCACGCCGGACGGCGCGGGTGCGAGGTCGGCGCGTGCGATCTCGGGCACGAGTTGGCGCGCCGCGGCGGCGAACCGCCGCCGGCTGAGCGAGCGCGCCATCTCGTCGAAACCGAAGCGCCAGTTCGTGCGGGCGAACCGGCGGAACCCTCGGAACGCGAACGTCCGGCGCAACTGCCGGATGTCGATCTGGCGCCATTGGTAACCCTCACGCGCCAGCGCGAGCACCGCGTTGGGCCCGACGTGCACATGCCCGTCGATCCCGCGCGTGAGGTGGACGCCGAGGAACGGGAACTGCGGGTCGGGGACCGGATAGATGAGCGTCCGCACGAGGTGCGACCGCGTGGGCACCAGCTCGCGGTACTCCCCGCGGAACGCGATGACCCGTAGGTCGCCGGCCCCCTCCGGCCCGCTCACCGCCTGCGCCACTTCGTCGGCGTGCAGCCCCGCGCAGGTGACGACGCGCTGCGCTTCGATCGGTCCGCCGGTCGTCTCGACGACGAGCCCGGCCGCGGTCTCGGTACCGGAACTCACTGCGCACTCGAGGCGGATCTCGGCGCCGCCCGCCTCGATCTCCGCGGCGAGCACGCGACACACGTTGGCGTAGTCGACGATGCCCGTGTCGAGCACGTGCAGCGCGGCGACTCCGGCGACGTGCGGCTCGATCTCACGCAGGCGCTCCGGCCCGATCATCTCGGTGCGGACGCCGTTCGCAAGACAGCGCCGTTCGAGCTCGGCCAGGCGGGCCCGATCGGCGTCGACGCGCGCGACCACGACCTTGCCGCAGACCGCGTGCTCGATGCCGTGCTGCTTGCAGTACTCGACCATCGAGGTGCGGCCCGCCGAGCAGAACCGGGCCTTGTCGGAGCCGGGCGCGTAGTAGACGCCGGCGTGGATTACGCCCGAGTTACGCCCGCTCTGGTGCGCGCCGACCGATGCTTCCTTCTCCACGACCACGACCGACCGCTCCGGATGGGCACGCAACACCGCACGCGCCGTGGCCAGGCCGACGATGCCGCCCCCCACGACGAGCACGTCGGCGCGGTCCATGGCGGCGCACCCTACCCGGAGCGGGTCAGAGCGTTTCCAGGCCGCGGCCCTGTTGGATCAGCGGGATGTAGTCGTCGAGCTCTGTTCGCGTCGCCGCGTCGGTGAGGTCGACGACGCGGCCCCGTTCGGCCGAGAGGTACGCGGCCATCGTGAGCCGCACGATCTCGAGGCCGTAGTCGAAGTCGAGCAGCGCGGAACGACCGTCGCGGAAGGCGGCGAGCGCGTCGATGTGCTCGTCGATATATCCGTAGAGATCGGGCTCGTTCGGTTGGATCGCGAGGAGACCGCGGGTCGCGGTGGCCTTCTCGAGGGCGAGCTCGGCGTCGGCGACCTCGGATGCCGCCGCGTCGCCGACGAAGACCTCGAGGGGGGAGCGGAGCGTGTTGGCCTCGAGCGCGTAGCCGGGGCCGATGCCGTCGACGAGGAGCCGCAGCCCCTGCTTGTCGTACATCCACGAGACGGTGAACTGCGCCTTCGTGCGCTGTCCGGTCTCGGGGTTGCGGTACGTGACCATGCCGGTGGCGAAGTCTTCGGCCGGTGTGCGCGCATAGTCCACGCCGTGACGGGCGAGCAGCTCGTCTCGCCAGCGCGGCTGCCCCCACTTCAGCAGACCGACGTCGACGGAGACGGTCTGCGGTTCGAGAAAACGGGGGGCACGCCCGAACGGAGTGAGCAGGTGCCAGCCCACGGCGAGGCAGTGGCAACCCATGTCGGAAAGGACACCGCCGCCCTGCAGCGTCGGATCCCAGAACCATGCGCTATGCGGCCCGCCGTGCTCTTCGCCCGACCGCGCCAGCACGAGCGGCCCCATCGCCTCCGAGACCCCGGCGAGCTGCGCACGTGCGTTCTGCAGCATCTTCATGTGGATCTGGTTCTCGAAGTACGCGGTGGGCACGCCGATGTGGTTCGCGAGCTCGACGACCCTGCGGGCCTCGGGCAGGTTCCGCGCCAGCGGCTTCTCGCACACGATCCCGACCAGTCGCGCGCCGTCGTCGACCGCGGCCGCGATCTCCTCCATCACCGCGACGCGGCAGAAGTTGGGAGCGAAGATCGCAACGACATCGACGTCGGGCACCATCTCGCGCACGCTGGCGTACACGCGCCCCGCGCCGAGGCCGCGTGCGCGTACCGACGCTGCCAATGCTTCCGGTGGTGTGCGCGAGGTCAGGCCCGCGACCTCGATCCCGCGCACACTTTCGAGCGCGCGCAGGTGGAAGCCGCTGACGAACCCACCGCCGACGATGCCGTACCTCAGCGCTTCCATGTTCCTAGTCGTCGAACGTGTTCTCGGGAAGGGTGGCGGGCAGCGTCTTCGCCGGCTCGCACGTGGTGCGCAGGCCGATGTGGTGTCCCTGCTCCGATGCTGCGACCGACGCGGTCATCAGCTCCAGAACGTGCAGCGCGAGCGTGCTCGACGCCCGGTGCACCCGACCCGAACGCGCGGCCCAGATCATGTCGGCCAGCCCGATGCCGCGATGTTGGGGCAGGTACGGAGTGCGCACGCCGACCTCGGTCCACGCCGCGTCGCCACGCCCTCGAATCTGCACCGGCCCCGCGAACGTGTTGGGGTCGGGCACCGACAGCGTCGCTTCGGTGCCGTAGATCTCGATGTTGCGCAGGCGGCTCGCCTGCACGTCGAAGCTCGTCACGAGCGTGGCCACCGGACCGGCTTCGAAGTCGATCACCGTCGCGACGTGGGTCGGCACCTCGACCCTCAGCCGTTCGCCGCGCCGCGGCTCCGATCCGATCGTGCGCTCGGCGTGCGTGATCCGCGCCGACCCGGTGACACGGCGCGCGGGCCCGAGCAGCGAGACGAGCGCGGTGAGGTAGTACGGACCCATGTCGAAGAGCGGGCCGGCACCGCGCTGGTAGAAGAGGTCGGGGTTGGGATGCCAGCTCTCGGGTCCCGAGCCGAGCATGAACGCGTTCGCCCCGATCGGCTCGCCGATCATCCCCCGCTCGATCACGTCGCGGCAGGTCTGGAAGCCGACTCCGAGGAACGTGTCGGGCGCGCAACCGAGGCGGAGGCCGAGCTCCGTCGCGCGCTCCACCAGGCCGAGGCCTTCGTCGAGATCGACGCCGAGCGGCTTCTCGCTGAAGGCGGCCTTGCCGGCGTCGAGCGCGGCGCGGGTCACCGCCGCGTGCATCAGCGGCGGGGTGAGGTTGACGACCGTGTCGATGTCGGGGTCTTCGAGCACCTGCTCGAACGTGAGCGCACGCCCGATGTCGTGGTTCGCGGCGAGCTGCTCGGCGCGCTCGGGGAATGCGTCCGCGCACGCGACGAGGTCGACGAAGTCGAGCTTGTGCAGGGTGCGCGCGTACTCGGGAGCGATGACCCCGCAGCCGACGATCGCGACGGCGCTCACGGTCGCATTCTCCCTCCGTTGGGCGTGGGACTCCACGGTTGCGCGGCGCCGAACGCTCGCCTGCTCCGGCTCATGGTCGTCCCTGTGAGAGCTGCTGCTCCACGAGATAGTGGTAGCTGCGCTCCACCGCGTCGAACATGTCGGAGTCGCACCGGTCGAGCTCGATGATGTGCCAGCGTGCACCGGGCGCGGCCGCGATCGCGCCGACCACGTCGACGATGCCGTCGCCGACTGCGACCATCGCTTCGTTCGGATCGCCGGCCGGGCCGTCCTTCACGTGCAGCAGCGTCGCGCGGTCGCCGAGCTCGGTGAGGAGGGCGACCGGGTCGCTGCCGCCAACCTGGGCCCAGTAGATGTCGACCTCCGCGATGACCGAGTCGTCGAGATGATCGAAGAGGTGCAGCAGCGACGGACGCCCGTCGATCAGCGACTGCAGCTCCCAGAAGTGGTTGTGATAGCCGAGCGTGAGGCCGCGGGCGCGCGCGAGCCCGTTGCACACGTTGAGCCGCTCGGCCGCGACGCGGATGCCGTCGAGGTCCGCGAACATCTTCGGCGCGAGCATCGGGACCACGACCGTGTCGCATCCGAGCGCCTGATGTTCGTCGAGCGCGGCCTCGAACGCGTCGGGCTTGGCCATGCCGACATGCGCGCTCGAGGCGACCAACCCGGCGTTGTCGAGCGCGGCGCGAACCTCGGCCGCGGTCAGTCCGTGGAAGTCGGCCGTCTCGACGCCGACGAAACCGATCTCACCGAGCCGCGCGAGCACCGCGCGGAAGTCGACCGTGCTCTCCGCGCGCAACGAGTAGAGCTGGATCGAGGTGTCTGCGGTCATTTTTCGAAGCTACACGGCCGCGCATGCCAATTGACTCTTGCGTTAGCGACGGCTTAAATTTGCGGCCGTGGACGCCGCGCTCAAGGCTCTTGCCGAACCTCGACGCCGCGAGATCTTGCGCATCGTGTGGAACCGGGAGCTGGCTGCGAGCGAGATCGCGTCGCACTTCGACGTGACGCGATCGGCGATCTCGCAGCATCTCTCGGTCCTGCGCCAGGCCGATCTCGTCGCGGAGCGCCGCGAAGGAACGCACCGGTACTACCGGGCGCGCACCGAGACGGTCGCGGAGTTGCGCGCGTTCCTCGACGACTACTGGACGAGCGGGCTCGGAAGGCTGCGCGTCGCCGCCGAAGCCGCCGAGCGAAAGAAGCGTGGACGCTGATGGCAGAGCTCGCACGCGCAGTTGCCGGTCACACGTTCGGCTGGGACCATTACCTCGAGCGGCTCGCAATCGTCGGCGGCGGTGCCGACGCCGGTCCCGACATTGGCCCCGGCCGCTCGTAGGCCGCGCCGCATCTCTCCCGCCTGCAGTTCTCCAGCCCGCAGTCACCAGCCCCAGATCGAAGGAGCAATCGATGGAGATCGAGACCTATGAGCACGGTGTCCCGTCGTGGGTCGACCTCGGCACCGCCGACATCGCCAAGGCGTCCGAGTTCTACTCCGCGCTGTTCGGATGGACGGTGAACCAGGGCCCTCCGGAAGCGGGTGGGTACTCGATCGCAGAGCTGCGCGGTCGTCCGGTGGCCGGCCTCGGGCCGCAGCAGAACCCCGGCCCGCCGGTGTGGACCACGTACGTCAACGTCGATGACGCCGACAAGGTCGTCTCCAAGGTCGCCGACGCGGGCGGAATGGTGATCGTGCCGCCGATGGACGTGATGGACGTCGGGCGCATGGCGATCTTCGCGGATCCGGTCGGCGCCGTCATCGGCGTCTGGCAGCCGAAGGAGCACAAGGGTGCCGGCATCGTCAACGAGCCCGGCACGCTCGCGTGGAACGAGTTGATGACGACCGACGTCGCGGCCGCGAAGACCTTCTACAACGCGGTCTTCGGCTGGGGTGAGGTGAGCCACGGCGAGGGTGCCGGCGCGTACACCGAGTTCCAGGTCTCGGATCGCTCGATCGCCGGGATGATGGAGAAGCCCGCGGAGATGCCGGCCGAGATGCCGCCGTTCTGGGGCGTCTATTTCACGGTCGCCGACACCGACGCAACCGCGAAGCGCATTGCGGAGCTCGGCGGCTCGATCATGATCCCGCCGCGCGACATCGAGCCCGGTCGCTTTGCGGTGGGCGTCGACCCGACCGGCGGAGCCTTCAGCGTCATCACGATGAAGTCGGCGTAACCGGAACACCGCGTCAACCCCTACCGCGCGGTAGGGCACGCGGCCTACCGCGCAGGAGGGTGGCGGCCAACAGGGCAGGCCCAGCCGGATCTGACCGCCAGCCGAGGAGCAACGCCATCGTGGTTTCATCGACGGCGGTCGGACCGACGCTCGCCGCTCCGAGCGCCCCGGTTCGCCGGCGCGGGCCCCGCGCGGAGCAGCCACCCGACGAGCGGATCAACGTGCGGTCGTCGATCCCGTTCATCCTCGTCCACTTCCTGCCGTTCCTCGCCATCTTCACGGGCGTGACACTGAAGGTCGTCGTCCTCGCAGTCGTCACGTTCTGGGTGCGGATGTTCTTCATCACCGGCGGCTACCACCGCTACTTCTCGCACCGCAGCTACCGGCTCGGCCGGGTCCCGCAGTTCGTCATGGCGTTCGGCGGCACGATGGCCGCGCAGAAGGGCCCTCTGTGGTGGGCGGCGAACCATCGCAACCACCATCAGTTCTCCGACACCGACCGCGACACGCATTCACCGAAGCGTGGGTTCTGGTGGAGTCACGTCGGCTGGATCCTGTGCGACAAGTGGGGCGAGTCGCGGCACGACAAGATCCGCGACTTCGCGAAGTACCCCGAGATCCGCTTCCTCGACAAGCACGACTGGATCGGACCGTGGACGCTCGGCGTCATCTGCTACCTCATCGGTGGCTGGAGCGGTCTGCTCGTCGGTTTCTTCGCGTCGACAGTGGTGCTCTGGCACGTCACGTTCACGGTGAACTCGCTCGCGCACGTCTTCGGGCGGCGCGCGTACGAAACCTCCGACACCAGCCGGAACTCCGTGCTGATCGCGCTGGCAACCGGTGGCGAGGGATGGCACAACAACCACCACCGTTACCCGTTCGCGGCACGGCAGGGGTTCCGCTGGTGGCAGATCGACACCACCTATTACGTGCTGCGGGGGCTCAGCTTCCTCGGGATCGTCCACGACCTCCGGCCGGTTCCCGTGGAGGTCGTCGCGGAAGCGCGGCGCCTGCCGCACGACTGAGCGTCAGGGCGTCACCGCGTCACAGCTCCTTGGCGAAGAAGTGCGTGGCGTCGGGATTGTCGTTGTAGGGCGCGATCGCCTCGAACCCGTGCTTCGCGTACAGCGCGCGTGCCTCGGCGAGCACCGCGTTGGTGTCGAGCAGCAAGGTGGTGTGGCCGAGCTCGCGGCTCTGCGCCACGAGGGCGTCGAGCAGCCGCCCTCCGAGCCCGCCACCGCGAGCCTCCGGATGGATCCACATGCGCTTCACTTCGCCGGTGTCGGGGGTCATGCTGCGGACGGCGCCACAGCCGATCACGGCGTTCTCGCGCGACACGACGAGGAAGCGTCCGCCGGGCGGCATGTAGTCGTCGACGTCGTCGGCCTCGCCCGCCACGACACTGCGAACCGCGCCCCTGCGGACGATCTCGGCGAGATACTGCGTCAGCGCATCGCGCGCTCCCGCCGTGCGCGGGTCGACGACCTCGATGACCGTCTCGTCGTCGAGGTCGTCGTCTGCCACACCGCAAGACGATAACGAAAGGCGGGGTGACTCAGATGTCGTCGTCGCGAATGTCGGGAGCGACTCGATCGTGAGTGCCAGCGCGGAACTCCTTTTGCGCTTGACCGAGCGAGCGTGCGAGATGCGGCAGCTTCGCGCCGCCGAAGAGCAGCACCACGATCGCCAAGACGATCAACAGCTCAGGGGCTCCGAGACCGAACATGAACGGTTCCTTCCTTCGACGGCCGACGGTCGCCGACCGCGCAACCTCGGCGGGACGACCATGGGGGGTTCGTTTCACCCGGCGCCTGCGGATGGGTAGAGCCTCGGGCGACGATCCGACCGGCGGCTGGAACAGGACCCGATGATCCAACGTGTGCTCCGCCGTGCCGATCGATTCCAGCAGTCGCACGAGCCGTTTGCATTCGCGTACGGAGTGATCAAGAAGTTCGGCGACGACCGCGGCAGCCAGCTCGGCGGTCTGATCGCCTTCTACGGTTTTCTATCGTTTTTTCCGCTGATGCTGGTGGTGGTCACGCTGACCGCGTTCCTCGCGCACGGCAACGCGCACCTCGCCGAGCAGATCCGCACCTCCGCGCTCCGCCAGTTCCCGGTCGTCGGTCCCGACCTGGCCGGAAATGTGAAGGCCCTGCCGGGCAGCGGCGTCGGGCTCGCCGTCGGTCTGGTCGGGCTGCTCTGGGGTGCGCTGGGTGTCACGCAGTCGGTGCAGTACGCGTTTGCGGAGGTGTGGCACATCCCCTACAAGGATCGCCCGGCGTTCCTCGTGCGGGTGCTCCGAGGCTTCACGTTGTTCGCGCTGCTCGGTGGAGGCGTGGTGGTGACCGCGTTCCTCGCGTCGCTCGGTTCGCTCCTTGGTCACTCCGTGATCGCGGGAGTGGCCGGTTTCGGCGTCGGCGCGGTCGTGAGCGTCGCGTTGTACCTCACGGTGTTCCGCATGCTGAGCCCGGGGCGGGTGCCGTGGAGGGATCTGCTCGCCGGCGCGGTCGTTGCGGGCGTCGGTTGGCAGCTGCTCCAGTCGATCGGCGTTGCACTGGTTCAGCACCAGCTGCGCCATTCGTCGCAGCTCTACGGCACCGCGGGAGTCGTGCTCGGTCTCATCTCGTTCCTCGTGCTGGCCGCGCAGGTCACGCTGTACGGGATCGAGATCAACGTGGTGCGGACGCAGCGGTTGTGGCCCCGCAGCATGCTGCCCGAGACGCTCACCGACGCCGATCGCGAGATCTTGCTGACTCTGGCCGCTCAGGAAGTACGGCGCGCGGGCCAACAGGTCACCGTGGTGTTCGACGACGGGGCGAGCCGGTGACTTCCGGGAGCAGCGCCGCGATGTACATCTCGCCGACCCAGCGGCCGAACCGTTCGACGTCCCACCCGCGTCGCCGCACGAGCAGGTCGTAGACCTCGGGCGCGTTGAACGTCCAGAACACGTCGCGCGCTTCCTCGACGGTGATGCCCGCACGGAGGTGTCCCTCGTCGAAGAGTCGTTGCGCGTGGACCGTCATGCTCGCGAGCCGTTCGTCGTTCATCTCCGCCCACACCGCGGCAAGCTCCGTATCGCCCTGACTGTCGAGCGCGGCCTTGACGAGGAGCATCAAGGGTGCGACGCGCGGCGTGACCTCGGTGACGAAGGTGCCGAACGCGCGGAGTCGTCGGCGCGCGTCGGGCTCGTGCACCGATATCTCGGTGGCGCGCACGGTGGTCGGTACCGGGCCGGGGCCAGCGATCCCGTCGTCGAACACCGCTTTGGCGAGGCGCGGCTTGCGCCCGACCGCCTTGTAGACCGTGTCGACCGAGACGTCGGCTTCCTCCGCGATCGCGGCGATGGTCGTCGCCGCGTATCCGTCCGCAAGGAAACGGCGCCGCGCGACGTCGACGATGCGGTCGCGGCGTGCCCTCGCCCGCACGCGGCGGCCGGTGGCGTCGTACGAGCGGGGTTTGACGCGCGCTACGGTTCGGGGCATAGTTCATTCTAAGTCATTCGAACGAATAGTAGGGAGCGCCCCGATGGCCGATGCAGAGACGATCCCCGCCGGTACCTCACCGCCGCTCGTGCAACGGCTCGAGGCGGCGATCAACGCGCACGATCTCGAGGCCCTCGTCGATTGCTTCGCCGTCGAGTACCGCAACGAGACTCCGGCCCATCCGGGCCGCAACTTCGTCGGTCGTGATCAGGTGCGCGCCAACTGGGTGCAGATCCTCGGGTCCGTGCCCGATCTTCATGCGGTCGTCGTGCGCGCGCACTCGGACGGCGACACCGAGTGGGCCGAGTGGCACTGGTCGGGTACCCGCCCCGACGGCGCCGCGCTCGCGATGCGGGGCGTGACGATCAACGGCGTCGTCGACGGTCGTGCCGTGTGGGCGCGGTTCTACATGGAACCGGTCGACGACGACGGCATCGGTGTCGAGCGGGCCGTGCGCGACCAGGTCGGTGCCGCGTGAACGCGGCCCGAGTTGCAGTCGCTCCCGTGCGCTCGGCGCATCCGCCGGCCTGGCTGATGCGATCCGTGGTGAACCCTGTGACCCGTGCGCTCGCGAGCTCGCCCCTCGGTCGTCGCTTCGGCGCGTTGACGGTGTTGCACTTCGACGGCCGCCGGAGTGGGAAGCGCTACGCGGTTCCGGTGATGACCTACGACCACAACGGGCCCGTCGTGTTCACCGACGCGCCGTGGGCCACGAACCTCGTCGGCGGCGTACCCGTCGTCGTTCGTCGTGCCGGTCGCACGCGTTCGGGGTTTGCGGGGGTGGTGTCCGATCCGCACGAGGCGGCCGACGGTCTCCGCGCCGTGCTGGCAGACCTGCGCAGTCCTCGCGGCATCGGCCTCGTGATCGACAAGGACCACGTGCCGACGGATGCCGAGCTCAACGCGGTTCGCAGGATGATCCGGATCGAGCTCGCCGGTACTTGACGACGGCGCGAGCCCGACAGCGCCGGTGGAGATGGCCTAACGTCGGCGTCGTGGCTGCCACTCCGCTCGCCATCGTCGCCGACCGCCTGATCGACGGCACCGGCCGCGAGCCCGTCGAAGCCGCGGTTCTCGTGGTCGTCGACGGTCGCATCAGTGCGGTCGGGCCGCGCGCGTCGGTGCGGATCCCCGATGGCGCAGCGGTCGTCGAAGGCGACGACCTGACGCTGCTGCCGGGATTCATCGATTCGCACGTGCACCTTGCCGTTCAATCGGGCGTCGACTTCAGCCGGTTGTTGATGACCCGCCGCTCGATGCTGCTGCTCATGTCGGTGCCGAACAGTGCGGCCACGCTGCACGCGGGCGTCACGTCGGTGCGCGACGCGGGTCTCAGTCCTGCGAGTGTCCGCGACGCGATCGACGCCGGATACTTCCCGGGTCCGCGGTGTCACATGGCGGTGAGCATCCTGAGCCAGAGCGGTGGTCATGGCGACGCGACCATGCCGTGCGGCTGCGAGCTGTACATGGACTGCGGCATGGACGTGCCCGATGCCGTGGTCGACGGGGCCGACATGATGCGGCGCCGGGTGCGCGAGGTGCTGTTCGCCGGTGCCGACTGGATCAAGCTCTGTACGAGTGGCGGCGTGCTCTCACCAAATGATCATCCCGATGCGGCGCAGTTCACGATCGACGAGATCGCGGTCGCGGTCGAGGAGGCCGCGGCGCAGGGCAAGCGGGTGATGTCGCACGCGATGTCGGCGGCCGGGATCAAGAACGCCGTGCGCGCCGGGGTGACGAGCATCGAGCACGGCTGCCTGCTCGACGAAGAGGCGATCGCGTTGATGAAGGAGCACGACGCGTGGTTGGTGCCGACTCTCGTCGCACCGCACGATGTCGTTGCTGCTGCGAGTCAGGGTCGGTCGATCCCGGAGGCGATGGTCGAGAAGGCGCGCGACATCAGCGTGCGCCACATGGAGTCGTTCCGGGCCGCGGTCGCGGCCGGCATCAACATCGCGATGGGAACCGACTCCGCCGTCGGCCCGCACGGAGGCAACCTTCGGGAGCTCGCGCTCATGGTCGAAGGCGGGATGACTGCGCTCGAGGCGATCACCGCGTCGACGCAGGCGCCGGCACGCTTGTTGCGACGCGAGCACGAGATCGGCACGCTCGAAGTCGGCAAGCTCGCCGACGTCATGGCGTTCAAGGGTGATCCGCTCGCCGATATCTCGTTGCTTGCCGATGCCGACCACATCCGCATCGTGCTCAAGGGCGGCGAGCCGGTGAAGAACCTCGAACGCGTGGGCTGAGGTCCGCGAGCCGATCGACTACGGCGCGGTCGTGTCGACCAAACTGATGTAGTCGTCGACCTGGCGGCCGAGCACGTCGAGGCTCTCGGTCCAGAACGCGCGGTCGCGCACGTCGATGCCGAAGCGACCGGCCAGGGTGACCGCGTCGGCCATCCCCACCGTCGACAACAGGTCGTCGTATCCCGATCGGAATCGCTCGGGATCGTCGATGTAGCGCGCGTACAGCCCGATGCCGAACAGCAGGCCGAACGTGTACGGCCAGTTGTAGAACGGGGTGAAGTAGTGCGGCTTCACGGCCCACATGTAGGCGTGCCGATGATCAGGACTCAGGCCGTCGCCGTAGGCCGCTTCCTGCGCGTCGAGCATCACCGTGCACAGGTCGGCGACCGAGAGGCTCGTGCGCCGGCGTCGTGCGCAGAGCTCGGACTCGAAAAGAAAACGGCTGTGGATGTCGACGACCACCTGCGAAGCGCCGACGAGCTGCGTGTCGAGCATCGCCAGCCGCTCACCTTCGTCGCTCGCGTTCGCGGCCGCCTGCTCGAAGAACAAGGTCTCGCAGAAGATGGAGGCCGTCTCCGCCAGTGCCATCGGCAGGTGGCGCTGCAGTGGCGTGCGTTCGGCCAGCGTGACGTTGTGGAACGCGTGACCGAGCTCGTGCGCGAGGGTCGACACCGAGTTGTGGCTGCCGTCGAAGTTCATCATCACGCGGCTGACGTCGCGTTCGACGCCCTGGCAGTACGCGCCGCCGCGCTTGCCGTCGCGCATCTCCGCGTCGATCCACTCCTGTTCGATCGCACGCGTCGCGAGCCCTTCGAGATCGGGAGAGAAGCTCGCGAACGCCGCCTTCACGCTCGCCGTGGCCTCGCTCCACGACGTCTCACCCGGGCGGCCGACGGGCGCGAACAGGTCCCACCAGGGGAGCGCACCGTCGTGACCGAGGAGACGGGCCTTCGCCTTCAGATAGCGGCGAAAAGTCGGGAGCGACGCGACGACGGCCTCCGTCATCGCGTCGAGGGTCGCGCGGTCGATGTTGTTGGTGCGCAGCGCCGGTTCGAGATCGTCGGCGAAGCCCCGCCGCCGGTTGAGCACGCCCAACATGCCCTTCGACCCGTTGAGCGCGGCGGCGAGGGGCACCGCCACCGTCGCCCACGCCGCCAGCTCACCCTCGTATGCGGCGCGGCGCCGGGCGGCGTCGGGATGGGTGGCCAGCCCGCGTGCGAACGTCATCGGGACACGCTCGATCACACCCGCGGCGTCGCGGATGTCGACGATCACCTGCGACGACACGTCACCGTGGAGGCGCTGCCACGCGAGGACGCCCGCCGGCGCGAGGTCGGACGCGAGCGACTCTTCGGGCTCGCTCATCTGGAGCGCGGCGCCCTCGGCCGCCGTCCGCAACACGAACTCGTGCTCGGCCGCGGCGAGGCTGCGCGCCGTCACGTTGTCGACACCCAGGGCTGCGAGCCACGAACCGAGGCGTTTGTGGAGCGGGTTGAGCGGCGCGGTGCGGGTCTGCAACTCGACCTGCAGTGCGGCGGCCCGGTCGTCACGACTGTCGGTCGTGGTGAGCGCGTAGAGGTACGCGTTGATGCGCCGGTGCGCGGCCGCGAGCTCGTTCGTCGCGTCGATGACGGCTTCGAGCCCGGCGATGTCGGCGTCGGTCGCTTCGCGAGGCTCGATCGCGTGGATGCCGAGCTCGTCGTACTGCGCGGCGAGCCGGTCGACGCCGGCGTACACACCCTCGAGCGCGCTGGTAAACGCGCGGTCGTCGAGACCCGCGTAGATCGGAGTCAGATCCCATCGGGGAGGCGATGCAGTCTGCGTCATGCCCCGACCGTAGACGCCCGCAGCCGGTTCAGGCCCGCGCTGCGTGCCGGCGGTACGCCCATCCCGGACCGCGCACGACGAACGACAGTCGTTCGCGCCACGTTGTCGATCGCGCGACGTCGCGCAGCATCTCGAAGTGCTCGTGGCCCGCAACGCGCGCGGGGTTGAACGTGTCGAGATTCGTGGTCAATCCGTAGACGACCGGGTCGGCTTCGCGTTCGAAGGTGCCGAACAGGCGGTCCCAGATGATGAGGATGCTGCCGTGATTCCGGTCGATGTACTGCTGGTTGCTGCCGTGATGGACGCGGTGGTTCGAGGGCGTGTTGAGGATCTTCTCGAACGGACCGATGTCGCGAATCGTGTCGGTGTGGATCCAGTACTGGTAGAGCAGGTTGATGCCGCGCGCCTGCGCGATGAGGTCGGGCTGCACGCCGAGCAGGCAGAGCAGGCCGTAGGGCACGAACGTTCCGAGCACGTCGGCGACGGGTTGGCGCAGCGCCGTCGACAGGTTGTACCGCTCACTCGAGTGGTGCACGACGTGAACCGCCCACATGTAGCGGCTCTCGTGCATGAACCGGTGGTTCCAGTAGTAGATGAAGTCCCAACCGAGGATCGCAGCGGCAACCGCGGCGGGACCGGTGCCGAGATCGCGCGTGATCCGGCGGTTCCACAGCCGGTTTGTGGTGAGGTTGGAAGCCAATGTCGTCGTGACCGCGACCCCGCCCGCGACCACCGCGACGACGCCACCCACGCTCGCCGCGCACTGCGCCGCGCGTCTCGTGCGCCGGCGCCGGCTCGGTCGTTCCGCCGCGTCGGGTTTCGGCTCGTCGTTCGATGCGATCCGCGCCACCAGGTCGGCGACGGTGGTCGCGGCCACGGCGGCGACGGCCGTTGCGACCAGCGCCTTGCCGTACTTGCCCTTCCCCGGTGTGATCGGTCCGAAGAGCTTCGGGATCACAATCGGTGCGAGGAGGCTGCCGGTGCCCATCGCGAGGCTGGTGAGCGTGTCACGCGGTTCGTAGTCGGCGGGCCGCGGGCCTTGATCACCGCGACGGCCGCGCAGCCACAGATACTCCGCGCCCATCGTCCCGAAGTAGATGGGGATCGCGGCGACCGTGGAGTCCATGATGCGTGATTGTCGCGTGTTTCCATGCGGCGGTGGCAGGGCACCGTTGATTGACGACCGTCGGCGGCAGGTCTATCGTCAACCTTGCTGTCTTTTAGAGTGACCGGTCCCGCTCGGCGATCGAGGAGCCATCGTGAGGAAGTTCTCGGTTCGACCGACGCTCACCCTGCGGGGTCGCACGTTCAAGGGACTCCGCGGTTGGTCGGGCAAGCCGCTGCATCCGCCGCTGACCGACATCCCGATCGCGGCGTACATCTTCGCCGCGGCCTTCGACGTGATCTCGGCGGTCGGCGGCAAGGAGCACACCTGGGCCAAGGAGCTCTGGCACGCCGGGACGTTCACGTTCATCGGCGGCGCCGTGGTGTCGGTGCTCGCGGCGCTCACCGGTCTCTGGGATGCGTGGAAGTCGTCCGACGCCGGCACCCAGGCGCGGCGCACGATCAACACCCACGCGACGATCATGATCACGGTCACGGTGCTCGCGCTGGCCGACATCGCCTGGCGCCTGAACGACTACCACTCCCGGGCCGTCACACCGGTCGGTATCGCCGTGCTGTCGGTCGTCGTGGCCCTGCTCGTCTCGGTCGGCGCGACCTTCGGCGGCAGCCTCGTCTTCGAGTACGGCTTCAATGTCGAGACCGCAAGCGACAGCCCCGTCTGGCACAAGTCCGAAGACGATGTGTTCCCGGGTCAGCACGACCAGTGACCCTCGAATCCCGCGCGATGATTCAGTCATGAGATGCGCAGTCGAAGGGTGCCCTGAGGAGGGCCGCCACGACGTCGGGATGTCGGTGTCCGTGTGCACGGCGACGAGCACCGTCGAGACGACGCTGCTCGTGTGCGTCGAGCACGCCGACGAGTTCCCGGCGGCCGCTGCACGGTCGGCCCGGGCCGACGCCGCCTGCGCCTGACCCGGCCGGAACCTCGCTCGATCCACGGTCCCGGAAAATTCTGGGATTCGGGTTTGCGGCCTCCCGCCGGTGGGCAGAACAATTCTCGCACGCACGATGAACCCCCAGGACCGTGTGGTGGTACGCACGGTCCCCCCGCCACTGCAACGAGGCCCCCGACTTCGGTCGAGGGGCCTCTTGCGTTGTGGCGGCGGCACAGGGAGAAATTCGCGCCATCCGTGGTTTAGCGACCGCGTTAAGGAAGCGGGCGCCGCGTGGCGGCATGTGACCTTGAACATGGGCCCGGGCCCGACCTCAGGGACAGGTCGCAGGGGTGATCCGGAACACCACCGTCGTCGCGCCGGGCTGATTGCGCAACGTCAGCGTGGAGGAGCACGGCGGCGAGGTCACGACCGCGCCGACCGCGGTAACGGCGTAGCCCGTCGGGTAGCTGCGAGCGGGAACGTTGACGACGGTGTCGAGATCGCGCGGCGCGGTCCGACCGTCGGGACGGCGGGTGGAGTACGCGGCGTACAGCGTTGCGGTGGCGGTGGTGTAGTTGAGATACGTCGGCGTGCCGTTCACGACCGTCGGGTACGGCCGCGTCAGCGCGTTGAGCACGCTCACGTTGAGGTTGGGCGCGACGAGCGGCTGGTTGCTATCTCCGACGACGAGCCCGTTGTACGACCAGAACAGCCAGGGCACGAGGCGGGCGTCGAACTGGTCTTCGGTCTGGGTGATCGCGGCGGGGTCGGTGATCGCTCCCCACTCGGTGACGAGCAGCGCGGACGAGTCGCGTACGGCGGCGAGAACGCTGCGGTCCATCACCGACGCGTTCGCCGTCGCGTTCGCCGCATACACATGCGTCGAGAGCTGGTCGCCGGTGCCGGCACCCGGGAGCGACGTGTCGGCGCCCCCGAAGTTGAAGAGGACGAACGGCTCGACGAACACAGGGTGAATGGGGTCGACCGAACGCACCGCCGCCGTCATGCGCGCGTAGAACGGGGCGAGCAGGCTCGCCTCGAGGTCGGGGCAGCCGGTCGTGCACGGCTTCCAGTTCGCGCCCGGCCACGGCTCGTTCATCGCTTCGTACCCGATGACGTTGACGCTCGACGCGAGCCGCTTCGCGACCGCCTTCATGCCTTGCGCGTAGTACGTCTGCAGCGGAACGCCGTTCGGGCCGGCGCGGTTGGCCCAGAAGTTCTCGAACGCGCGTTGCAACGCGGGGTTGGTGACGTAGTAGGTCGGGAACGGATCGGGCGGGTTGGGCAGCCCGTCGGTGTAGGTCGCCCACGCCGGCATCCCGTTGCCGTTGGTGACGGGTCCCCAGCCGTCCTGGTGGAAGTCGAGCAGCACGTAGATGTGGTGACGGCGGAGGATGCCGACGGTCTTCGCGATCGACGCGAGGTAGGTGCGGTCGATCTGGCCGGGCTCCGGCATCAGGAACCCGAAGGGCACGCCGAGACGAATGGTGTTGAAGCCGTTGGCGACGAGCAGCGCGGCGTCGTCGTCGTCGAAGCCGTCGGCTTCGGGGGTGAAGGGCGGGAACTTCTCGACGAAGTTCATGCCGCGCAGCATGACGACCCGGCCGCTCGGGTCGGTGAACCACCGACCGTCGTGGCTGAGCGACGGGAGCTTGCTCTCGGCCGCGGTGGGCCGGACCGCGAGGCGGGCCGCAGGATGCTTCGCGCGAATGGCCGGGACGTACGCGGCGACGACGACGACCGCGACCGCCGCGACGAGGCCGCGGACCGAGCGACGGGTGTGGTGGTTGGTCACGGCGCCACTATGCCAGGGGGACGCGACAATTGTCACTCTCCGTCAACGGTCCTCCTCGTCGGACCTTGAATCTCCGCCGCCCCGGTCGAGGAGAATCGCAGATGGGGAGATTCGCGAAGCGCGCAGGACTGCTCGTCGTGGTCGCCGGCGCGGTGGCCGCGTGCGCCGGACCGACCACGAAGACGACGTCCGAGACGACGACGACCTTGCCGTCGCTCCCCGGCCTGCCGTTGCGCATGCTCAACCTTCACGACCTACCGGGCGGCTGGACCGTGAACAACGACGCGTCGTCGACGTCGACCTTTTCTTGCCTGCGCTCCCGCACACGGCCGGCCGGAGAGCTCGCGCGCGGACAGGTTGCGTTCCGTCGTGCCGCCAAAGCCGTGCAGGTCGTCGCGGAGACGGCGGGCTCCTTCTCGCGAGTGGGGGCCGTCGACGCCTATATGACCCTCGTCAGCGCGTTCGACGAGTGCACTGACGTGGCCGTCACGGCGAACGGGCACCGCATTCCGGGCACGCTGCGAGCGTTGTCGGTCGCCGCCGTCGGGGATGCCAGCCGCGCCTGGCAGATCGAGTTCTCGACCGAGTTCGGTGGCGTCGCGCTGAGTGTCTTCATGGACGTTCTCGTGTTCCGGGTGGGGAGCTACGACGGTGAGCTGCTGTCTGAGGATGTCCAGGCGCCGGATCTCGCACTCTTCCAACGCCTGGCCGCCCGGGCGGCCGCCAAATTCGGGGACTCCGCGGCGTAGATCCGGTCGGCGGTGTCGGGCGGTTCCCTGAGAGGGCGAATAACGGAGCGCGGCCGGCTACGGCAGACTGTCCCGCCATGGGACGAATTGGAAGGCTGCTCAAAAAGGGTTGGGTCGTCATCGCGCTGGTGGTGGCGTTCGCGATCGGTGTCGGAGCGGGCGGCCTCGTCGAGCATCAACGGCTCAAGGACAAAAGCAACAAGTCGGCATCGGGCGGGACGGCGACCACGACCTCGCCGAAGGCGCGGGTCGCCGCGGCCGCGTGGTTCAAGACCCCGACGACCGCGGCATGTCCCGCGCTCAAGATCTGGAAGGGGGCGGCGTCCGCGTCGTACCTGGCGATCCTGAAGAAGGACACGTGGACGACGACCAAGACGACGTTGCTGGCGCAGAACACGACCGCCACCTCGTCGCTGAAGACCCTGCTCCCGATGACGACACCCGCCGGGCGGGCCGGGGTCAACTTCCTCGTCACGATCGAGGGCAAGACGAGTGACGCGTTGAAGCACGCCGCCTCGCAGGCCGACTATTCGAAGGCAGTGAAGGGGTTCACGACACCACGGCTCACGCGTAGCAACGCGATCCTGGGGCGCGCCGCGAAGACCTGTTCGACGACGACGTAGGTCTGGGATCTACGGCCAGGTCCGGCCGAACCAACGCTGCACGCGACTCGAACCGAAGTCGGCCTTCTCCGCGGCGAGGGCGGGCGACGGGCCTTCGAGCGCGCCGCGCGGTGCCGCGCCGCTGAGGAAGGTGACGTCGACCTTCGCGACCTGCTCGTGACCGAACTCGAGGTAGCAGACGCCGTGCCCGTCGTAGTGCGCCGCCTCGCCCGCGCCGCGGATGCGCGCGCTGATGCCATCGGCCGC
Organism: Acidimicrobiia bacterium; assembly: GCA_038240075.1. Lineage (GTDB taxonomy): Bacteria > Actinomycetota > Acidimicrobiia > IMCC26256 > PALSA-610 > DATBAK01. Next base: position 34,127 of record JBBSEC010000035.1, read on the forward strand.
GATGACGGCCTGGCCCTCCGCGAAGACGCCCGCTTTCGGGGTGCCGACGCTGGTGACGTCGCCGACGGCGTACACGTCGGGGAACTGCGTCTTGAGCGTCTGCGGGTTCACGGGGATCCAACCGTCGACGGTCATGCCCGACTGCGCGACGACCTCTGGCACGCGGTGGGCCGGCACACCCAGGAACAGGTCGTAGGCCATCTCGACGCCGTCGGCGACCACCGCGACGCGGCGGGCGGGGTCGAGCGAGCGCACGAGTGTCTGGGGATGCCAGTCGATGCCCCGTTCGGCGAACGCGGCGAGCAGCGCTCGCGATGCGTCGGGCGACGGTGGGATGGGAACTGGGAGGGGCATCACGAGCGCGATGGTCGACCGGTCGCGCAGCCCGCGGTCGGTCAGGAAGTCGTGCATCAAGAGCGCGGTCTCGCTCGGCGCCGGTGGGCACTTGAAGGGTGCCGACGTGACCGCGACGATCACGCGCCCACCGTCGAAATCGGCGAGCACGTCCCGCAGCGCGAACGCGCCGGCCTCGGTATAGAAGTCGTAGCCGCCTTCGACGAGCCCCGGTGTCGCCTCGGGGTGCAGATCCGCGCCGAGCGCGACGACGAGGACGTCCGCGTCGAACGTGCCCGCGTCGGTTTCGACGCGCTTGTTGTCGGGATCGATCGAGCGGATCGTCGACTGCACGAACTGCACCCCGGGCTTGATGAAGTCGCGGTACGGGTGCCGTACCTGTTCGGATGTTGCCCGGCCGAACATCACTTCCAATTTCGAGAACCCGAACACGAAGTCGTCGGTCTTGTCGATGAGGACGATGTCGATGTCCGCGCCGAACTCCTCCGACAGTCTGGTGGTCAGCTCCAGCCCCCCGAACCCGGCACCCAGTACCACGACCCGCATGATCAGCGCGGCTGCGGGACGATGCGGATGTACGGCTTGGGAGACTTCCACTCCCCGAAGATCGCTTTCGCCTCGTCGTTCGACACCGATCCGGCGATGACGACGTCCTCGCCCTGCTTCCAGTTGACCGGCGTCGCGACGCGGTGCTTCGCGGTGAGCTGGAGCGAGTCGATGACGCGCAGCACCTCGTCGAAGTTGCGGCCCGTCGTCATGGGGTACATCAGCACGAGCTTGATCTTCTTGTCGGGGCCGATCACGAACACGTTGCGGACGGTCTGGTTGTCGGCCGCGGTGCGCGCCTTCGCGTCGCCGGACGTGTTCGCCGGCAGCATGCCGTAGAGCTTCGACACGTTGAAGTCGGAGTCACCGATCATCGGGTAGTTGGGCCGCGTGCCCTGCGTTTCCTCGATGTCGTCGCTCCACTTCTCGTGGTCGCCCGTCGCGTCGACCGAGAGGCCGATGATCTTCACACCGCGGCGTTCGAACTCGGGCTGGATCTTCGCCATGTAGCCGAGCTCAGTGGTGCAGATCGGTGTGAAGTCCTTCGGGTGTGAGAACAACACGGCCCACGAGTCGCCGATCCATTCGTGGAACTTGATCCGGCCCTGGGTCGTATCGGCTTCGAAGTCGGGTGCTTCCTGGTTGATGAGCAGGCCCATGGTCACTTCTCCCTTTTCCTGGTCTTCGTTGATGGCTTTGCTGGCTTGGAACGCGATCGCCGGTCGACATCGGCAAGGAACATCTCCACCACCCGGCGGGTCTGCACCAGCCAACGGTCACCGTTCGGATCGTTGAACACTTGCTGATTGGTGAAGCCCGCGACAATGCCCGTGAAGATATCGGCGGTTGGAAGGTCGTGGACGCCGACCGCCGTGAGCCGTTGACGGCCGATGTCGCGGAACGCCAACACCAGCTCGCGCGACTCGGGCGACGGCTTGAAGCCGGGAATCGTGCGTTGGAACATCAGCTGATGACGGACGACGTCTTCGGTGGCGAACCGAACGCAGAGCTCGACGAACTCGATGAGAGCTTCCCGTGGGTCGTCGGACGGAGGGTGCTGTGCGGCCGCGTCGAGCATGTGCTGGAACGCGTCGACGAACATGGCGTCGTAGAGCGCGAGCTTCGAGTCGAAGTAGGCATAGAGGGAAGGCTGCCGCAGGTCGACGCGGTCGGCCAGGTCGCGCAGCGAGAGCGCGGCCAGCCCGTCCCGTCGCGCCAGTTCCCACGCCTCGGCCACGATCTTCCCCCGTTTGGCGTCGTGGCGCAGCCGCCGCCGGTCGCCCCCCTCGGTGCCGGTCGGCACCGCCTTCGCAGTCACGTGCCCAGAACCTCGATCATCGATAGTTATTCGATCACCCATAGATAACCTATGAGTGATCGTCGCGCCGCGGGTGACCGCTGTCAACCGTGTTCGCGAGCGGCTCGGACCATCGACAGCGGCGGCCGCGCTCTGGTAGACGTTCCCGGATGGCTGCCGTGGACAAGATCGCTCAGCTCCGGGGCATCCCGATGTTCGCCGAGCTTCCCGCCGACGCGCTCGAGCGGCTTGCCGCGTGTGCGAGCGACTTCGACGCCCCGGCGGGCCAGGTGCTGATCCAGCCGAAGCAGGCCGGCAGCGGCCTGCTGATCCTGACGTCGGGGCAGGCAACGGTCGAGCTCGGCAGCCAGACGTTCGACTGCTGCGCGGGAGACTGCGTCGGGGAGCTCTCGCTCCTGGTCGACGATCTCGTCCATGTGGCGCGTGTGCGCGCGGCCACCGACGTCCGCGGTTTCGCGATCAGCCGTCACGACTTCGACACGCTCGTCAACTCGGACTCCCGCATCGCGCTCGGACTCCTCCGCGTGCTCGCACGCCGCCTCGTCGAGACCGATCGCCTGCTCGCAAGCGACCGCTGAGCCGCCACCCGACGCCTCGGTTGTTCGGCCACGCGTCGGTCCGTGGTCCGACAAACGCATCGCATACGTGACGAACGTCTGACCACGGCTGCGAAACCGCGACTCCGAAAGCCAATAACGCGACGCATCGGTGATCGCCAGGAGTCAAAAGCAACGGTGACGTCCCGTACCTGTCAGGATGCCGACAGGGGTTCCTCGGGGAAGGGAAAGTCACGGATGACATCGTCGTGCCGTTTTGTCGCGTGGTTCGCCGCGGTCGCGTTGCCTCTGTTTGCTCTTCCGGTCGTCGCCGCACCCACGGCCGCCGCGACCCCGACCTGCTTCGGCAAGACCGCGACCATCGTCGGGACTGCCGGCAACGACACGCGCACCGGCACCGCCGGAGCGGATGTCATCGTTGGTCTCGGCGGCAACGACACCATCCACGGCGGGGGTGGGAACGATCTCATCTGTGGCGGCCCCGGCAACGACGCCCTCTTCGGTGACAGCGGCGCCAACAAGCTCGACGGCCAAGACGGAGACGACACCCTCGTCGGCTCTGCGACCGCCGTCGACACGCTCACCGGTGGCTCGGGCGCGTACGACATCGCGCTGTACTCGGATCTCCCGGCCTCCACGCCGTTGACCGCGAGTCTTGCGACCGGAGCCGCGACCGCCGGCGGAGTGACCGATCATCTCTCGGGGGTGGAGGGAGTTGTGGGAACGCCGGGCGCCGACAAGCTGACAGGTGGCCTCGGCACCGACCTGTTGTTCGGCATCGGGGGCAACGACGTCATCGACGGCGCGGGCGGCTTCGACTACGCGGGCTTTCTCGTCGCTCCGGTCAACGCCAACCTCACGACCGGGTCGGCAACCGGTGAGGGCACCGATGTGCTCAAGAACACCGAGGGCCTCCTGGCCAGCTACAGCCCCAGCACGCTGACCGGCGACAACAACCCGAACCTCCTGTTGGGTGCCAGTGGGAGTGATGTGCTGCACGGCGGCGGGAACGATGACGTGCTGGCCGGAGGGATGGGCGCCGACAAGCTGTTCGGTGACGCCGGCAACGACCGGCTCCAGGGCGGCGGCGGCGACGACCAACTCGTCGGCGGGACCGGTTTCGACCTCGTCGACGACAGCGCCGCCGCCGGCGCCGTGACCGTCAACCTCTCGACCAACCATGCCGCGGGCGACCAGGGACTCGACGTCCTGAGCCAGATGGAGGACATCGCGGGTGGGCCGTACAACGACACGCTGACCGGCAACAACGCAGGGAACCGACTGCTCGGGCTGGCGGGCAACGACAAGCTCACGGCGTTCGGCGGCGACGATCTCGTCGTTGGCGGTGACGGCTCCGACGTCGCGAACGGTGGTACCGGCAACGACATCTGCCAATCGACGGAGTCCGCCACCGCGTGCGAGACGAACAACACGACGATCACGCCGAACGGCGGCGCGTCGCTCGGGACGTCGGCGCCGACGTCGACATTGCGCGCGGTCGCCGCGAGCGTCCAGATCGCGAATCGTGCGTATCGCGTCGTGGACGTCTACTGCCAGAACATCCTGTACGCGGAGATGGACATCTCGCCGCCGCAGGTCGTCGCCATTGCGCCGTCGTCGACCGAAGGCATCCAGTGGACCCCGTACATCTACCAGTACAACTTCGCGACGGGTGCATGGGAGAACCC
>JBBSEC010000036.1:0-37751 GCA_038240075.1 Acidimicrobiia bacterium
GAGGCCGCGCACGCGGCCCCACACCCCCCCCCTGGCGCGGGCGGGCGCGTGGTACTCGGCGGCGACGCGCGCGCGCGTCGATGCCGTGACCGGGGCCAGCAGGTTCTTCTCCTGGAGCTCCATGAGGGCGGGGGAGTTCTCCGTGTAGAAGACGTCGGCAGGGGAGTGGCTGCCCTCCTGCTCGATCTGCTGGGCGAACTGGCTCTCGTCGCCGTTGCGGATCTTCACCTTGATGCCGGTCTGCTTCTCGAACGCGGAGACCAGCGCGTCGGTCGTCTCCTCGTGCTGCGCGTTGTAGAGCGTGATCGTGGTGCCGGACCCCCCGCCGCCGGTCTTCGACCCGCTCGAGCCGCATGCCGTCGCGGCGACGGCCAGCAACGCCGTCACGACGCCCGCGGTGATCCATCGCTGCCTGCTGCCCACGTCGATCAGCCTCCGGTGAGGTTAGGTAAGGCTGACCTTAGTAATGGGTCGTGCGGGACGCAACTTTGGCGTCAGACCCCGGGGAAGGCGAGGCGGAGCTCGTCGAGATCCGACCCCGCCTTCGGTCTCGAGGTCGATCACGAAGTGCCGCAGGTTTACGCGGCGAGCGCGGCCGCCAGCTCGTCGATGAGCGCGCCTGAATGCTGGTTGACCTTGTTCCAGGTGGCGAACACGAGCCGGAAACCGAGCCTTCCCGGAACGCTCCATTTCTCGTTGTCGTGCTCGAAGTCGTTGGGAGCGTCGTGCCAGCGGCGACCGTTCGTCTCGAGGATCGTGCGCGCCCGTGCGAAGCCGAAGTCGAAGCGATGGACGCGTCCGCGCCACGTCAACGGGAACTCGCGTTCGAAGTCGGTGAGCCGATTCGCGACGAGCAGCCGGCGCGTCTTCACCTCGAGGGTCGAACGCGACGGGTGCCGAGGATCGAGCTCGTCGAGGAGCGCACGGAGTCGTGCGGTGCCGTTGCGGCCCGGCACCGAGAACCGCGTCAGGTACGCGTCGAGCGCAGGAACCGACGTGAGCCGCCGTCGACGGGCGTCTTCGCACGCGATCTCGAGCTCCTCGCAACGCAGCGCGAAGGCCAGCGACGACAGTGTGGCCTCGATCCCGGTCACACGAAGCCCCTTCAGCTCCCGCATCATCGGTGCCGGGCCCCCGGTGCTGTGGTGCACGAGCACCTCCGACGATCGACTTCGACTCGTTCGCGGGAGCACGATCTCCGGACGGGTTGAGGTGACGCCCTCCAGCCCGTACAACTCGCCTGCCGAGCGTCCTGCTGCCGCGGCCTCGGGACCCCCCCACAGCAACGCGGCGCGGATCCGTTGCTCGCGAGACGCCGGAACGGAGGTCATTCGGTACGTGTCGGGAAGCACGCGCACCAGAGCCCCGAGTGCGATCAGCGACGTCAACCGGTTCCGGCCGACCCCAAGCTCCACGGCTCGCCGACCGCGGAACACGCCGGCCGACCCCGCGCTGAGCTTCGACAGCACACCGAGTGCGGACTCTTGCGCCATTCACTACCTCGAATCGGGAGCCAAGGGTGCAAGAGCACCCGGGCGGCCGGTGGGACCGGGGAAGTGACCGGGGCAACATAGATCGGGCGTGCGACAGTGGGCGCGTAGCGTTCGGGTTCGGACCTTGGAGGAGCGACGACGTGGGCTGGCTGATCCTGCTTCCCGTGATCCTGATCGGGTCGGCCGCGGTCGCGTCGTACGCGTTCGTACACCTCAGCACATTGCGGATCACGACCGCGGGCGTCGAGATCCGCAACTACCCGCAGGCACCGAAGGTGATCCCGCTCGGCAACGTCGACCGCTTCGTGCCGACCGAACGCTCGGGCAACTTCTCGTTCCTCCGCCCACCGACGGCCACGCTGCTCTCGACCGATGGCACCCGCACACCGGTGCGCAAAGTGAGCGACCCCGAAGCCGGCTACGGAGTCGACGCGCTCAACCACCGGCTCGCGCAGCTGCGACCGGCTTCCTAGCCGCGGCCGCGCACTACTCTCGACCACCGTGCCGAAGCCCGATGTCGATCGCACTGCGGAGTGGGCCGCGCTGAGGGAGCAGTACCTCGTCGAGCACGGCGAGCGTGCGCCGAGCTCCGCGCGGGGACTGCATCACCTCGCGCTGATCTCGAGCAACGTCGAGCAGACGATCGCGTTCTACCAGGGCGTGCTCGAGTTCCCGCTGACCGAGCTGTTCGAGAACCGCGATTACCGCGGATCGACGCACTTCTTCTTCGACATCGGCAACGGCAACCTCCTCGCGTTCTTCGACTTCCCCGGGCTCGACCTCGGAACCTCCGCAGAGTTGCTCGGCGGCCTCCATCACATCGCGATCTCGGTCGCGCCGGACCGCTGGGAGCACCTCGGAGCGAAGCTCGAGGCCGCGGGTGTGGCTACCCAGCACATGAGTGGATCGTCGCTCTACTTCAGCGGTCCCGACGGCGAGCGACTCGAGCTCATCAAGGACGATCTGCGCGAGATGTACGGAACCACCGTCGCCTGATCAGCAGGATGGCGGCGCGCGCTCGGACAGCGGCGCGGGGCCGAGCGTACGATCGTTGCCGTGCGCCGCCCCCTGTTCGTCGCCGTTCTCCTTCTCGTGCTTGCAGGCACCCTTGCCGGGTGCGGGTCGAGTGGCGGCGCCAAGGCGTCGTCGACCACCACGACATGGGAACCGGCAGGCCCGAACCCGTCGACATCCGCGAAGATGATCTGCGAGAAAGAGGCGCAGGACGACATCGCGGCGAGCCTCGGAGTGAAGGTCGTGAGTGTCACCACGCCGACCTGGCTCGACCACGTCTACTCGTGCACCTACGTGTACGCGAACGCGCGGATCACGCTCTCGGTGAAGGAGATGTCGACCACACCCGAGACCACCGCGTACTTCGGTGCACGGGCAAAGGCGCTCGGGCAACGTCCCGGTCGCGTCGCCATTGGTCAAGGAGCGTTCCAGACCACCAACGGAAGCATCGTCGTGCGCAAGGACTGGAAGGTCCTCACCGTCGACATCTCCAAGGTCCCGGCCAAGTTCGGCCAGCCACCCGAGACCGCAGCCGGCATCGCGCTGAGCATCGCGGCCACGATTCTCGGGTGCTGGACGGGAGCCTGACCGCACGATCCGCTACCGCAGCGACCCTTGGATGCTGCGGATCATGGGATCGGAGCAGACGGCCGCGGGCCGGTTGCCCGTGACCGAGCAGATCGCCGCGGTCAGTCCGTTGGCCGCGCCGATCGCACCCTTGGCGATCGCGGAGGTCGGGTCGGCGAGCGCGGCCGCGATCTCGCCCGCGCTCTTGCCCTGCAGGAGCGACGGGTCGTACGTCGCACCGACGGAGACGTACTTCCCCGCGAAGTAGAGGAAGGGGATCGCGCCGGCCGAGCTGCTGTCCGGGCCGCTGTAGGGCGCCACGTCGTACGTCGTCAGCAGTTGCGACTCCTCCGCCGTCAGCGTCTCGAGCGGGTCGTGGTTGATCGTCGCGGTCTCGACCGGCGTGAACGTCAGGTACGGGCTCGCGTAGCTCGAACCGTGGAACGTGAACGTCTGCGTGTCGGGGAAGACTTCGGGCGCGTCGGCCGAGTGGGTCAGGCCGACGTCGGTGAATGTGCCGAACCGCGACAGCGCGGTCACGATCGCCCACCGCTCGGTCGCGCAGTACGGGCAGTACTCGGCGCCGACGTAGACGATGCGCGGCTTGCCGCCGTCATTGAGCGCGGGCGGGGTGACCGGCTTCGGCGCGGCCGTCGCACTGCCCGGACCGACCTGGTCGAACACGGTCTTCGGCACCGACGCAATCCGCTTCAGAATTGTCGCCGCTGGGGCCGGGTCGCCGGCCTTCGACTTCGACTTCGATCCGGAGCTCACTGCCACCACGGCGGCGACTCCGATCGCGACCACGACGACGGCGATGATCCAGAACCCGCGTCCGGACCGCCGCGTGCGAACGCGTTTGCCCGACTTGTACTTCGCTCCTGTGTTGCTCACGATTCCTCCAAGACATCGTGTTCGAACCGGGCCGCGACGATCGTCATCGCGATCACGAAGACGAATGCCGACAGCGCCATGAACGGCAGAGACACAAAGCCGAACTCCCACACGTAGCGAACCGTGCACGGCTCACTCAACGTGCAGAACGACGAGTGTTGATGCGGAAACGCTTGTAACTGCGTCTGATACGCGGCGAACAAAGCGCCGATCGTCGCGACCGGAACGATGTACCAACCGATCCGTCGGTCATGGCGGAGCGCGGCGACGAGCAGCACGATCGCGAACGGATACATCGCGATGCGCTGGTACCAGCACAGCGGGCACGGCGTGAAGTGCGCGATCTCGGAGAAGTAGAGACTCCCCAACGTGGTGACGAGCGCGACGAGCCACGCCAGCCACAACGCGAAGTGCGCAACGTCGGCGAACAGTGCGGCCGATTCGCCGTGTGCGTTGAATCGCGACCGCGCCCAGAGCGCGCCGGTCGCGACCGTGCCGCCCCAACACACCAACGACAGCAAGGCGAAGAAGACGGAGAAATCAGCAGTGCTCACGATGCTCCTCAGACGTTCGACCGGCGAGCGCCGATCGACCCTCGCGGCGCGAACGCGCCGCGATCAGACGTCGAGCAGCAAGCGGGGCGGACGGAACAGTCCGCCCGCAGGCAACCGGCCGAGGAGCGGCCGTATCCGGAACCGGCGCCGGGTGCGCTTCAACAGCGCCGGGCCGATTGCCGGCACCGCGGCGGCGAGCAGGCCGAGGCCGGCGGTCATTCCGAAGCCGAGCGCGAGGCCGCCCCCGCAGCCCGGATTGCGGAGACACGATTCGTGCGCGGGGTGAGCCGGGGCCTGCACCGACGGCGTGTCGCTGCCACAGCGCGGCGCACACACGAGCGTGCTGCCGCCCGCCGAGGCCGGAACGGCCACCGCGACGAGCACACCCAGAGCGAACGCGATGCTCGTGAGCGCGAGGCGCCGGAGGACCATGTTCCAGAGGGTACCGAACGGGCGATAACGGCCCTGACCGGCGTTCACAGGAAACCCGGTTGGGTGCCCCGCTACGCCGTCCGCCCGGCCTCGAGGACGCGGTCGAAGTCGACTTTGTGCGCCGGTTGGTACACGACGAAGGCGCCGGCCGGGTAGCTCGTGAAGGAGAGGCCGAGGCGCGCGAGGCCACGCCGGTACGTCCCCGCCGTTCTCGACGTCGCGACGAAGACGGCCGGCGGGTCCGCGTCGGCCGCGACCGCGCGTGCGTACGGGGGCCAGCGCGATGTCGTCGACGGCGCGCCGACGATGCGCTCGTCGGTCTCGAACGCGACGCGGTAGACGATCCAGTAGTTGCCGTCGAAATGGGTGACGTGGTGCGCTTCGAGCGCGTCGATGAGGGGACCGGTATGCCGCGGCATCGCCACATCGGGTGCGAACGGTTGCGTGCAGCAGCGGATCCGGTGCACGCCGTCGACCGACACGCCGAACGCCGCGACGAGCAGCACCACCTGCACGACGGGGGAGCGCGCCGCGTACACGAGGAGCAGCACGACTGCAGGCAGGATGAACAACACGTAGCGGCCCTCGCCGATGACTCCCGATACGGGGAACGCGCCCCACAACAACGGGAACGCGACCACGAAGAGCACGAGCAGCCACGGCTTCGACCGGCGCACGGTGACCGCGATCGTGCCCAGCACGATGATCGCGATGTAGACGACCGGAAAGACGGGCACGAGCCAGTGCTCCGCCGCGTTGAGTCCCAACGCGACGGGCAGCCCGTGTCGGACCAACACCTTGATGTTGCCGACGTACCCGTCGTCGAACTGATGCGAAGTCGGCACGAGCGCGGCCCAGTGATGCCGCGCGTTCCACACCAACCACGGCAGTGAGCCGATCACCGCGAACGGGATCGCGATGGCGATCCGCCACACCTCGCGCCGCAGCCGGATCGCGAGCCAGAGCAGACCCGGCACCGCGAAGTAGAGGATCTGCGGGCTGGTCCACCAGCCGAGCCCGCCGAGCACACCGAGTGCCACCCAGTCGCGCAACTCGATGGTCACATGCGCATGCGGTCGACCGCCTCGCGCGGCACTGGTCCCGCCGGTTGCGCCTGCTCCGGGCTCGGGACGGTCGACGAGCCTGAGCACGGTGAGCAGGAACGCGAGACCCAGGATCATGCACGCCCAGTAGAAGCCCCGCTCCTTCGTCGAGAGCCAGACGTAGTTGGTGGGCCAGACCCAGAACGCGAGCCCGGCAACCGTCGCGCCCGGTTCACCGATGGTGCGCCGGCCGAGGCGCCACACGAGCAGTGCGGCGACCGCGCTCATGCCGATCGGCACCGCCTTGAGGGTCGTGGTCGACGCCCCGAAGACGGCGAACACCGCCGCCATCACGACCGCGGTGATCGAACCGCCGTAGTTCTGTCCCCAGTAGAACGTCGTGAACTGGTGCTGGTGCACGATGTGACGCGCCATCAGCCCCACCACGGCCTCGTCGGAATCGAGGACGCCCGTCGGCAACGCGAGCAGCCAGACGCGCAGCGCGACACCGGCTGCGACGCCGGCGGCGACCATGACGCGGTACCACCACGCGTGCGGCGCGGCGACAACCTCAGCCGATCTCGGACCCGCACGCTCCTGCGCTGCCACTCGCGGCAGAACCGTAGTCGTGACGGACTGTCGCCTACGGCTTCACCACGTGGTCATCGAAGCCCGCGGTCTTCACGACCCGTCGGTCGTCAGTGATGCCGATGGCGACGACGTCGGGCCGCGTTGCGAGCCAACCCATTCCTTCTCCCCCGAGCGCGAGTGCGACCGTGGCGTAGCCGTCGGCCAACGCCAAGTTCGCCGCAATGACGCTGACCGCCGTGAGACCGACCGCCGGACGGCCGGTACGGGCGTCGACGACGTGGTCGCCGCGCTCATAGTTGCCCGACGTCGCAATCGCGCCGTTCGTGAGCGCGACGATCTGTGCGGTCTTGTCGCGTTGCCACGGATGCTGGATGCCGACCCGCCACGGCGTACTGCCGCGCACCAGGATGTCGCCACCAGCGTTGATCGCGACGTCGCTGACGCCCAGCGCACCGAGCAGCTCGCCGCCGCGGTCGACGGCCCATCCCTTGACGACGCCGGTCGGGTCGATCGCACAGCGGCCAGGTGCGTCAGGATCGGCGGCCGCGGCGGCGAACGCAGTGTCGAAGGCGCCGCGACTGGTCGACTTCAAGCGAGCGCAGAGGTCGAGCACCACTCGAACCTCCGTGCTCGTCGCCGTCAGCTCGAGGTCGCCGCGTGCAAGCCGGGAGATCTCACTGTCGTCCCGCCACGTGCTGAAGAGGTCGTCGACGCGTTGGAACCATTGCCAAAGCGGTTCGATCGCATCGTCGGGCACCGCGTCGCGCATCTCGACGCGGATCATCGTTCCCCACATGGGCCGGACGACGATGCGGGACGAAGACGCGGCGACCGTCATCGACTCTGGTCGAGCGCCGCCTGCAGCGACTGCTGGTAGGCGCTGGTCGTGTAGGTCGCACCGGAGAGGAGGTCGATCTGTGCGCTCTGCGCTTGCAGCACCTCGTCGTGGAGAATCGGTGCCGCCGCCTGGCTCAGTTCGAGAGAGTGCTGCCGATCGAACGGCATCTGCAGCGCCTGCACGTCGGCGATCTTCCCGTTGCGCATGATCACCCGCACCTGGACGTCGCCGAACTGCGTCGGCACGACCGGCCCGTCGATCTGGCGGCTACCGATCGCGGCGCCGCTCGTGGTCGGCACCGTCGTTCCCGAAGGCGCGGGACCGGTGCCTGCGGCCGGGGTGCTCGACCGGGTCGGAGCCGTGATGCTCCGGGGCTTGCCACCGGCCGCGGTGTGAAAGCTCGCGAGGAGAACCAGGCCTCCGAGGGTGACGAACACGGCAGGGATCGCGCGTCTCATGAGTCGAGACCGCTCAGAACTCGAAGCGTTCGAAGTTGACCGACGCGTCGGGCACTCCGAGCGCCCGTAGCCGCCGGCGCACGGCATCGATGAGGGCGGGAGGACCGCAGACGAAGCAGTCGCGCTCGCGGACATCCGGAACCAGACGCGCGATCGCGGGAGCCCCGAGCTGATCGCTCTCATCGTCGCCGATGTCGGTGCCGACCAGGTAGTGCACCTCCACGCCGTTGCGGGTCGCCATGTCGTCGAGCTCCTTGGCGAAGACGATGTCTTCGTCGCGATTCACGCGGTAGAGCAGCGTGCAACGCGCATCGCGCGGCACGGTGTCGAGCATCGCCCGTATCGGTGTGATCCCGATGCCTCCTGCGATGAAAAGTGCGGCGCGCCGGATGCGCCGGTGGGCCGTGAAGGCGCCGAACGGTCCCTCTGCGAGCACCGGTGTGCCGCGGCGGATGGATTGCAGCTCATGCGTGGTGTCGCCGAGGTCTTTCACCGTGATCCGCAGGCTGGTCGCAGTGGGAGCCGCGGAAAGGGAGAACGGGTGCGCCTTCCACCAACCGCCACGCGTCATGAACCGCCAGATGAAGAACTGTCCCGGCTCGGCCCGGATCGCCTTCAGACCCCGCCCCGCAATGTTGATCGTCACCACGCCGGGCGCCTCGTGTACGACGCTCTTGACCTTCAGTCGGTGGCGCGCGTTGAACCGCCACGGCATCACGACGCGCCAGATGACGAGGATCGCAATCACGGCGAGGTAGAGCGTCACCCACCACACGCGAGCAATCGGATCGCCGACGAAATCGTTGCCGACGGCGAGCTGGTGAGCAAAGCCGAGCGCGACGGCGAGATATGCGTAGAGGTGCACGAAGTACCAGGTCTCGCGGTTCAACCGGCGGCGTGCGGCCCGTGCCGACGTGACGCCGATGACAAGAAGAAGTCCGAGTGCGACGAACGCCATCAACACATCTGCATAGTTGCTCACGAAGTCGCGCGTCTGCGCCCACAGCGACAACCGGTCGGCGGCCGCGTATCCCGCGGTGACCAGGATCGTGTGCGCGACCAGGAGGGTGACGGCGAGGGTGCCGGTCCAGCGGTGCCAGATCGCCAACCGGTCGAGGCCCGCGTGGCGTTCGAGCCAGGGCAGGCGGCCCATCAACAGGAGCTCCAAGAGCACCGCGTAGGTGCCGAGCAGCCCGGTGAGCTGGCCGGCCGCCGTCGCGATCCCGCCCGGTGCGCGTGCCGCGTCGACGCCGCCGTGTCGGATCCACATGCCGCCGATCAGCGCGGCGTTGACCACGACGATCATCTCGACGATCCACGCGCGATCCGCGCTCTGCTTCCGATCGGCGCGCAGGCGCTCGATCTGGCCGGCAGGCGTCACTCGCGCAGTCGTCACGGTCATGGTCGCTCACAGAGAAGGAACTAAGGGCGGCGCGCGGCCGGCGCGAGACGCAGGGCGAGGGTGGGACAGGCTTCGATGGCGCGGCGCGCATGTGCGGCGAGGTCGGCGTTGATCTCGCGGGGGTCGATGATCGGGAACCCCCAGTCGTCGAGCACGATCCGCTCGGGAAAGAGGTCGGCGCAGAGGCCGTGACCCACACATGCGATCGGATCGACGACCAACTGCTTCCTCATCTCCAGCCTCCAACGGTTCGGCGTGCAGGCAGAACGAGCGGACGACGCGCCCCTTCGCACGGAAAGCCGCTGGCGTGCCGGTCGAGGTCGTGGCCGAACAGGGCGAGCGCGCTGCGCAAAAACCGAACGGCTCCATCGGGGAACCGACAAGCGCCCCGACCCTCGACGTGAGTACCCCAGCGCACGAGCTGCGCGACGCCGTTGCTTCGACCCGACCCGCGCGCGAGCTCGTTGAACGTCGTGGCAATCGCGTGCAGTCCGTTGACGCACGGGCCGCACTGGCCGGCGGTCTCTGCGGCCAGCCAGGAGAGCACGCGCGCGCTTTCCATGACACCGCAGCCGTCGGCGGGCAGCACCGCGACGACACCGCAGCCGAGTCCCGAGTCGAGCGGGCGCAACGCTTCGTTGCAGAGCGGCACCTCTTCCACCGCGGGCGGCGCGAGCCAGCTGCCGAAGTAGCCGCCGATCAGTACGCCGGCGACGCCTCGCGGGGTTCCGGCCGCGCTCAGGAGATCGGCGAGCCGCAGACCCATCGGCACCTCGTACACCGCAGGCTTCTCGACGGCGCCGCCCACGGTCGTCAACATGGTGCCGGGCTCCGAATCCGTGCCCATCGAGCGGAACCACTCGGGACCGTATTGAACGATCTGCGCGAGGTGGGCGAGCGTCTCGGCGTTGTTGACCAGTGTCGGCCGACCGCCGACGCCTTTCTGGAACGGTCGGGGCGGTGTCGTGGTCGGTTTCGCGTCGCCTCCGTTGATCCAATGAACGAGTGCGGTCTCCTCACCGGCGACGTAGCGCGGCGGTGACGCGAGCAGCGTGATCGACGCACCGCCGGGCTCGGCGCGCCTGCGCTCTTCGAGCGCGCGGCCCACGGTCTCCAAGCCGCCAGTGTTGGTGCGGTCGATGCACACGTAGATGTCGTCGGCGCCCACTGCGGCGGCGGCCTGCTCGGCGCCGTCGAGCACGAGGTGCGGCCGGAGTTGCAGCAGCGTCGCGTCCTTCCGGCTCGCGGGCTCGCCTTCGGTGCCGTTCACGACGACCACGCTGCGGCCGCGATTCTCGGCGACCGCTTGCAGCTTCGTGGCCGTCGGGAAGCCGGCGCCGCCCCGACCCCGGAGACCGGACCGCTCGACGAGGCTGATCAGGTCGGCGCGCGCACGACGGGGCGGCGCGGGGCGGGCAAACAGGGAGCGGTGACCGCGCAGGAGCCGGAGCTCCGGCACATCGGCGCGGTCGAGGAGCCGCCGCACTCCGGTGGGAGCATCGGCGGCGGCACGGCGTGGTTGGATCGCGTTCACAGTCATGTCAACCTTGGCCTGATTGGGATTGAGTGGCGAGCGCGCGGGCCGAGATCGTGCCTGTGAAGGCCCGACCCGCCGGGCCGACGTTCAGCTCGAGGTCGACGGTGAGCGCGTGACCGGACCGGTCGGCGACCCGAGCGACGACATGGCCGCCTTCGAGCTGCACGACGCGACCGCTCCAACGTCTCGGCGCGGTGGCGGGGCCGAGGCTGAGCCGCCCGACGTCGAGCGCGACACCCTGCGTTCGCGGGTGTCCGGTGAGGTCGAGCTCGAGTCGCAGCGCAACCGGTGACGTCACCGCGCCGCGGATCGAAACGGTTGTCAGGCCGGCTGCGTCGGGTGCGCCGACAGCGCGGCTGCCGGTGACGGTTCCACCGAAGCCGAGGCTCTCGGGCTCGGTGGCGGCGAGCCGCGCGGCGGCCGACGGTTTCGCGCGCGCCCAGCCAGGTTGCAGAGGACCGAAGAACGCCCAGAGACCGACGCCGAGGGGTACGACAACCAACGCCGCGACGGCGCCCCACAGGGCGGGCAGATCCGGTCGCCAGGTGACCGCGAGCCGCCAGGCCACCGCGGCGCACACGGAGATCAACGCAACGATGTCGAGCGCGATCATCCAAGCCTGCCGCGCGTCGCTGCCGGTGCCGAGGCCGTGCATCAGCGCGATGGGCCAGCACGCATAGCCCGCCCAGTGCACGACGCGCCAGATGCGATACGGGAGACGCGCCCGTATCACGCTCGTGACCGCCAGCGCGAGCACCAGATCGAACGCGACTGCGCCCAGGCCGAGCCACAGGGTGCGGTACGGCGAGTGGAACGGCACGACGGCGTCGATGTAACCGATCGGAACGAAGCCGTCGATCACCGTCGTCGCGACATGCAGGCAGATGAACACCAGGATGAGCAACGAGATGTTGCGGTGCAGGCCCTGGAGCACGAAACGGGGCCAGAGCGGGGTCTCGAAGCGAACGGTCGTGATGACGCCGAGCACCACCGAGGCAGTCAGGAGCAGCAGGCAGACGACGCCCGTTCCGCGCGATGCGAACCACAACGCCTGCGACGACGTCGCGCCGACGATCGAAGTCACTGAACGGCTGTCTTGTCGGCCGGCCAGCCGTTGCACACCACGACGCGGCCGTCGACAGTGACGAGCCGGGCCGGGAGATCGACCGAGTCGAGCCACGCGAGCGCCCGCTCGCCGCGAATCACCGACGTGGTCGACGCGATGTTTGCATCTGCACACGTCGCCGCGGCGACGCTGACGGTGCGCCACACCTCACGAGCGGGTCGTGCGGTGCTGGGATCGATGATGTGATGCAACTCGGTGCCGCCGCGCGTCCAGCGGCGAACCGTCGTCGACGACGTCGCGACACCACCCGAGGTGATTCTCACCACGACGCCGGCAGGATCGGGTGTTGACGCGTGCGAGTCGGCGATCTGCACCGGCCATCCGTCGGCAGGAGCGGTGCCGGCCGTGGCGATGTCGCCCCCCAGGCTGAGTAGCACGCCGCACTGCACGGCGCGCGCGGCGGCGCCGGCGGCGCGGTCGGCCGCCCACGCCTTCGCGGTGGCGCCCAGGTCGATCTCGACACCGGCCGGAACCGTCACCGACATCGTGGCGCGATCACAGTGCACACGCTGCCAGCCGCTCACCGCTCTGATCGTGAGCACGCCGCCGCCTTCGCGTGCGACCGCTCCGAAGTCGCGGTCGTAGCCGAGCTCGCGAAGCGTTGAGCCGATGGTCGGATCGAGGTCGCCCGCGGTCAGTTGCGCGGCGCGCAGCGCGACCTCGAGCGCGTCCATCAACCGCGCGCTCACGACCGTCGCGCGTCCGCGTGCTCGATTCAACGCGCTGAGCTCCGAGTCGTCGCGGAACCGGCTGCACGCCTCGTCGACGAGCGCGAGCTCCGCATCGACGCACGCGTACGCCCGGTCGATCAGCGCCGGATCGGTGGTGAGGAGAACGCAACCGGTACCGAGAGCGCGGAAATCGGCCCGGCCGGGTGGGCTCACGAACCGCCGGACACGACGGGCGGCGGGACGGGCGCGTAATACGGCACCGTCTGCGGCACCGTCGTCGCGGTCGTCGAAGGCGCCGTTTGCGGTGCGGTCTGCGGTGCGCCGAGCGGAACGACCGCGGTCGTGGTCGTCGTCGGCTGCGCGAGCAGTGAACCCCCCGACGCGGTCGAAGCCGCCGGCTGCGTGACGGTGCCGGAGGTGCGGCCCGTCGAACGCCGGCTGTGCCCTGCGTACGCGTGTGCGGCGACCGCCGCCAGGCCTCCGGACATCGCGAGGCCGCCGGTCAGGGTCAACGACGTGAGACGCGAGACCCGGCGCAGACCGCGGTCGCGCGCTTCCACTCTGCGGTGCAACGACATGAAGCCTCCTAGCCTGGGGGGGATGGGACGGGCCGGGCTGTTCATCGAGCGACTGTGACGACGAGTGTGCCGGATCAATCTGTGAGCAGCCTGGGAGGAGGCTCCGGATCGATGGCCGGGCCTCACAGCTGCGTCCCAGTCGTCGGTGCGATGCTGCGGGCATGGCCGCGCCCGTGAAGTCGGACGCCACCGACGCGGGTGCCCGTGTGCTCGTCGTCGACGACGAGCCTTCGATCGCCGACACGATCGTCACAGCCCTCAGCTACGAGGGTTTCGCGGTGGAGTGCGCCGCGGACGGGCTCACCGCCTTGGCGCTCGTCGAGGAGTTTCGGCCCGACCTCGTCGTCCTCGACGTGATGTTGCCCGACGTCGATGGCATCTCGATCGCGCGCCGGCTCCGCGCCGACGGCGTCGAGACGCCGATCCTGTTCGTCACCGCGCGCGACGCGCCGAGTGACCGCGTCGAAGGTCTCACGGCGGGCGGTGACGACTACGTCACCAAGCCGTTCACGCTGGCCGAGGTGATCGCGCGGGTGCACGCGATCCTGCGGCGGACCTACGGCGCAAGGTCCAGCTCGACGTCGAGGCTCCAGTTCGCCGACCTCGAGCTCGACGTCGACACCCACGAGGTCTGGCGTGCCCGCGAGTCGTTGCGCCTCACCGCCACCGAGTTCAACCTGTTGCGGTTCTTCATGGAGAACCCGCGCCTCGTCCTCTCGAAGACGCAGATCCTCGACAACGTGTGGCACTACGACTTCGACGGCGATCCCAACGTCGTCGAGACGTACGTGAGCTACCTCCGACGCAAGCTCGACGCGCACGGAGCGCCCTTGATCCACACGATCCGCTTGGTCGGCTACACGCTCCGCGAGACCGATGGTTGACCTCCCTGCGCGTCGCGGCAAGCCACGATCGCTTCAGCGCCGGTTGCTGATCACCACCGCACTCGTCGTCTTCGCGGCCCTTGTCGTCGCCGATGTCGCCACGTACGTCTCGTTGCGCAGGTTCCTGACGAACCGGGTCGACTCGAGCCTCACCGCGGCGGACCAATCGCTCGCGCACGTGATCTTCAGATCGGCGGAGCACGCCGATCCCGACCGCAAGGACGACGCGTTCGCGGCGGTGGTGCCCGGTGCGTACGTCGAGCTGCGCGACAAGGCGGGCAAGGTGGTGTTCACCGGTTCGGCGCGCCGCAGCTTCGCCACCGTCAAGCCCGACTATCCGCACTCAGTCGAAGGCCTGACCTTGCCCAGTGCCGTGAAGTTCTTCGATGTCGGAGCGATCGGCGGCAAGACTCGTTTCCGCGTGCGCGCCGGGCGCACTCCCGATCAGGGCACGCTCCTCATCGCGCTCTCGCTCGACGACGTCGCGCACACGTTGCGGAGGTTGCTCCTGATCGGGATCGTCGTGACGTTCGCGGCCCTGCTGGCCGCGATCGCGCTCGGCGCGTGGCTGGTTCGCATCGGCATGCGTCCGCTTCGCGACATCGAGGCGACCGCAGCTCAGATCGCCGCCGGAGACCTGACGCAGCGGGTACCTGCCGACGCGCGCACGGAGGTAGGTCGCCTCGGCACGGCGCTCAACGCGATGCTCGAACGCATCGAGGATGCGTTTCGGCGCCGTACCGAGAGCGAGGAGCGGCTCAAGCTGTTTGTTGCCGATGCGTCGCACGAGCTTCGCACCCCCGTGAGCGCGGTCGCCGCGTATGCGGAGCTCTTCGAGCTCGGAGCACGCGACCGGCCCGACGATCTGGCGCGCGCCATGCAGGGCATCCGCCGGGAGACCAGCCGGCTGAGCACGCTGATCGACGAGCTGCTCGTGCTCGCTCGGGCCGACAAGCGCGAGTTGTTGCGCCGCGAGCCCGTCGACCTCGTCGCGGTCGCCGGCGAAGCGGTACAGAGCGCACTGGTCCTTGGCCCGGCGTGGCCCCTGACGATGCGTGCCTCCCGCCCGACCGAGGTGATCGGCGATCCGATCGCGCTGCGCCAGATCATCGACAATCTGCTCGCGAACATTCGGTTGCACACCCCCGCGGGGACGGCCGGTCGCGTGCGCATCGTCTCGGAGGGCGACGAGGTCGTGCTCGAGGTGGCCGACGACGGTCCGGGCCTGAGCGCGGACGAGGCGGAGCGGGTGTTCGAACGCTTCTACCGCGCCGACCCGTGGCAGCCGCGGGCGCGCGGGGGCACGGGCCTGGGTCTGGCCGTGGTCGCCGCGCTCGCGCAGGCCCACGGCGGGCGCACGGAGCTGAACACCCGGCCGGGCTCCGGCGCGACGTTCCGCGTCATCTTCCCCGCGCCACCGCCCGGCTGAGAGGCGGCGCAAGGCGCACCAGCAGGTTGTAGGTCACGACCGCGATGGCGACGTGCATCACGACCAAGAGCGCGACCGCGTCGGCCGGTTGGTGCTTCATGAGGAGCCAGACGTCGGGGAGCAGCAGGACCGCGGACACGAGGAACGCGAGGCGAAGGAAGAGCCAGCGGGGAGTCGCGCTGATACGCGTGACGATCGGCCACGCGACGCTGGCGATGATCACGCCGATGATCGTGAGCTTCGCGTAGTCGGAGAACAGGAAGTGCGGGTAACCCTTGGTGGATGGAAACAACGCGATGCCGATCGCGACGATCACTGCGTCCGCGACCAGCGACCCGACGAGGGCGGCGCCGATCGCGGCGCCGACTCGCGCGAGGGCAGGCTGTCCGTGCGCCGGCGACGCGTCGAGCCGGGCGAGCATGAAGACGCGATCGATGATGCCTGACGGAGATTCCATGAGCGCTCCAGGTGCGGGGCGCGTCAGCCCATCACGTGCAGCATGAGAGGAACGTGAGCGCCGGTCGTTCTCGAGCCGGTGCCCGCCCCGTCAGGAGAGGATGCGTACCGGCACGGTGCGGGGTCCGCGCACCTGCCCGGCGGACCAGCTCACGGCGCCGGGGTCGGCGAGCTCGAAATCGGGGTAGCGCTTGACCCACTCTTCCAGCGCGACCCGCAACTCCATGCGCGCCAGGTTCGATCCGATGCAACGGTGGATACCGAGCCCGAACGCCGCGTGCCGGTTCACCGCGCGGTCGAGCTCGACGGAATCGGCATCGGCGAAGAACTCGGGATCGCGGTTGGCGGCCGGGAACGGCAGCAGGAGCCAGTCGCCTTCCTTCATCGGACACCCGTTGAAGTCGAAGTCCTTCGCGACCAGGCGCGCCATCGTCACCGGCGCGTACGCGCGCAAGAACTCCTCGATGGCGGTATCCATCAACGCCGGCTCCGATGCGAGCCGTTTGCGGTCGTCGGGGTGCTGGGAGAGGTGCCAGAGCGACGCACCGATCGCCGACCAGGTGGTGTCGATGCCCGCGATCATGAGCAGCACCATCGTGCCGCGCACATGGTCGGGATGCAGCTTGTTGCCGTCGAGCTCGGCGTTCAGCAGGAAGCTGGTGAGATCGTCACGCGGCTCGGCGAGATGCTCCTCGATGCGCGCGTCGAGATAGGCGTCGAGCTCGCCCGCGTCGATCTGGGCCAGGCGCTCTTCGGCCGATGCGTCGACGTCCTCGATCACCATGCGGATGAAGTGCCGGAACTGGGCGGCGTCCTTCTCGGGGAAGCCCAGCATGCGCGCGATCACCCGGAGCGGAATGTCCTGCGCGTACTCGGCGGCCGCGTCGAACTCGGTGCGCTCCCCGATCTTGTCGAGCAGCTCGTTGCACAGTGCGCGCGTGTACGGCTCGAGCGCGTCGACCCGCTTCGGTCCAAACGCCGGCAACAGCAGGCGCCGTGCGAGCGCGTGGAACGGCGGGTCGGATGTGATCGGGGGCGCGATGCCGATCGGTGCCGGCAGCTCCTCGTCGCCCGGGCGCAGCTCACTGACGATGACGGAGCGCGAGGTGAAGTGCTCGGTGTCGTACGCGACGGCCGCGACCCCTTCGTGGGTCACCGGCAACCACGCGCCGCCGTAGCGGTCGGTGTGGGCGACGGGGCAGGTGGCGCGCAGGTCGTCCCAGATCGGGAACGGGTCGGTGACCCACTGCGGATCGGTGTGGTCGAAGTCGGTGGACCAGTCGGTCACCGGCGGGCGCGCGGTCATGAGTCCTCCGTGAGTGTGATCGCGTACTCCGGGCAGTTCGCGACGGCGAGCCGGGCCTTCTCCTCGAGTGCCGCAGGAACCGCGCCGCCGTGCAACTCGGTCGCGTTGCCTTCGTCGTCGACCTCGAACAGCTCCGGGGCGATCGCGTAGCAACGATTGTGCCCCTGGCAGAGCTGCGGATTTACGTGAACCTGCACGGCAACCTCCTCGGAAACCTCACCGTACCGCGGGCCCGCGGGCGCTCGCACCGGCCGTGACCGGCCGGTGCGAGCGCAAACGCTGACGTTCGACGGTTCGACTCCGATGTCTACGCGCGCGCTTCGATCACCGGGTTCACCGGCGTCGTCGCGAGGCGCACGTGGGTGAAGCCCGCCTGCTCCAAGATCTCGCGCAGGCGTGCGAACCCGACCTGGTTGCCGAGGCCGAGCCCGACCTCTTGCGCGAGCGATGCCGGGGTGCAGATCATCGTCGACGCCGCGTAGAAGAGGCGTCCGAGACGGCTCCGGTGCGGAAACGGTTCGTGATCGTCTCCTCGTCGGCCCACGCGCTCGCGACGAAATCGAAACCGCCGAGCAGGAACGAGGGCTGCGACTCATCGGCGACGAGGAGTGCGTGCTCCGCCGGGAGCGTGAACGTCGCCGTCGCGGGGTCGTAGGTGACCCATCCCGCCGCGGCCTGGTTGTTGAGCCATTCGCGCACGTACCGCTCGGCGCATCCCGTGCGCTTCGCGAGGTCGTCGGAGGTCACCGGTTGGACGTCGCCCCATGGCTCGGTAGAGGCCCAGCCGGTCGCCGACGTGGATCAGCACCGCGGAGAGCGCGGCACCGAGGTCGCCGACGACCTGGTTCATGAACTGCTCGACCTTCGTCATGTGGGGGGCGTGGTGGTCGTGGTGGTACCCGTCATTCGTTGCTCCTCGTCTCGGTGGAACGGAACGGTGTGGATGTCGGTGTGGCTCACGCGGCCACGAGCGGGCGGTGCCCCGCCCGCCGCAGGCCGCGAAGGTGCGGGTGTGCACGCCGACGGGCCGGCCGTGCCGCGTGCCGCGTGCCGCAGGGAGTCGCAGGCCGCATCGGCCTCGCGTGAGGCGCGGATCTCGCGGGCGAGTGCTGCGGTGATGGTCGGGTGGATCGGGTGCATGTCGGACCTCCCAGGTCCGGGGCCGGTTGGCCACGTCCACTGTCTGCCGGGAGACCACGGAGTCGCATCCGTGGCGACCGCGGATCGGAGTACGGATTGGCCCGGGAGAGGGCTGACCGCCGGTGGGATACTCGAGCCTGTGACAACGGTGTCGGCCCGTGAGGGCGAGGTGCTCGACCTGGTCGGAGCGGGCCTGACCAACGCCCAGATCGGCGCCCGGCTGTTCATCTCGGTCCGTACGGTCGAGAGCCACGTGTCGTCCCCGCTGCGCAAGCTCGACGTCACGGATCGCCACCAGCTCGCGGCGCGTGCCAGTACCGCGGGCGCCGCCGGGCACGATCGTCTGGCGCGTGCACCCGAGGCGTTCACCTCGTTCGTGGGCCGCCGCGACGACCTGAGCGGGGTCGCGGCCGCACTCGACGCGGCGGCGGTGACGAGCCGGCAACTGCTGCAGCGTTGTCCCGAGCTCGCGATTCTCGCGACGAGTCGTGAGCAGCTCGGCGTTCCCGGTGAGCACGTCGTTCCCGTCTCACCGTTGGCCGTCGACGGTGACGACGCGCGCGCGGTTGCGCTGTTCGTCACACGGCCCGGCTGCACGACGATGCCGATCGCCTGCGCACCGCGGCTTCGGGCTTCGCGGCGATCGACGCGCGATTCGAGGAGGCCGTGACGCTCGTGCTGCTCGGTGGCGATGAGCAGCGGCGGGGCCAGGAGACACTCGCCTCCATGGGTTGTGTGCCTCAACCGACGACCGTTCGCGGGCGATGATGGAGCGATGAACGAGGCTCCCGAGCTGCGCACCGAACGCCTGCTGTTGCGCCGCTGGCGGCGCGAGGATCGCGAGCCCTTCGCGGCGATGAACGCCGACCCGGTCGTGATGGAGCACTTCCCGTCCGTGCTCACCAAGGTCGAGAGCAACGCGTTGGTCGATCGCATCGAGGCGCGGTTCGACGAATACGGCTACGGGTTGTGGGCCGTCGAGGTTCCGGGCCACGCACAGTTCATCGGCTTCGTGGGCCTCGCGCCGGTGCCGGAAGACCTTGCGTTCGCGCCGGCGATGGAAGTGGGCTGGAGGCTCTCACGTCCCTATTGGGGCATGGGCTACGCGTCCGAAGGTGCGCGCGCCGCGCTCGCGTGCGGGTCCGAGACGTTTGGGATCACCGAGTTCGTCTCGATGACCGCGAAGACGAACCTGCGCTCGCAGCGCGTGATGCGGCGGTTGGGAATGACCCGCAACGCACGCGACGATTTCGATCACCCGCGCATCCCGGTCGGGCACCCGCTACGGCCGCACGTGCTCTACCGCATCACGGTGACGCTGCCCCGAGTCGACCCGCAACGCGCGATGGTCACGACGAGCGGCACGAATCCGGTGGTCGTGACGGCGGTCGGGGAGTTCGATTTCGAATCGTCCGAACGGCTGCGCTCGGCGTTGATGACCGTCGCGGCCGACTACGACGGCGACGTGGTCGTCGACCTCAGCCGCACGGAGTTCCTCGACTCGATCGCGATCGGCGTGCTGCTCCAGACGTGGCAACGGCTGCGGTCGGTCGAGCGGGAGCTCGTGATCCGCGCGCCCCACGAGCGCATCCAGCGCGTGCTCGAGATCGCGTCGATCGCCGAAGTCGTTCGAGTCGAGCCGGCGAGTCGAGCCTGAGCGGTTAGAAGTCGAGCTCGACCCAGACCGTCTTGCCGTCGCGGTGCAGCTCGACACCCCACCGCGACGCAAGCTGCTCGACGATGAAGAGGCCACGGCCGGTCACCGAGTCGGGTGCCGCGTTGCGCACGACGGGCCGAACCGACGAGTGGTCGTCGACGCGGAGGCGCACGAGATGGCTCGAGCAGTCCACGGTCATGATCACTTCTGAGCGTGCGTGCATCACGGAGTTGGTGACGAGCTCGGTCGCGACGAGCTCGGCGGAGTCGATCACCTCGGTGGGCACCGCACGCGGCTCGAGCGTCTCGCGCACGAAGCGACGAGCGCGGCGCGGGCTCGAGATCAGGGCCGGAAGCGCGATCTCGGCGCGCGGGTGAGCCTGCGTGTCGATTGCCGGGCGGTGCAACGCGAGGATCGCGGTGTCGTCGCGTCGCGCGACACGCGCGTGACGGGCTTCGAGCGCCTGGTAGAGCGCGGTCACGGTGGCTTCGGGCGAATCGCGCATGGCTTCGCCGACGACCGCGAGGAGCCCGGCGTCGTCGAGGGCCGACGGCCCGGCGACATCGGTGACACCGTCGGTGTAGAGGAGCAGCGTGTCGCCCGGCCCGAGGGTCAAATCGGTCTCGTTGAAGACGGGGTGTTCGAGCAGACCGAGCACGCTCCCGGGCCGGCCGACGAGCGTCGGTGCCTGACCCGCGGGGATGTAGACGGGGCGGGGATGACCGCCGAGCACGAAGCGGAAGTGCCACTCGTCGCCCCGCTCGAGGATTCCGTACACCGCGGTGCAGTACTGCCCACCGAACTGATCGGACTGGTCCTTCACCGCGTCGTCGAGCCAGCCGAGCACGTCGCTCGGTCCGACCGAGTGCCGCGCCGCGGCGCGCGCGGTCTGGCGGGCGACGCCCGTGAGCGCGGCCGCGCTGATGCCCTTGCCGGAGACGTCGCCGACGAGCACACCCCACGAGTCGGGGCTGACCGAGATCACGTCGTAGAAGTCGCCGCCGACGAGCGCGGTGTCGCTCGCGGTCCAGTAGCGGTGCGCGACCTCGATGCCGGGGATGTCGGGAAGGTGCGGCGGGAGCAGGCTCTGTTGGAGCGTCCCCGCGATCGCGCGCTCGCGCTCGTACAGCCGCGCGTTCTCGAGCGCGATCGCGACGCGCGCGGCGACCGCCTCCGCCAGCTGGACGTCGGCGCGCGTGTAACGACGCTCGGACTCCGCCTGGACGAGTTGCAGCGCGCCGATGATCCCGCGTCGACCCCGGAGCGGGACGACGATCGACGACCGCACCCGCAACCGCATGAGCACTTCCTGCACGTCGCGATTCGGTGTCGCGAGCGCGATGAGCTCGTCGTTGATCTCTGCGTAGTACTGCGTCGTGCCGATGCGGACCGCGGCCGGGATGCCGATCAGTGCGTCGGGATCATAAGGAAACCGGTCGCGCAGCTCCTGCGCCCACGCGAGCTTGTCGGCGTCGACGTGCGCGACCTCGATGACCGGGATGTGCGACTGCTCGTCGATGAACACGGCGAGCTGGCACCAGTCGCCGAGCCGGGGCACGGCGGCCTGCACGACGCGCCGCATGATGTCGGGGATCTCGAGCGAACGCGTGAGCACGGCGTTGGTACGTTCGAGGAACTCCGACCGCTCGCGTGCGGCCCGCTCGAGCTCGAAGACGCGACTCCGCTCGATCGCGCGCGCGATGCGGTCGGCGGCCAACCGGAGCAGCTCGATGTCGTCGGGGCTGAAGTGGCGCAGACGGCGGCTGCCGACGTCGAGGACACCGAGCATGGTCTCGGCCTGGAGCGGGACACCGGCCGCGCTGCGAACGTTGCCGCTCAGGATCTCGCCCACGATCTCGATCTGCGAGACGTCGTCGAGCACGACCGGCTCGGCGCGCTCCGCAACCCGTCCGGCAAAGCCGAGCCCGACGGGCACGCGCAGCGGCGGCGACGATTCGTCGAACCCGGTTCCGGCGCGTTCGACGAGCTCGCGGCCGGCTTCGTCGAGGAGCAGGATGCGCACGCTGTCGCATTCGAGCAGCGCTGCGATCCGGACGGGGATCTCGGCCAGGAGGTCGTTGATCGTCATCCGCGCCAGCGCCAGATCGCTGATCTCCTGCAGCCGCGCGAGCCCAGCCGCAAGTGAGCGCTCCGCTTCGAGCGCCTGCGCGCGTCGCAGCGCCTGCGCGCACAGACCCGACACGATCTCGAGGAACTGTCGTTCGGCGTCGGGAAACGTGCGGGGCTCCGCGAAGATCAGCGCGAGGGAGCCGATCGGCTTGCCGTCGACGAGCAGCGGGAACGTTGCGAGTGCCTCGAAACCGCCCGTTTCCTGGAGGCTCGTGAGCTCGGAGTAGCGGGCCCGGAACTCCGCGCCGTCGTGGATGAAGATCGCCTGGCCGCTCTTGATCACGTCGCGGCTGAGCACCGCGTCGTCGAGCGGCACGAACGGGAACGTCGCGTCGTCGGGCTCGGTGCCGGAAGCGGCCATGAAGGTCAGGCGCTCTCCGGTGCGGTCGAGCTCGGAGACTCCGCCGGCGCGGGCGCCCATCGCGGGAACGACCTGGGCGATGACGACCCGTCCGACCTCGCTGCGCGTTGCCGCGCGTGCGAGACCGGCGCTGATGCGCTGCAGCCGCTCGGCGCGTTGGCGCGCAAGCTCCGATTCGAGCCGGGCGGCGCGCTCGCCGTCGAGGAGCGCCTCGCGTTCGGCTTGCGCGTTCCGGCGGGAGTCGACGTCGAGGGTGACCCCGGTGGCCCCCACCACCTCGCCCTGCTCGTCGAGCAGCATCTCGCCGACACCTTCGAGCCAGTGAACCGACCCGTCGGGCCACACGCAGCGGTGATCGAAGCGGAACGGGCGGCGCTCCTCGATCGCGAGGGAGATCTCCCGTTCGACCCAGTCGCGGTCGTCGGGATGCAGCATCGCCTCCCACGCGTCGAACGTGCCGGCGAAGGCCGATCGATCCATGCCGAAGAGCTCGGACGTCTGCTCGTCCCACTCGACGCGCCCGGAGGCGATGTCCCACGACCAGCTGCCCATGCGCGCCGCGCGCATCGCGAGGGCGAAGCGCTGGTCGAGCTTGGACTTCTGGCGTTCCGCCACGCTTCCTCGTCCTTTGCCGCGGCCCCCCCCGAGGGCGCGCGTCAGTATGACCCGACCGTCATGGGCGCCGGGCGGTTCTCGCTCGGCCGTTGGTGACTCCGCCGCGGTGACTCAGGCCGACGGGGACTCGTCGATCGAGAAGTAATCGGTGAGCCCGGTGATGGCGAGCAACCGGACGACCGCCTCGTTCGGATGTTCGAGTCGTACCGTGCCGCCGTCGCTCCCGAAGAGCTGCCGTGCACCGATGAGGGCGCGGAGCCCGGATGAGTCGAGGAACGTGGTGTCGGTCAGGTCGATCACGATCTCGCGACCACCCTGCGCGTACACCGATCCGCACAGGTCGGCGAGCTCGGGAGCGGTGAAGGCGTCGAGCTCGCCGCGCATCCGAAGTGTCGCGGCAGCACCGTCCTGTCGGACCTCGAGCTCGAGGTCGCGCGCAAGTGGTGCCTCTTCGTCCACGGTGTTCCCTGGTCTCGACATCCTTTCGTCGTCTTTACCCCGTGACGGACCGTGACCAAACGGTTTCTCGCCGATCGGTGCCGGGTAGCTCACGGCCTGTCGAGCCAGTCGATCGCCCGGTCGCCCCGGGACCTGCTCTACGCCGAGGCGAAGCACAAGGGCATCCCGGGTCGCTCGCGAATGAACAAGGCGCAGCTCGAGCGGGCCGTCGACCGGTAACTTCACAAGCGACCGTGGCTTCGGCCTGCGGTCCCGACGATCTGCGAGGAGCTTCCCATGGAAGACGAGTCCGGCCAGAGCACGGGTGTGGCCGAGGTTGTCCGCCTGTCGGTGCCGGGCTCGCTCGAGTACGTGCGGGTGGTACGGCTCACCGCCGCGGCGGTCGCGGCGCGTGTGGGGTTCGATGTCGAGGAGATCGAGGACCTGCGGGTCGCGGTCGACGAGCTCGCCAGTGTGGTGATCGAGGCCGGCGACGGCGCCGACATCACGTTCATGTTCTCCAGCCTTGGCTCCACGTTCGTCATCGAGGGCACCGCGCCGGTTGTCGGCACGGTCGACATCGACGACCTGAGCCGGCAGATCCTCACGGTGGTGGTCGAAGACTTCGAGATCGACGTCACCGACGGCCAGGCGCGGTTCCGGGCTACCAAGCGGGCGTCATCGACCGAATGACGACGACACGGCCGTCGCGCGACGAGTTGCGAACCAAGTTCGAGCAGTACAGCCGAACTCGGGACCGCCGCACGCGCAATGAGTTGGTCGAGGCCCACCGCCCGCTCGCCGCGCACCTCGCCCGCCGCTTCGCGAACCGCGGTGAGCCGCTCGACGACCTCGTGCAGGTCGCGTTCGTCGGCATGCTGAAGGCGGTCGAGCGATTCGACCCCGAGCGGGGCCTCGAGTTCTCGACCTTCGCGACCGCGACGATCGACGGCGAACTAAAGCGCCACTTCCGAGACAAGACCTGGTCGGTTCGCGTCCCGAGGCGGTCGCAGGAGCTTCATCTCCGCCTCGCCCCGACCATCGCCGAGCTGAGCCAGCGCCTCGGCCGCGCACCGAGGATCCCCGAGATCGCGCACGAGATCGGCATCCGCGAAGACGAGGTGCTCGAAGCGATGGAGGTCGGCGGCGCGTACCGGTCGGCGTCGCTCGACGCACCGGCGGGTGAGGCACGCGAGGGGAGCGGCCTGGCCGAGCGCCTGGGTACGGCCGACTCCAACTTCGACCTCGTTGAGCACCGTGCCGTCATCGAACGCGCGCTCGAGGGTCTCCCGGAGCGTGAACAGACGATTCTGCGCCTCCGGTTCTTCGACGAGCTGACGCAGTCGGAGATCGCCGACAAGGTCGGTGTCAGCCAGATGCACGTCTCCCGGCTCCTCGCCCGGAGCCTGGCCGATCTCCGTCAGCGGCTCAAGAACCCCGCATCCTGAGCACACGCAAGGGCTCGTTGCGCCTGTCCTCGGGGCGTCCGTAACATGAACCCGATGACACTCGACGCGGTACCCGCTCACGTGAACGGCTGGATCCAGGTGTCCGAGCAGGGCGCGACACTGATCCTCCGCATCGGCGGTGAGCTCGACACCGCGAGCTGCAAGGTGATCGAGCCGACGATCACGACGGCGATCGCGACGGCCAACTCAGTGATCATCGACCTGGCCGAGCTGACGTTCTGCGACTCGAGTGGCGTGGGCCTGTTCATCGCGACGAACAGCAAGGCCGTCGCCGAGGGCACGGCGCTGTCGATCCGCAACATCCGCCCGCCGGTTCGACGCATCTTCCAGATCACCAATCTCGACGCGGTGATCGAGTTGATCGAGTAGCGCGTTCAGTCGCGATTCGAGTTCGTCGCGACGCCGCGATGGGTAGAGCACGGTTCTCACAACAAGGAGAACCGTCATCATGGGACTCGTCCTGCTCGTACTACTCCTCGCGCTCCTGTTCGGCGGCCTGGGCTTCATGGCTCACGCGCTCTGGATCCTGGCGCTCGTCTTCGCGGTGAT
Organism: Acidimicrobiia bacterium; assembly: GCA_038240075.1. Classification (GTDB taxonomy): domain Bacteria; phylum Actinomycetota; class Acidimicrobiia; order IMCC26256; family PALSA-610; genus DATBAK01. The sequence continues at coordinate 25,633 of JBBSEC010000036.1, forward strand.
CTGGGTCGCGGGCTTCGCGTTCCGGTCGGGCGAGAACTCGCGCTGGTACAACCGGTAAGCGCGCGGTCCTAAGACACGTGTGTTTGTGGGGCTCGTTCCCCGGGTAGGGACGGCGGACCGGTCGGGCGCGCGCCCGACCGGTCAGTCCCGAGGGGGGAACGAGATGGTGCGCAAGCTCGGATCCGCGGTCTTGGCCGCGATGCTCTGCGTGATCGGCCTCAGCGCCGCCACTGCATCAGCCGACAGCCAGACGACCACGAACGCGCCGTACGCGTGCACGACGAGCCCGAGTGTGGGCGCGCAGGCCGCGACCTACACGGTGACGGCGAGCGACACCGTCGACCCGGCGACGCCGGGGACGGCCGAGACGTATCGCTTCATCGTTCCCTTCCAGCAAGCCAAGACCCCGGTGACCGCGACCTACAAGGGCGGCACCACCACGACCCACATCCCGACCGGCTTCACGGTCACGAGCGTGAGCATGCAGCCGCCGGCGGGTGGCAGCCCCATCTCAGCGACGGCCGCGGTGCAGGGCAGCAACATCGTCGTCACCTCGACGGGCAGCGTTCCGCTCGACGGGTCGACGCACCCGACGCCCGACCTCATCGTCAAGGGCACCGTGACGGCGGCTGCGGCCGGCATCGGCGTCAACTGGCTGGTTCCGTCGCAGATCGTCGCCATCGTCGACGTCCAGGGATTTGGCACGATCACCGCCACCTGCACGCCGAACAGCCCCGCCACCGTGGTCGCGTCGACGACGGTGCCGGGTGCGGCGAAGGGCCCGGTCGCAACGAACCAGAGCGTGGCGCTGGCGCAGGGTACGAGCAAGGCGATCACGCTCTCGGCAACCGACCCCGACACACCGCTGAACCAGTTGGTGTTCGCCGTCGCGACGCAACCCGCGCACGGCGCGGTGACCGGCACCGCTCCGGCGGTGACGTACGCGCCCGAAGCGGGCTACGTCGGACCGGACTCGTTCACGTTCACGGTCACTGATCCCCAGGGCGCGCACTCGACGGGGACCGTGACGATCAACGTGTTCTCAAATGCCGTCGTCGACAACACGCCCCCGACGATCTCGGTCACATCGCCTGTCAACGGCGCGGTGTTCACTCCCAACCAGGTCGTCAAGGCCGCGTACACCTGCGCCGACGCCACGACCGGGGTCAAGACCTGCGTCGGCACGGTCGCAAACGGCGCGTCGATCAGCACCACCGTCGGAGTGCACAGCTTCGTCGTCAACGCGACCGACACGGCGAACAACCCCGCGCAGACGACGATCGCGTACCGCGTCGTCGACGCTGCGCTCGTGAAGAGCGCGGTCACCCAGATCCCGATCGACTGTGGTTCGCTGCAGCCGCTCGCGCCCAAGTCGATCCCGGTCGTCATCTCGGCTCCGACCCAGGTCGGGACGGCCCGGACGATGACCGTGCGCGTCGCCCTCGGATCGCAGAGCGTCGCCGCCCTCACCACCGCGACGAATCTGCACTACGTGTTCAGCGCACCGACGAACGGCACCGCACAGTCGGCGACGATCGTGCCCGGCACGGGGACCGCGGCGGCCAAGGCGGGTGCGACCGTGACGATCGCAGGCGGCAAGTTCACGCTGAACCTGCCCGGACCGATCACGGGCGGGAACACGGCTGCCACGCCGTTCACGCCGCCCGCGTTCGACGTGACCATCCTCGCGACCAAGACCGTCGGCGCGGCGATCCGCACGCAGTTCGAGCGCTTCCAGGAGCACACTGCGGTCCAGCTCGCGACCCAGGACCTGAACTGCCCCGGCGGCAACACCGGGCAGAGCCAGCCGAACCCGATCCTCACGTCGACCACGATCATCGACACGACACCTCCGCTCGTGCTGATCGGCAAGCCCGGCAACGGTGACGTCGTCGACCAGGACGCGACCGTGAACGCGTCGTTCGGCTGCGCCGACGATCACGCGCTCTCGACGTGCACGGGAACCACCGCGAGCGGCACCGCCATCAACACGGCGACCGCCGGCATCAAGACGTTCACCGTGCACGCGACCGACGCGGCGGGGAACACGGCACAGGCGCTCGTCGAGTACACGGTGCTCGCGCCGACCGAGACGTACACCGCCCGTTTCGCGAACACGCCGGCGCAGACCGCGCTGCTCGACGCCACCGCCGCGCACTACCACACGACACGAGCGAACCTGCCGAAGGTCGCGGTCGCGTTCCTCGCGTACGTCGACTCGGTCAATCCGAACCAGGCGCACGCGGTCACGCCTCCCGCGAACACCGGGCCGCTCGCGTTGCCGACCACCTATCCCCGTGCCCAGGTCGGCAATGTGCTCACGCTGGCCGGCAAGTGGGGGCTCAGCGGTGACCAGCTCCACGCCTACGCCACCCAGGTCCTCGAGTACCTGTACAGCATCGCACCGAAGTAGACGGGGGCGGGCTCGAGCAGACCGGCGCGAGCCGGACTACTGCTGAGCCCGAAGACCGGTCGGGGCGGGGTTCGCGGCCGCGACGGCGGGCGTGAACTCCGACCAGGCCGTGTCCCAGTCCATCACGCCGTGATCGCCGGTGACCGGCGGCCGCGGGCTGCCGGTGACGATGACGATGTCGCCAACCCGGCTGAACGCGAAGAAGTCCGCCGCGTTGGCCGGGCTCAGGTTGATGCAACCGTGCGACACGTTCATGTGGCCCTGGCTCGTCACCGACCACGGCGCGGCGTGCACGTATTCGCCGGTGTCGGAGATGTGGACGTCGCTGTAGACGAGCTCGTCGTAGCCGTCGGGCGAGTTGACCGGAACGCCGTTCGTCGCCGAGTTCATCCTCACGACGCTCTCGCGGTCGAGCACGAGGTGCACGCCGTTCATCGTCGGATCCGTCGGCTTGCCTCCGCTGATCGGGTACGTCGCGATCGTGCGTCCGTTGAGCGTGACCGTCATCTGGTGCGTCGTGAGGTTGGCGTACGAGACGCGGGCCGGGCCGATGCCGAAGCGTTCCGTGCCGTGGCCGACGCCCCACGAGCCGGCTGCGTTCCAAGCGGTGAGGTCCCAGCTGACCGTGATCTTCTCACCGGCGGGCCAGAGGCCCTGGGGGCGGAAGTGCAGCTCGCGGTTGCTGAACCAGTGCCAGCCGCCGGCGACCGGTCGTGATGACCTCACGGAGAGGTGACTGAGCAGGCTCGCGCGCGCCGCGGCGTCGTTGACCGGGTGGTTGAGGCGGAACACGACGGGCTGGCCGACGCCGAGCGTGAGCCCGGTGTGGGGGAAGACCGATGCGTCGACGGTCGCGGCCGGCGCGAGCGTGCGGAAGGTGACGGTCGACTCGGTCTGCACCTGGTGGGCTCCCGTCACCACCGCGGTGACGCGGTACTGCGTGCCGTAGGCGAGCCATCCCGTCGACTGCCACCGGTCGGCCGACGACGAACGCGTCCCCGGGATGACCTCTCCGTTCGCCGAGACCACGTGAACGGTGCCGAGCTGGCCCGGCGGCGTCGTGACGACGATCGGTGCGTCGGGTGCGACATCGACGGCGCCGGGACCCGGAACGAACGCGAGTCCCGTCTTCAACGCGGTCTGTTCCTTGGCGAGGGCTTGCGGCGACAGCTGGTGCGCTCGCGCCTGCGCGAGCGCCTTTGCGGCCGCACTCTGCGTCTCGGAGACGCGCGCGGCACGCGTGATCGTCACGCCGACCACGATGCACGCGAACAGCACGAGAATGCCGATCGCTTCCATCAACTTCAGAATCAACGCGCGTCCGCGTCGCATGGCGCCCTCTCGAGTTCCCCGCAACGCTATGGCACCGGCGTTCCCCGCGACAATCGCCCTCCCGCAGGCCGGGGCGCCGTCGTTCACGGTCCGTGAGGTACCGCAGGATCAGTCGAGCATGACGACGGTGCGCCCGATCGTCTGCCGGCTCTCCATCGCCTCGATCGCGTCGGGAATGTCGGTGAACGCGATGGTCTGACCGATCACGGGCCGGATCTTGCCCGCCAGCACCAGATCGACGATCTCACCCATGATCTGCTCGCCGAGTCGGTCCGACGCGAAGTTCCATCCCATCGCGGTCTTGAGCATCTCCGACATGGCGGGCTGCGCGTAGGCCAGGAGGACGCCGCAAAGCTTGAAGTTCCCGAGCGCGATCCGGCGGGGGACGATGAACGGCTCGTCGGCAACGACCTTGTTGGACGCGAATCCCATCATCAGGTAGCGGCCGTTGTAGACGGTGCACTGCATCGACTTCTCCATCACGGCTTCGCCGACGTTGTCGAACACCACGTCGACGCCGCGATTGCCGGTCTCGGCGAGCACGACCGCCGCGAAGTCGGTGTCGTTGTAGTTGATGGCGACGTCGGCACCCAGCTCGCGGCAGAGGGCGACCTTCTCGTCGGTGCCTGCGGTGGCGAAGACCCGCGCGCCGCGGAGCTTGGCGAGCTGGATCGCGGCCGAACCCGAGCCACCGGCGGCCGCGTGAATGAGCACGCTCTCGCCTGCTTGCAGGTCGGCCCGGTCGTACAACCCGAGCCACGCAAGATGGAACGGGAAGTAGAGCCCGGCCGCGTCGGGCAGCGGGATCGCCTCCGGCATGGCGAACGCGGAGACCACGGGACAGATGGCGTACTCGGCATAGCCGCCGTTCGCGCCCTTCGGCATCGCGACGACCCGCCGCCCCTGCCATTCCTCGGTTCCGTCTCCGCACGCGTCGACGACGCCCATCACCTCCATACCTGGGCTGTAGGGCAGCTCGGGACGGACCATCATGTTGCCGCCGGTAATGCGCTCGAGATCGTTGAGGTTGAACGGGATGGCCTGCACCCGCACCCGGAGCTCACCGGCCTCGGGGTCTGGGATGGGCACGGTGTCGAGCTTCAGCACCTTGGTCGGGCGCCCGTACTCGTGCGTCCGCCACGCGCGCATCGTGCGATCATCGTTCTGCATGTGCTCACCTGCCGGGTCTGATGTAGAGAGATGTGCTTAGATTAAGTGACGTGACGTAACCGGGGGGTTGCATGTTGCCGCAGATGCCGTCGACGAGCTCGCGCACGCGCTTCGTAACGGGTTCGATCGTCTTCGTCGGGATCGCACTGGTTGCGACCGCGTGCGGGGGGAACCACTCCAATGGCGCCGCGCCGAATAAGGACAGCACGACCGCCGCGCCGGGCACGACCGCGTCGGCTGCCGCGAAGTTCGGAACGCTGGCGTCACCGTGCGGCCCGGGCACCGCGAAGGGCACGACCGCCAAGGGTGTGACCGACACGTCGATCACGATCGGCTACGGCGACGACGCGGGGTACTCCGCAGCACCGGGGCTCGACAAGGAGATGGGCGACGCGGTCAAGGCGATGATCGCGTGGTGCAACCAGCAGGGTGGCATCAACGGTCGCAAGGTCGTCGGCAACTACTACGACGCGAAGGTGCTCAACGTCACGCAGATCATGACCGAGGCGTGCAACCAGGTCTTCATGCTCGTCGGCCAGGGTTGGGTGCTCGACTCGGGCCAGGAGCAGACCCGCATTGGCTGCAAGCTCTCGACGATCGCGGGCTACTCGGTGAGCACCGTGTTCGCGCACGGATCGGGCATGCAGCAGCCGGTGCCGAACCCCGGCGACGAAGTGACCGACTCGGCGGCCTTCCAGGTCGCGAAGCTCTTCCCCGACGCCGTGAAGAAGTCCGCAGCGGTGTTCGCGCAGTTCCCCGCGACGCAGGAGACGCGCGACAAGGAAGTCGCGGGCTACGCCAAGGCGGGGTGGAAGTTCCTGAACTGCGATCAGATCTACGCGATCGGTGGTGAGTCGGACTGGAAGCCGATCGCCAGCAACCTCAAGCGCTGCGGAGTCGAGGTCGTCGACTGGGTCGGATCTCCCGACCCGAACATGGAGAACCTTCTCAACGCCTCGAAGCAGGTGGGCTTCGAGCCCAAGGCCTGGGTCACCGATCCGAACCAGTACACCGCGAGCTTCGCGACCTGGAACGGTCAGAACCAGGGCGCCGCGAACAACGTGTACGTGCGCATGACCGGCGTGCCCTTCGAGTACGCGGCGCAGGCGCCGGCGGTCAAGGAGTACATGTCGCTGCTCGCGCAGTCGAACGGCACCATCGGTCTGCTCGGTGAGCAGTCGGCATCCGCGTTTCTGCTCTGGGCAACCGGCGTGAAGTCCTGTGGCTCGAACGTGACCGCCGCGTGCGTGCTCGACTCCGCGGCCAAGCAGCAGAGCTGGACCGGCGGCGGCCTGCATGTCCCCACCGATCCCGGCGGGAACCAGGCAACCCAGTGCGGCATGCTGCTGAAGCTCGACGGGGCCAAGTGGGTCAAGGTCGCGCCCGGCGGAACCCAGCTCTTCGACTGCAACGCCGAGTACCTCGTCACGGGTATCACGACCTCGGCGCTCACCGCGGCGAAGCTCAACGCGAACCGCGTTGCCACCGAGTTCGGTACGTTCACTCCGAACTAACCCGTCTCGGGGGCCGACATGAACCTGTTGATCAACGGTTTGATCACTGGTGCCGTGTTCGCGATCGCGGCCAGTGGCCTGGTCGTGACCTATTCGACCTCGGGTGTCTTCAACTTCGCGCACGGTGCGCTCGGCATGCTGTGCGCGTACGTCTACTGGGACCTGCGGGTCAACGACGACCATCACTGGCCGCTGCTCCCGCACGGCCATTGGCCGGCGCCGCTCGCGCTCGGGTTCGTGCTGTTCGTGTTCGCGCCGCTCGTCGGGGCGTTGCTGTATCGCGTCGTGATCCGCGGCCTCCAGGAGACGTCGGAGATCGTGAAGCTCGTCGTCCCGATCTCGGTGCTCCTCGCGCTCATCGCGCTCGCGAACTGGATCTGGAAGACCGACAACCCGCACTCGATCCAACCGTTCTTCGGAGCCGATCACAAGGTGACCGTGTTCGGGGTGGTGCTGCTCTGGCACGACATCACGATCTTGATCGTCGCGGTCGCGCTCGCCGTCGGGCTGCGCCTCCTGCTCTACCGGACGCGCGTCGGGGTGTCGATGCGCGCGGTCGTCGACGACCGGCCGTTGCTCGAGCTCAACGGCGCCCGGCCCGACCGGGTCTCGCTCGTGAGCTGGATGCTCGGCGTCTCGCTCTCTGCGCTCGCGGGCATCCTCATCACGCCCTTCCAGGGCGGCTCGCTCAGCTCGACCCTGCTCACGTTGCTCGTCATCAACGCGTTCGCCGCCGCGATGTTCGGTCGGCTCCGCAATCTGCTGCTGACGTTCGTCGGTGCGGTCGTGCTCGGCTTCGCCACCCGGATGGCGTTCGCGCGCCCGACGGGGCTCATGCCGAAGACGTTCGACTGGGGGAGCAACCTCCGGCTCGCGGTCCCGATGATCCTGTTGTTCGTGGTCCTGCTGGTGCTCCCGCAGGATCGCCTGCGCGGCGCGGTGGTCTACCGGACGCGTGAGCGGTTCGCGTTGCCGTCGATGACCGACGCCGGCGTCGGCGCGGCCGCGTTCGTCGCGTGCATCTTCCTGCTCTCGCGCATCATGGCCGCGTCCGCGCTCATCACCCTGAGCGACGCGCTCGCGGCCTCAGTGATCATCCTGTCGCTCGTGCTCCTCGTCGGGTACGCGGGTGAGGTGAGCCTCGCGACGATGGCGTTCGCGGGCATCGGCGGGACCGTGTTCTTCCATCACGTCGGGCACGACGTCACGAGCCGGGCCGGCCTCATGGCGTTCGTGATCGCGATCGTCGCGACCGCGCTCGTCGGCGCCCTGATCGCCCTCCCCGCACTGCGATTACGCGGCCTGTACCTCGCGCTCGCGACGGCGGCGTTCTCGTTGGCCGTCCAGCAGATGCTGTTCAACGAGCTGACGGCCGAACGCCGCATCTATCCCGCGACGCTCACCCTGCTGATCGCGATCGGCGTGGCCGCGGTCTACCGGGGCTTCCGGTTGTACCGGGCGCGCGGTGCGCTGATCGCGGCGGCGGCCTCGGCCGCGTTGATCGCGCTCGCCGCGACCAATCCCTGGCTCCAGCGCGAGCGATGGAGCGCGATCTTCCCCAACGGCGACTTGCAGGTGCCGCGGCCGCGCCTCTTCGGCATCGACTTCGCGCCACAGACGAACTTCGCCCTACTGCTGGCGGTCGTGTTCGCGCTGCTCGGCGTGGCGATGGTGGCGTTGCGGCGCAGCGCGTACGGCCGGCAGCTGACGGCCATGAAGAACAGCCCGGCCGCGTGCGCCACGTTGGGGATGAGCATCGTGCGGCTCAAGCTGTCGGTGTTCATGCTGTCGGCCGCGATCGCCGGGTTGGGTGGCTGCTTGTTCGCCGCGGAGATCGGTTCGGTGACGAGCGACCGGTTCAGCCTCTTCGAGTCGATGACGATGCTGATGCTGCTCGTCATCGCGGGCGCCGGCTACGTGTCGGGAGGTTTGACGGCCGGGCTGCTGTACGGCGCCGTGTTCGTCGCACTGCAGGGCATCATCACCAAGCTCGGGCAGGACTACACGGCCTTTCAAGGCTGGGCACACTGGCTCGTGCAGTTCACCGCGCTCCTGCCCGCGCTCATCGGGATCGCGCTCGGCCGCAATCCGAGCGGCTTCCTCAACGACGTCTTTGCGTCGTACGGCCCGCTGATCCGCAGGATGAAGGCCGTCTTCGTCGCCGGCGTCGGCGTGGAGGTGCTGGTGTGGTTCCTCGCCTTCCGCCACACGATCAACAACTGGACGTTCGTGATCGTCACCGCCGCGATCGTGGTGCTGCTGCCTCGGGTCGCGTCGCTCATCGACCCGGTTGCGTTCGGTCGCCCCACACCCGGTGCCGAACGCGACGAGATCCCGCTCGAGCTGCTCGGTCTCGAGCGGGCGTTCACGACCGAAGAGCTGCGCGAGATCGACCGCGGCGCGGGTCTCGAGGGGCTCCCCGCATGACCCTCCCGCCGTTGCTCCACGCCGAGAACGTCACGGTGAAGTTCGGAGGCAACCGTGCGCTGTCCGAGGTCGACGTCGACGTGCGGGCGGGCGAGATCACCGGGCTCATCGGGCCCAACGGAGCGGGCAAGACCACATTGTTCAACGCGATCACCGGGCTGCTGACCCCGACCTCGGGGCGGATCCTGTTCGACGGTCGTGATGTCAGCCGCCTCGACACCCACAAGCGCGCCCGTCTCGGCATCGCGCGCACGTTCCAGCGGCTCGAGCTGTTCACGGATCTCTCGGTGCGGGACAACCTGCGCGTCGCGGGCGAGATCCGTAACACGTGGAGCGGGCTCGGCCGGGGCGCGCGGCGCATCAACGTCGGACACGAGACCGAGCGGGTCCTCGATCTCATCGGCTTGACCGGCGCGGCTGACGCCGCGGTGTCGACGATCCCGACGGGGACCGCGCGCGTCGTCGAGCTCGGGCGCGCGCTCATGATCCAGCCTCGCATCCTGCTGCTCGACGAGCCGGCATCGGGCCAGACCGATGACGAGACCCGCGCGTTCGAGATCCTGTTGCGGCGACTCGTGACCGAAGGCGGCCTCACGATCCTGCTCGTCGAGCACGACATGGCGCTCGTGATGGAGGTCTGCGACCGCATCCATGTCCTCGACTTCGGTGAGGTCATCGCGGTCGGGGCTCCCGACGTCGTGCGCGCCGACCCGGGGGTCAGGGACGCGTACCTCGGTGCGTCGTCGTGACCGACGTGGTGGTTGGCGATGTCGACGTGAGCCGGGAGCTCGCGCTCGAGCTCCGCCACGTGCGTTGCGCGTACGGAACGATCGAGGTCCTGCGGGGTGTCGATCTCGCGGTTCCGTACGGCAGCCTCGTTGCGCTGCTGGGGCCCAACGGCGGAGGGAAGTCGACCGCGCTGCGGGTGATCGCGGGGCAGCTGGCCGTGACGCACGGCCAGGTGTTCGTCGCGGGCCGCAACGTCAACGGCGCGGCTCCCGACGAGCTGGCGCGGCGCGGCGTGTGCCTGATCCCGGAGGGGCGAGGGATCTTCCCGAACCTGTCGGTGCGGGAGAACCTCTGGATGGCCACCCACAACGGCACCCCGATGAAGGCGATCGAGGAGATCGCGTACGCGCGCTTCCCGCAGCTCGGGCCGCGCCGGCGGCAGCTCGCGGGGACGCTGTCGGGCGGCGAGCAGCAGATGCTCGCAATGGCGCGCGCCCTCGCGACCGATCCCGCGCTCCTGCTCCTCGACGAGCTGTCGATGGGACTCGCACCGATCGTCGTCGAGCAGCTGTACGAGATCGTGGCCCAGGTCGCGAAGGACGGAGTCTCGATCGTCGTCGTCGAGCAGTTCGCCCGTGCCATCCTGGGGATCGCCGACCAGGTCGGGATCATGCTCCGTGGCCGGATCACCAAGTTCGGTGCTCCCGCCGCAATCGAAGCCGAGTTGTCGACCGCCTATCTGGGCGAATGAGGGCCGCAGCACGATGGACACGAACACCACCGACCGCGCCGAGCGGTTCAAGGCCGAGATCGCGGAGATGCGCCTGAAGACCGGGCGCGCGAACGCCGAGCGGCTGCTCCAGATCCTCGGCGTGGTGCTCATGATCGCGGGCATCGCGATCGCGCTGGGTGCGTATCGCGCGTCGCTCAATGTCACGGCCACACCGAACACGAATGTCGACGTGCTGAACTCGAACTCCTACATTCCGCTCGCGATCGCGGGCCTCGCGACCAGCGTGGTCGGTGGCTTCCTGTTCCTGCGCTACTCGCTCGCGCGCTTCCTGCGGTTCTGGCTGCTGCGCCAGGTCTACGAGCAGCGGGCCGCGATCGACGAGGCCTCCGCCGCGCGAACCGACTGAGTGGTTCAGCGCGCGGTTCGCGTCGCCACGCGGTAGCGATCGACGTAGCCGGAGAAGCGGGCCGCGAGCAGCCCGGCGTCGAGGCCGAACTCGGCGAGGTCGTAGTCGTGGACTCCCAGGGCGTTCTTCGGGTGCGCGGCGGCGTACGCGGCCATCGCGTCGCGGGCAGGCGCGTCGAGGGCCATCGAGCCGGCACACGCGTCGTAGATCGATTCGACCGTCGCGACCGGCTCGGTCACGAGGTCGTCGTAGTGGATGTCGACGATCGGGTGCTCGGGGTGTGCCGCTCGGAACGCGTTGATGCGGCGGATCGACACGTCGAGCATCGCGACCCAGTGCTCGGCGACGTACGCGCGGTGGTCGACGTCGCTGAAGGTTCCCGAGAGTGTCGAGATCAGACTGCAGACCGAGGCGCACAGCTCGACGGGGTCGCGGTGCACGAGCACGAGTTGCGCGTCGGGATACTCGGCGGTCAGCGCGTCGAGCGCGAGCGCGTGGTGCGGACTCTTGAGCGTCCACCGCCCGCGCACCCCACCGTGCTGGAGTACCCGGAGCGCGAGGTGGTGGTACTCGTACGCCGAGCGCTGGTCGGTGCCGAGGAGCCAGCGGCTGTAGCTCGGTACGTTGGAGATCGCCTCCCACGACAGGCTCTTGAAGTCCTGGCTCATCAGGGTGATGCACTCGGTGGGGCCGTCGGGCTCCTCGTGGTGGATCGCACGGAGCCGGGGGTTGATCAGCTCGAGCGTGTCATTGCCGAAGCGTGAGGCCTCGACGCGCGGTCCGCTGCGGTGGTCGCTCGGCGTCGGTGGCGGCACGCTGTCGGCGGCCTCCCAGCGCAGCAGCGCGCGGTTGCGCGCGTCCTGCTCGAGGAGATAGCTGAGGAAGGTCGTGCCCGCGCGGAACATGCCGATCACGACAAGCGGCGCGACGATCTGCTCGTCGGCAACATCGGGATGGGTCGATGCCCAGTCGACGATGCGCAGGCGGTTCACGAGACTGCCGACGATGTTCGTGCGGATCGCGACGGTGCCGAGGTCGTTGAGCTCCGCTTCCGACGAAACCGAACTGCAGTACTCGGAGAGGCCGTCGCGAAAGCCGTCGCTCCCGAAGTCGTCGAGCTCCGCGGCCCGTCGCGCCTCTGCGATCAGCTCATCGTCGACCAGTCCACTCACGCGTCCGGAAGGTACTAAAGAGCGGTGCTTAACGCAACGTCACGACGTCCCGCACTGAGCGCGCCCGTGTGCTCTCCGACGCGCGTGCCGCACGGTTCACCGTGGCCGCGCGTGCCCACACCAGTCCTTGGTACTGCAGGTATGACGCATACGACATGGGTGCAGTACCAAGGGCGGGTTTTGGTCAGAGCTGGGCGCACAGCGCGGCGGCGACCATGGCGAC
>JBBSEC010000037.1:0-37356 GCA_038240075.1 Acidimicrobiia bacterium
CCCACCATCCTCGACAACCTCGCCTTCCTCTGCGACTACCACCACCACATCCTCCACAAACCCGGCTGGCACGCGACCTTCGACGGCACCACCCTCACCATCACCAACCCCGACCGCCGACATATCGGCAGCACCTGAACGCACGCGTGAATCAGGCAAGCTGGCTCGATGCTCCTCACGCAGATCGTGCGCATCCCCTCGGAAGGCGTCGCCGACTTCCAACGGTTCGAGTCGCGCGTGTTACCCCTACTCTCCCGGTTCGGCGGGGCGCTCGAGCGACGCGTGCGCGGGCACGACGGCCAGTTCGAAGTGCACCTCGTGTCGTTCCCGTCGCAGGACGCACTCGACGCGTACCTCGTCGCTCCCGAACGCGTCGCGGCGTTGCCGCTGCTCACCGCGTCGGGCGCGGTCGCGGAGCTCGTCGAGGTGCTCGACGTCACTGCGTGAGCGAGCGAGCTCAGGCCGGGTTCAACCCGGGAGTGATGCACACTCCGACGATGAGCCCGTTCGGATCGAGCAACCGGGCGATCGTCTGACCCCACGGTTCGGTGCGCGGCGCGTGAAGGAGCGTGTATCCCGCGCCCTCGAGTTCGGTCGCGGCGGCCGCAACGTCGTCGACCTCGAACTCGATCGACGCCTGCGGGATCATCACGTCCGCCGGCCATTCCGAAACGCGTCATCCGGTCGGGACGACGCCCTGAGTCCGGAGCTCGGCCGTGTAGCTCTGGGGCACGTCGACGATCCAGTCCGCGCGCTCGAGATCGGCGCGGCTCTCCACGATCTTGCCGACCTCGTGTCCCTGCACACTGAACCGGAACGTCCACGTCGATCCCTGCTGGAAAACCGATCCGATCGAGGCGGCCGTGTGATCGGCCACCGTGCCGAGCGGCATCCAGTCGTTGCCGCTTCTCCCCGCGACATCGACGTCGAAGGCGAACTCACTGTGGTTCACGATCTTGACCCGCCGGACGAACGGTCCGGGTTGCAGCCGGGGCGCGACCATGGCGACAACGATCAACGCGGCGAGCACCAACACGGCGAGCCAGACCTCCGGACGCAGACGGACGCGCGTGCGCTCATTGAAGAGATCGGGCTTCACGGACGCGGTCGGCATGGCGTCTTCCCTCCGTCGCGGCCCCCCGGATCGGTTCTCCGACAATACCGGAGGCCACCGACGTTGACCCACCCTGGCCCACGTGCGAATCTCGCAGGGTGCTGACGGGGCGGCGGTACGGGATGGATCGGTCGGAAACGACCGGATCGCGACCCGACCACAAGCCGGTGGGCTTCGAAGTCATCATCGAGCATGGAGCGCAACGACATGACACCTGACCAAGAAGCCGAGCTCACGCGGCGCCAGCTCCTGATCCGCGGCGCGGGCATCGCGGGTGCCGCAGGCGCCGCCAGCATCCTCGGTCCGTCGGGTATCGCCCGCGCCGCGTCTGCGTTCGGCGTGCCGACGCTGCCGGCGCCGGAGCAGTCGGGTATCGAGCACATCGTCGTGCTCATGATGGAGAACCGTTCGTTCGACCACTTCCTCGGATGGCTACCGGGTGCCGACGGCAAGCAGGCCGGGCTCTCGTTCCTCGACAAGAACGGCGTCGCGCAACCGACGACGCACCTCACCGAGTTCCAGGGCTGCGGACACCCCGACCCGGACCACTCCTTCGAAGGCGGACGCATCCAGCTCAACGGCGGGACCTGCGACGGTTGGCTGCTCGGCCGCAACGACGAGTACTCCATCGGCTACTACGGCCAAGCCGACTTCCCGTTCTACGGCGGGGCCGCTCCGTACTGGACGGTCTGCGACCGGTACTTCGCGGCGATCATGGCCGAGACCTACCCGAACCGCTTCTACCAGCACTCGGCGCAGACCGACCGCCTGCACAACGGCGAAGGCCCGATGCCGTCGACGCTCCCGACGATCTGGGACAGCCTCGACGCGGCGGGCATCAGCCACGGCTACTACTACGTCGACGCGCCGTTCACCGCGCTCTGGGGCTCGAAGTACCTCGGGTTCAGCCACAAGGTGAGCCAGTTCGCGACCGACGCCAAGAACGGGACGCTCCCTGCGGTCTCGTACATCGATCCGCGTTTCATCAACGAAGGAACCGGCACGTCGGGCGACGACCATCCCCACGCCGACATCCGTGTCGGCCAGACGTTCCTCAACGCCATCTACTGGGTGATCACGCACAGCCCCAACTGGGCCAACACCGTGTTCGTCATCAACTATGACGAGTGGGGCGGGTTCTTCGACCACGTCAAGCCGCCGAAGGCGCACGACACCAACCCCGACGGCGTGCAGCGCGGCTTCCGCGTGCCGTGCATGGTGATCTCGCCCTTCGCGCGTCGCCACCATGTCGCGCACCGCGTGTACGACCACACGTCGGTGCTCAAGATGATCGAGTGGCGCTACGGCCTCGACCCGCTGACGGAGCGCGACGCGACGGCGAACAACATCGCCGAGGTCCTCAACTTCAACCACCCGAACCTCGAGGCTCCGGCCTACAGCGTGCCCGTCGCCAAGGGCGTGGCGTGCCCGACGACCGACCTCGTGGAGTCCGCCGACTGGCACGGCCTGCGCGAGCACGCCGCGCGCGTTGGCTTCGACGTGGCCTGAAGCGCCTCGGAAGATCTGCGCCGACGAGCGCGTAGGGTTTCGACGACCGGGATCGACACGATCCGCGGCCGATCACATCCGAACGCAGAGCCGACGCGACGAAGGAAGCGACCGTGACGAGCACCGACCACGCGCTGCCGATCGGGACCGACGAGGTGACGACGGGCTCGTGGATCGAGGTCCGCGCGCCCTACGACAGCGAGCTGCTCGGGCGGGTTCCCGCCTGCGGCGCCGCCGAGGTCGACGCCGCGGTGTCGGCCGCCCGCGCGGTGCATCGAGCCGGCCCGCTCCCGGCGTGGAAACGGGCCGAGATCCTCGACACCGCGGCGCGCCTGCTCTCCGAGCGGGTCGAGACGTTCGCGCGCATCATCGCGACGGAGTCGGCGAAGCCGATCAAGACCGCGCGCGTCGAAGCCCAGCGCGCGGTCTCCACGTTCACCTTCGCCGCGGTGGCGGCCCGGACCCTGACCGGCGAGATGGTCCCGATGGACGCGAGCGCGGCCGGCGACGGCAAGCTGGCGTTCACCCTGCGGGTGCCGATCGGCGTCGTCGGCGCGATCAGCCCGTTCAACTTCCCGCTCAATCTGGTGGCGCACAAGCTCGCGCCCGCGATCGCGGCCGGGTGCCCGGTCGTGCTCAAACCGGCCAGCCAGACCCCGTTGTCGGCGATCGCGCTGGCGCGCCTGCTGCTCGACGAGTGCGGGCTCCCGCGCGGCCAGCTCAACATCGTCACCGGCGGCGGCTCGACGGTCGGCGCCGCGATCGTCGACCACGACGACATCGCGATGATCACGTTCACCGGATCCCCCGAAGTCGGCTGGGGCATCCGCTCGCAGGCGCCGCGCAAGAAGGTCGGGCTCGAGCTCGGCAACAACGCGCCCGTCGTCATCGAGCCGTCGGCCGACTACGAAACCGCGGCGAAGAAGATCGCAGTCGCGGGCTACAGCCACGCGGGCCAGTCGTGCATCTCGACGCAGCGCGTCTACGTGCACGCGTCGATCGCGGAGCAGTTCGTCGACGCGCTCGCGCCGTTGGTCGAGGCACTGCGCGTCGGTGACCCGCTCAACGAGGCGACCGACGTGTCGGCGCTCATCTCGAGCGGTGAGCGCGACCGGGTCGCGTCGTGGGTCGAAGAGGCCGTCTCCCAGGGTGCGCAGCTCGTGTGCGGCGGCAAGATCGGCGAAGACGGCGTGCTGCTCCCCACCCTGCTCACCAACGTCACGCCCGACATGAAGGTGTGTTCGGGCGAGGTGTTCGGACCGGTCGTCGGGGTCGCCACGTACACCGACTACGAGGAAGCGCTCCGGCTGGCAAACGACTCGCGCTACGGCCTGCAGGCCGCGGTGTTCACCCGCGAGCTCGACGCCGCACTGCACGCGGCACGCACCCTCGACTACGGAGGCGTGCTCGTCAACGAGGTGCCCACGTTCCGCGCCGATCAGCAGCCCTACGGCGGGCTGCGCGACAGCGGCAACACCCGTGAAGGCCCGCGCTACGCCGTCGAGGAGATGACCGAGTCGCGGCTCGTCATCCTCTCGATATGAGCGAAACCCGCGCGCTCGACGGCAAGGTCGCGCTCGTCACCGGCGGCGGCTCCGGCATCGGGCGCGCGACGAGCATCCGCTTCGCGGCCGCCGGGGCGCGCGTGTTCGTCGTCGACCGCGACCGCGAGCGCGCCGACGCTGTCGCTACCGAGGTGGGCGGCGAGGCGTTCGCGGCCGACATGGGCGACTCGGCCGACGTCGACGCGTCGTTCGCCGCGTGCGAAACCGCGTTCGGCGGCGTCGACATCGCGTTCCTGAACGCCGGCATCGCGATCGGCGTGGCCAACCTCGCCGAGCTGACCGACGACGACTACTACCGGATGATGCGCGTCAACGTCGACGGAGTCGTCTTCGGCTTACGCGCGGCAATCCGCGCGCTGACGTCGAGGGGCGGCGGCGCGATCGTCGCCACCTCGTCGCTCGCGGGCATCATCGCGTTCCCGCCCGACCCGGTGTACGACGCGAGCAAGCACGCGGTCGTCGGGTTGATCCGCTCCGCGGCACCGGCACTCGCCGCGAAGGGCATCACCGCGAACACGGTGAACCCCGGCATCGTCGACACCAACATCCTCAGCGGCGGGGCCAAGGAGATGCTGCACGCCGCGGGCTTCCCGATCATGGACCCCGCGCAGATCGCCGACGCAGTGTTCGGCCTGGTGACCACGGGCGTCACGGGACAGTGCTGGGTCTGCCAGCCCGGCCGCGAACCGGTCCCGTACACGTTCCGGGACGTACCAGGCCCGCGTGGGGTCGGTGCCGAGGGTCGCGCGATGCCGTCGATCGAGCGCGAGGGCGCCGGCTCCTGGGCCAAGCCGTAGAGGACGGGCCGCGTAGCATGGGCGACCAGACCACGAGGAGAACCCGGTGTCGACAGATGCAACCGGAGCGCCGAGCAACGACGCCGACCGCCCCCTGCTGCCCGAGGTGCTCGACGCGCCCGCGGAGGCGGCGGCTGTGCTCGCAGCCGGCGAAGAGGCACAGGAGCAGGTCACCCGCCCGACGAAGCTGATCCGCATCGCGGCGATGGTGCGCTCCCTCCTCGACGAGGCCCGCCGCGCGCCGCTCGACGATGTCGGCCGCCGCCGGCTCCGCGAGATCCACGAACGCTCGGTCCACGAGCTCGAGGGCATCCTGTCGGAGGACCTGCGCGCCGAGCTCAAAGAAGTGACGCTCCCGTTCACGAGCGAGACGCCCACCGAGTCGGAGCTGCGCATCGCGCAGGCCCAGCTCGTCGGCTGGCTCGAGGGACTGTTCCACGGCATCCAGGCGACGCTGTTCACCCAGCAGGCCCAGGCGCAGAGCCAGTTCGAGGAGATGCGCCAGCGCCGCGCGATCGAGGGTGGCCCGGCCGAGCGCACCCCCGGCGCCTACCTCTAACCCTCCCGTTCGGATGAGCCCCGTGTTGGAACCCGTCTCCGAGTGGGACCCGACGAGCTGGCGTGACCTGGCCGCGCTGCAGCAACCCGACTGGCCCGACTCCGCGGCGCTCGCCGCCGCCCTCGACGAGCTGCGGCGCCAGCCCCCGCTCGTGTTCGCCGGCGAAGCGCGCTCTCTCCGTGAGTCGCTCGCGCGCGTGTCGGCCGGCGAGGGCTTCCTCCTCCATGCCGGCGACTGCGCGGAATCGTTCGCCGACTTCTCGGCCGACAACATCCGCGACAAGCTCAAGGTCATCCTCCAGATGTCGGTGGCGCTGACCTACAGCACGGGCGTGCCGACCACGAAGATCGGGCGCATCGCCGGGCAGTTCGCGAAGCCCCGCTCCGAGCCGACCGAGAAGCGTGACGGGCTCGAGCTGCCGTCGTTCCGCGGCGACATGGTCAACGACTACGCGTTCGAGGCCGCGGCCCGCCGGCCCGATCCGCAACGGCTCGTACAGGCCTACCACCAGTCGGCGTCGACACTGAATCTCCTGCGCGCGTTCACGAAGGGCGGTTTCGCCGATCTCTCGAGCGTGCACAAGTGGAACCTGGAGTTCGTGGCGAAGAGCCGCGAAGGGCAGCGCTACGACCAGCTCGCGTCGGAGATCGACCGCGCCCTGCACTTCATGGCCGCGTGCGGAATCGACCTGCAGACCGAGGCCCAGCTCCATGCGGTCGACTTCTACACCTCGCACGAAGCGTTGCTGCTCGGCTACGAGGAAGCGCTGACCCGCCGCGACTCGCTCACCGGCGACTGGTACGACTGCAGCGCGCACCTCGTGTGGCTCGGCGAACGGACGCGTCAGCCCACCGGCGCGCACGTGCACTTCCTCTCGGGCGTGCAGAACCCGATCGCGGTGAAGCTCGGGCCGAAGACCACACCCGAAGACGTGATCGAGCTGTGCCGCCGCCTCGACCCCGGGCGCGAGCCGGGACGGCTCACGCTCGTGAGCCGCATGGGTCGCGCCAACATCGACACCGCGCTGCCGCCGCTCGTGCGCGCGGTGCATCAGGCCGGGTACCCCGTCGTCTGGGCGTGCGACCCGATGCACGGGAATACGTTCGTCCACGAGAGCGGTTTCAAGACCCGCCACTTCGACGACGTGATGGGCGAGTTGGAATCGTTCTTCGCGGTCTGCCGCGCGGCCGACGTCTGGCCCGGCGGCGTGCACATCGAGCTCACCGGCGACGACGTCACCGAGTGTCTCGGCGGTGCCGAAGCGGTGCTCGGAACCGAGCTCGAACGCCGCTACGAGACGGTCTGCGACCCCCGGCTCAACGCCCGCCAGGCGCTCGACCTCGCCTTCCGCGTCTCGGAGCTCGTCCGACTGTGAGCGAGAGCGAGAGCGAGCAGACATGAGCGACAGACACGAACCACGCGTCGCCGTCAGCGATCTCGGATCGAACGCCGGCATGGTCGAAGACATGTACCGCGAGTACGTCGACCACCCGGAGTCGGTGTCGGAGGCGTGGCGCGAGTTCTTCGCCGACTACGTGCCCCGTGAAGCCACGCCCGCTCCCGCGACTGCACCCGCGGCCCTGCCTACGGCACCGGCCGCGCCGGCGAAGGCGGCGAAGAAGGCGCTCACCGGCACGAGTGCGGTCGTGCTCGACGGTGAGACGCCGACCGTGTTGCGGGGTGCGTCGGCGCGCATCGTCGAAAACATGGAAGCAAGCCTCGGCGTGCCGACCGCGACGTCGGTGCGCACCGTGCCCGCCAAGCTGCTCGAGATCAACCGCCAGATCCTGAACAACCATCTCGCGCGCACGCGCGGCGGCAAGGTGTCGTTCACGCACATCATCGGGTACGCGGTGCTGCGCGCACTGCAGGAAGTGCCCGCGATGAACTCGGGCTACGGCATCACCGACGGTCAGCCATCCGTCGTGCGGCACGGCAACGTCAACCTCGGCCTCGCGATCGACCTGAAGAAGGCCGACGGATCGCGCACCCTCCTCGCGCCCAACATCAAGGCGGCCGACACGCTCGACTTCGCGCAGTTCCACGGCGCGTACGAGGAGCTGCTGCGGCGCGTGCGCGACGGCAAGATCACCGCCGACGACTTCGCGGGCACGACCGTGTCGATCACGAACCCCGGCGTCATCGGCACCGAGCACTCGGTGCCGCGCCTCATGCCCGGTCAGGGCCTCATTGTCGGCGTCGGATCGATCGACTACCCGCCGGAGTTCGAGGGCGCCGACCTGCAGACCATCGCGCGCGTCGGAGTGAGCAAGGTCGTCACGCTCACGAGCACCTATGACCACCGCGTGATCCAGGGCGCCGAGAGCGGCGAGTTCCTCGCGGCGATCCACCGGCTCCTCATCGGCGAGAACGACTTCTACGACGACATGTTCCAGAGCTTCGCCGTGCCCTACGAGCCGGCGCGGTGGAGCCGCGACCGCTCGCCCCTCGACGACGCGCACGGCTGGGCCGAGAAGGCACTGCAGGTCCATCAGCTCATCAACATGTACCGGGTGCGCGGGCACCTCATCGCCGATCTCGATCCGCTCGGCCGCAAGGAACCCAAGACCCATCCGGAGCTCGACCCGATCCATTGGGGCCTCACCATCTGGGACCTCGACCGCGAGTTCCCCACCGGCGGTCTCGCGGGGCGCGACACGATGCCGCTGCGCGACATCCTCGGCGTGCTGCGCGACGCGTACGCGCGCACCGTCGGCCTCGAGTACATGCACATCCAGGACGTCGAGCAGAAGAGCTGGATCCAGGAACAGGTCGAAGGCGTACAGAGCGACATCACCCCGCTCGAGCGCGAGGCGATCCTCGCGGCCCTGAACGCGGCCGAGGCGTTCGAACGCTTCCTCCACACGAAGTACCTGGGCCAGAAGCGGTTCAGCCTCGAGGGCTCCGAGACGCTGATCCCGATGCTCGACTTCCTGCTCGACGCGGCCGTCGACGCGGGCATGGAGGAAGCCGTTATCGGCATGTCGCACCGCGGCCGGCTCAACGTGCTCACCAATGTCGTCGGCAAGTCGTACTCGCAGATCTTCCGCGAGTTCGAGGGCGAGCTCGACCCGAACGTTCCCGGCGGCAGCGGCGACGTGAAGTACCACCTCGGTGCGCACGGCAAGTACACGGCGCGCTCGGGCCGCACCATCGCGGTCACCCTCGCCGCGAACCCGAGCCACCTCGAAGCGGTCGACCCGGTGGTCGAGGGCATCGTGCGCGCCAAGCAGGACCACCTCGGTGACGACGAGCGCCAAATGGTGCTCCCGCTGCTGATCCACGGCGACGCCGCGTTCGCGGGCCAAGGCGTCGTCGCCGAGACCCTCAACCTCTCGGCGCTCCCCGGCTACGACGTCGGCGGCACCGTGCACATCGTCGTCAACAACCAGCTCGGCTTCACCACCGCGCCCGACCTCGCGCGTTCGACCGTCTACGCGACCGATATCGCCAAGGCCGTCCAGGCGCCGATCTTCCACGTCAACGGCGACGATCCCGAAGCCGCGTGCCGGGTGATCCAGCTCGCGTTCGCGTTCCGGCAACGGTTCGCGAAGGACGTCGTCGTCGACATGGTCTGCTACCGCCGTTACGGACACAACGAAGGCGACGAACCCGCGTTCACACAGCCGCGCATGTACGAGCTGATCGACGCGCGGCGCTCCGTGCGCAAGCTCTACACCGAGACCCTCGTCAACCGCGGCGATCTCACGCTGCCCGAGTGCGAAGCGACGCTCGAGGACTACCGCGCACGGCTCGAAGCCGCGTTCACCGCAACCCACGAGACCGCACCGGCGAAGCCCGCCCTCGACCGCCCGACGCCCGAACCCGACCCGGTCGGGCCACCGGTCGTCACCGCGGTGCCGCGCGAGCGGCTCGAACAGGTGATGACCGCGCTGTCGACGCATCCCGACTCGTTCACGATGCACCCGAAGCTCGAACGGATCCTCGGGCAGCGGACGAAGGCGTTCGCGAACGACCAGGTCGACTGGGCGCTTGCCGAGGCCCTCGCGATCGGCACCCTCCTCCAGGACGGAACCCCGGTCCGTATCGCGGGGCAGGACACCCGCCGCGGCACCTTCAGTCAACGGCACGCGGTGCTCGTCGACTTCAACGACGAGCACGAGTACGCGCCGCTCGCGCACATTCCCCCGATCCCCGGCCACGAAGACGCGCCGCGCGCCCCGTTCATGATCTACGACTCCGTGCTCTCCGAGTTCGCGGCGCTCGGCTTCGAATACGGCTACTCGTTGGCGGCTCCCGACACCCTCGTGTGCTGGGAGGCCCAGTTCGGTGACTTCGCCAACGGCGGGCAGACGATCATCGACCAGTTCATCGTGGCCGCCGAGGACAAGTGGGGACAGACGTGCGGTCTCACGCTGCTCCTCCCCCACGGCTTCGAAGGCCAGGGCCCGGAGCACTCGAGCGCACGGCTCGAACGCTTCCTCACGCTCTGCGCCGAGGACAACATGCGCGTCACCTATCCGAGCACCGCGGCGCAGTACTTCCACGTGCTCCGTCGCCAAGTCCTCGCGCCGCGGCGCCGGCCGCTCGTCGTGCTCACGCCGAAGCGCTATCTCCGCATGCCCGCGACCGCGTCGCCCGTCTCCGACTTCACCGACGGCGGCTTCCGCGCGACCATCGTCGACGACGGCGGCGTCGATCCGGCCACCGTCACCCGGATCATCGCGTGCACGGGAAAGATCGGTCACGAGCTCTTCGCACACCGCGCCGAGCTCGCGGGAGCCGCCGCGGTCACCGCCGCGATCGTCCGGGTCGAGCAGCTGTACCCGATTGCCGCGAGCGAGTTCGCCGAGATCGCGCAGCGCTACCCCGCCGCGACCGAGATCGTGTGGGTGCAGGAAGAGCCCGAGAACATGGGCGCCCGCCTCTTCGCGATGCCGCTGCTGCACGGGCTCGCGCGGACGGGCATGGAGGTCTCGTGGGTCGCCCGGCGTGCGAGCGCCAGCCCCGCGACCGGCAGCTCGAAGGTCCACGACGCCGAGCAGCAGCGACTGCTCAATGCCGCGTTCGGCGCGCTGACCGAGCCCGCGACGATCGGTTAGCTACCCAGCTACCTACGGGGCGTAGGCGCGAATCACGGAGTCGATGATCGAGTCGATATAGACGTCGTCGATCGGAGCTCCGCTGATGAACAGCCGGTAGAACACCGGGCCGGCGAAGAGGTCGGTGACGACGTCGGCGTCGAGGTTCGCGGCCAGCTCGCCCCGGGCGATCGCCTTGTCGATGATCCGGCGGGTCGACGCGCGCCGCTGCGCGACCAGACCCTGGAACGCCTCGGCCAATTCCGGATGGGACCAGGAGTCGGCAACGACCATGCGGGCCGCGCGCCCCGCGGTCGTGCTGAAGCCGTCGCGTATGTGTTCGAGCACGGCCCGAAGATCGGCGCGCAGATCGTCGCCGGCCGGCGGCACCCAGTCTTCGTGGACCACCGCGCTGCCCGCGGCCACGATCAGATCGGTCTTGCTCTGGTAGCGGCGGTAGATCGTCGCCTTGCCGACACCGGCGCGCGCCGCGACCGCGTCGACCGACATGCCTTCGTAGCCGCGCTCCGCGTACTCGTCGAGGGTCGCGCGCAGGATGGCTTCGTCGGCCGCAACACTGCGCGGCCGACCCGGGCGCCGCTCCGCGATCTCCTGCATCAGTCGGCCTCCACCGTCGCGACCAGCTCGAGCTCGCGCTCGCCGTCGGAACCGGTCCCGGCCACCCGTGCCGGCACCCCCTGCCCCTCCGGCGCGCGTGCCGGCAGGAACTTGGCCGCGATGATCGCTCCGACGAACGCGGCGGCCGCACCGACGAGCACCGCCTCGTGCAGGCCGGTGACGAACGCCGACTTGGCGCTCTCGACGATGATCGCGCCCTTGACGCCGCCGATCGAGTGGGCGACGCCGAGCGCGCCACCGAGCGAGCTGCGGATCCCCTCGGTCGCCACGCGCGGCAGCCCGCGTCCGCTGATGGCCTTGGCGACACGGTCTTGGTACGTCGACGACATGACACTGCCGATGATGGCGACGCCGAGTGCGCCACCGACCTGGCGGGTCGTGTCGTTGACCGCGGAGCCCACGCCCGCCTTGGCGCGCGGCAACGAACCCATGATCGACTCCGTTGCGGGCGCCATCACGAGGCCCATGCCGCCGGCCATCAGCATCATCCGCCACATCACGTCGCTCACGAAGTGCCCGTGCACCGGCACTCCCGTCAACAGCACGAGCGCGACGCCGACCGTCGTGAGACCGGTCGTGACCGTCCACTTCGTGCCGAAGCGCTCGACGATCCGGGCCGCGTTCGCGGAGGTGACCATCATCACGCCGGCCCAGGGCAGCATCGCGGCACCCGCGAGCAGGGGTGAGTACCCGAGCGTGAACTGGAGGTACTCGGTGAGCAGGAAGATCGCACCGAACATCGCGAAGAACACGAGCGTGATGCCCGAGCTTGCGGCCGTGAAGCGCGGGTTCTTGAAGAACGCGGTGTCGAGCATCGGGTGATCGACGAACGACTCCCACCACGCGAACGCGCCGATCACGACGAACGCAACGGCGAACACCGTCAGCGTGCGCGACGACATCCAGCCGGAGTTCGGCGCCTCGATGATGGCGTAGAGCAGCGAGCTCAGACCCACGATCGAGAGCACCGCTCCGACGGGATCCTGTCGCGGTCTCGACGGGTCCTTCGACGTCGGCATCAGGAACACGCTGCAGACCAGCGCGAACGCGACGATCGGCAGGTTCACCATGAAGATCGAGCCCCAGAAGAAGTGCTCGAGCAGGAAGCCGCCGCTGATCGGGCCCAGCGCCGCGGCGACACCGGCCACCGATGCCCACATGCCGATGGCCCGGCCCCGCTCGTGCTCAGGGAAGACGTTGGTGATGATCGACAGCGTCGACGGCATGATGAACGCGCCACCGATGCCCATCAGCGCGCGGGTCGTGATGAGCTGCGTCGGCGACGTGGCGAACGCGGAGGCGAGCGACCCCAACCCGAAGATCGACAGCCCGATCTGTAAGGCGCCCCGCCGGCCGAACCGGTCGCCGAGGCTGCCGGCGGTGAGCAGCAGCCCCGCGAAGACGAGGGTGTAGGAGTCGACCATCCACTGCAGCTGGCTGTTGCTGGCGTGGAGGTCTCTCACGAGGGTCGGCAACGCGACGTTGAGGATCGAGTTGTCGACCACGATGACGAGCAGGCTCAGGCAGAGCACCCCGAGGATCGCCCAGCGGCGGTCGAAGGCCTTGGCCTGGCGGTCGGCGATCAGCAGCTTCATCCCGGGCAACCCCATAACGAAACGAGTCAGTATCGTTTTCGAAGAGGGTACCGGAAGGACCTGCGAAACGCCACCGTCTCGTATCGAAACGGTGGCTCAGTGCACCCGCGTGCGCTCGGCGTCGGGCCGAGCCGCGGGAGCCGCGCGCCGCGCCCGCCAGCCCATCCGCCCGATCGCCAGTCCGAACGCGATCGAGATGAGCGCGAGCACCCCGTGGACGACCTTGAAGCCGACCGAGTTGCCCTGGCGGGTCTGGATCACGATGAAGCTGATCCAGATGTAGAGCGTCCACGCGCCCGCCGCGAGCAGGAGGTTCGACTGGCGGCGGGTCATGCGCGAAGCCTACCGAGGCGCCCTGCCCGTTCTTCAGCCGGGCGCTCTCAGCTCGCAGCCGCGACTGCGGCGAGGCAGGCCTCGACCGCGGCGGGCGCCGCCGCGGTCATGGGAAGCCGCAGCGAAGGAGAGGCGATGCGACCCTGCGCGTGCAGCACGCCCTTGAACACCGCGGGGTTCGGTTCGACGAAGCCGGCCTGCACGACCGCGAGCAGGGCCTCCGCGTGCGCGCGGCCGTCGTCGAGCTTGCCGGCGAGACCACACTCGACCATCTCGACGAAGCGCGCCGTGCACACGTGCGCCGACGCAGTGATGCCTCCGTACGCGCCCATGAGCACGAGTGGGTACAACAGCGCGTCTTCACCGCTCAGAAGGTGGAAGCCGGGCGGCGCGTCGCGGATCACGGTCAGCGTGTCGACGTCGATCGCGCCGACCGACTGCTTCACGCCCACGATGTTGTCGGTCGCGGCCAGCTCGAGGAGCGCCTCGGACCCGAGCAGGCGCCCGGTGCGGTACGGGATGTTGTAGATGACGATCGGCACCGGGCTCTCGGCCGCGACCGCCTTGAAGTGCGCGACGATCCCCGCTTCCGACGGGCGCACGTAATACGGCACGACGACGAGCGCCGCCGCCAGCGCGGGCACCCCGGTGATCGCGCGCGTCGCGGCGATCGTGGTCGACGTCGCGTTGGTTCCGGCGCCGATGATCATCGGCGCGCCGCGCGCGGCACAGACACGCGCGCACGTGTCGACGACGGCGTGCTTCTCGGATTCGTCGAGCGCAGTCGGCTCTCCGGTCGTGCCGAGCGCGACGATGCCGGTGACACCGGCGTCGAGATACCCGGTGCAGAGCCGCTCGATCGCGCCGAGGTCGACGGAGCCGTCTTCGGAGAACGGCGTGATGAGCGGAATCCAAACGCCGCGGAGATCGAGATCACCGGCCACGACGACGAGCGTAGTGGTTCGCGCATCCTGGTTCGCGATGGTCGGACAGTAGGCTCAGCGTTCGTGTCCGTCTGGCTGCAGGTCGTTCTCACGCTGCTGCTCGGCGTCATGACCGGCATGCTCTCGGCGATGTTCGGGGTGGGCGGCGCGGTCGTCTCGACACCCGGCATCCGTGCCCTCGGCGCCACCCCGCTGCAGGGCATCGGATCCACCTTGCCGTCGATCTTCCCGTCGTCGATCACGGGAACGCTGCGCTACCACCGCGAAGGATTCGTGCTCTGGCGCGCGGTGTGGTGGACGGCTGCGTTCGGCGCCCCCGCGGCGGTGATCGGCTCGCTCGCCACGACGTCGATCCCGGGGAAGGGCCATCTCCAGATGATCGCCACCGCGGCGCTCGTCGGGCTCACGGCCTACCGCACGTCGCGCCAGCCCGCGAGCGTGCCCGCCGTCGTCGTGACCGCGAACGAGAAGCCCGATCCCATCCCGGTGCTGCGCGCGGGCTGGTGGCAGTACGCGCTCATCGGGACCGCGGCGGGCCTGCTCTCCGGCCTGCTCGGTGTGGGCGGCGGCATCCTCATGGTGCCGGCGTTCCAGAGCTGGTTGAAGATGGGCCTCAAGGAGACGATCGCGACGTCGCTCGCGTGCGTCGGGCTGCTCGCGATCCCCGGCACGATCACCCACACGCTCAAGCACCACATCGACTGGACGTTCGCGCTCCCGCTCTGTGTCGGCGTCGTTCCCGGCGCGCAGATCGGCGCCCGCTTCGCGATCAGGTCCGCCGACCGCTCGCTGCGCCGCGTCACCGGCATCGTGCTCGGTGGTATCGCGATCGTCTACGGCGTCGCGGAGATCATCGCGCTGGCGCGCTGAGCTCCCGCGCCCGCGCGAACACGTCGTCGAGCATCGCGGGGGTCAGCCGGCCCGTGAACGTGTTCTGCTG
Source organism: Acidimicrobiia bacterium (assembly GCA_038240075.1). Taxonomy (GTDB): domain Bacteria; phylum Actinomycetota; class Acidimicrobiia; order IMCC26256; family PALSA-610; genus DATBAK01. The sequence goes on from JBBSEC010000037.1 coordinate 15,038, forward strand.
GCTCGGGTGGTAGCAGCCGATCACGACGATCGGCGCGTGACGGTCGTACGACGCGAGCGCGACCTCGCGGCCGTGACCGAACGGCGGGCGCGGCTTCGGAAGGTCCCGTCCCATGAGACGGAGCGCCGTCCAGAGCGCGTCGTACGCGAAGCCTCCGAGCGCGATCACGACGCGCACGTCGGCGAGAAGCTGCAACTCGCGGATCAGATACGGCCGGCACTCGTCGCGCTCGGCCGGCGTCGGCTTGTTCGCGGGCGGCGCGCACCGCACGGCCGCGGTGACGAACGAGTCGCGCAGCACCAGGCCGTCGGAACGGTCGGTCGAGGTCGGTTGATTCGCGTATCCCGCGCGGTGCAGGGCCGCGAAGAGGAAGTCGCCCGATCGGTCGCCGGTGAACACCCGGCCGGTGCGGTTCCCTCCGTGCGCCGCCGGTGCCAGCCCCGAGATCAGGAGTCGCGCGCGCGGATCACCGAAACCCGAGATCGGCTTGCCCCAGTAGTGCTCGGTGCGAAACGAGGCGCGGGGCGCGGCCGCGACGGATTCGCGCCACTCGACGAGGCGCGGGCAGGCGCGGCACTCCGTCACCTCCCGCGTGAGCGCCTCAAGATCGGCCGCGGCCGTCGTCACCATGCGCTGCAGGCTAGAAGCAGCGGCCTCCAGAAGCCCGGGCCCGGCAGACGTGCCCGATAGCCTCCCGCGCCGTGCGCATCGTGCTCCTCGTCAACGCCACCGCTTCGAAGGTGACGACGCGCGACTGCGAGGCCGTCAGCGACGTGCTGCGCGCGGAGCACACCGTCGACGTGCAGCCGACAAAGGACCGCCGGCACGCGACGACGCTCGCACGCGAGGCGGCCGACCGCGGCGCCGATGTCGTTGCGGTGCTGGCCGGTGACGGAACCCTGAACGAGGCCGCCGACGGCCTCGCATCCACCGACACCGCGCTCGCCGCGCTCCCCGCCGGATCGACCAACGTGTACGCGCGCACGCTCGGCGTCGCCCGCACGCCGACCGAGGCCGCGTCGCGCCTGCTCGCGTCGCTCCGACGACGCTCGTTTCGTCGCATCGGCCTCGGTGTCGCCAACGGGCGGCGGTTCCTGTTCCATTGCGGCATCGGCTTCGACGCCGCCGTCATCGAGCGGGTCGAGACCCGACGCCCGCTCAAGCGGTATTTCGCGCACCCGCTGTACGTCGCGGCCGCGTTCGACACGTGGTTCCGCCGGTACGATCGAAAGCGTCAGCGCTTCGACATCGCGCTCCCCGGCGAGACCATCAGCCACGCAGGATTCGCCATCGTCTCGAAGACCAGCCCGTATACGTACCTCGGCGCGCGCGGCATCGCGGTGGCGTCCGAAGCCGGCCTCGATTCCGCGCTGTCGCTCACGGCGTTCGAGTCGATGGACCCCGTCACGTTGATCGGTGGCGCGGCCTCCGCGATGATGTCGGGGCGCTTCCTCGCGCACCGTGCGGGCGTGATCCACCGGGCCGCGCTCACGCAGCTCGACGTGACGTCGAACCGCCCATTCCCTTGGCAGGTCGACGGCGACTTCGTCGCGATCACGAACCGGCTCGAGATCTCCTACGAGCCCGACGTCCTCGACCTCGTCGTTCCGTAATCTCTGGTCGCACTCGCTGCGCTCGCCGCTCCGGACGCGGATGCAAGTGAGCGAGGTCGCTACGCTCGCTGCGCTCACCGCTCGGACTCACGTCAGGACGGCGAGGGCGACGTCGGGGACGTTGGTGATGATCGCGTCGACACCCGCCGCGGCGAGCGCCGCGATGTCGTCGGGCGCGTCGACCGTCCACACATCGAGGCGGACACCGTGTGCCGCGGCGTCGCGCACAGCCGCGTCAACGCTCGGTCCGTCGGGCGTCATCCTCGTCATCGTTCCCCGGTCGGGGTTGAGCCACGCGTGACCCCGGGCCGCGACGATCGGGATGGCCTCGGCCGTCGACAGGCCCGATGTCAGCCATCCGGTGACGATGCGGGCGTCGAGGGAACGCACGGTGTCGACCGCGTCGAGCTCGAACGACGACACGATCACGCGCTCGTACAGGTCGCGGCGCCCGATCATCTCCACGACGCCGCGCACGACGATTCGTTCCGGGTCGGCGTCGGGCTCGATCGGGAAACACTTGATCTCGACGTTGACGATCATGCCCGCGAGCGCGTCGACCGCCTCCTCGAGCGTCGGCACGAGAGGGCGCTGGGCGCGCAGGTGCTCGAACGGGTGCTCGACGACGAGGCCGTAGCCGTCGATGACGGGATCGTGACTCAGCACGAGCACGCCGTCGCGGGTCCGGCGCACGTCGAGCTCGACGCCGTCGGCACCGAGCTCGCGGGCCACCCGGAACGCTTCGACCGTGTTCTCCGGCGCCCGCCGCGAGGCTCCGCGGTGCGCCAGAACGAGTGGTCGGGCCTTGGTCGCTGCCATCGGGACGACAGGCTAGGCGTCCGCGTCGAGAAAGGAACCGGTTTCACCTCTGCGCGTGAATGTGCAGGTCAGAGGCCTTGCTCCCGGCGCGCGACCACCATTAGCGTAGCTAAGGGGGATCGGGCAGCAGCAGGCCCACCCAGTCTGTTTTGGCGCACAAGCCGTTCGGCGGTGCGACCCGAGGGAGGGAATCGACGTGGCGCTCACCTGGATCCGTACGCACGATTGGGATGCCGACGACTGGCGGCTCGACGCCTCCTGCCGGGACTCGAACCCCGATCTGTTCTTCCCGATCGGTACGACGGGCCTCGCCCTCGACCAGATCGACGCGGCGAAGGTGGTCTGCGAGAACTGCCCGGTGAGCCGGTCCTGCCTCGAGTTCGCCCTGGCCACGAACCAGGAAGCCGGCGTGTGGGGCGCGACCACCGAAGAAGAGCGGCGCAAGCTGCGCAAGTCCTGGCTCGCCGACCAGCGTCGCGTCGGCTAGCCGCGGCGACTGCAAACCCTGCCCTGGTACTGCACTTTCTTCGCATACGACATGAGTGCCGTACCAAGGAGCGCTTTCGGGCGCCGGTGAGTGTGCGCGACGAGTGCTAGAGCTCCACGCGGGGCATGGCGATCGGCACCTGGACGTGCACGGTGGTGCCGTGGCCGTTGTGCATCTCGATCGAGCCGTCGAGCTCGCCCGTCACGAGGGCGTGGACGATCGAGAGCCCGAGGCCCTGCGACGCGTCGAGTGAGAACGACGGCGGCAGGCCGACGCCGTCGTCGATGACGTCGACGACGACGTGCTCGTCGGTGCGCCCGAGCCGCACGAGCACCTTGCCCGGTCGGCTCTCGGGAAACGCGTGGTCGACGGCGTTCTGCATCAGCTCGTTGAGCACGACCGCCAGCGGCGTGGCCACCTCGCCCGGGAGCTCCCCCGCGTCGCCCTCGACCGTGAACGCGATCGAACGTTCGGGCGATGTGACGGTCTCCTCCACCACACGCACGAGCGGCCGCACGATCTCACCGAAGCGCACGACGTCGCCCGCGTCGCGCGACAGCGTCTCGTGCACGATCGCGATCGAGCGAATGCGCCGCTCCGACTCCGCAAGCGCGTCACGGGCTTCGGGTGACGAGAGCCGCCGCCCCTGCAGGCGCAACAGCGACGCGATCGTCTGGAGGTTGTTCTTCACGCGGTGATGGATCTCGCGGATCGTCGCGTCCTTCGAGAGGAGCATGCGGTCGCGGCGCCGGAGGTCGGTGACGTCACGGATCATCATGATGGCGCCCACCGGGCGGCCCGATTCCAACATCGGGAGGACGCGGAGGAGCACGGATACCTCGCCGCGCTCGAGCTCTTCGGTGACCGGCAGGCTCGCGCCGAGCGCGGCGCGCGGCGCGGCGTCGTCGAACCCGACTTCGCGCAGCAGCTGTCCCGCGGCGTACGCGTGGATGCCCATTCGGTGCATGTGGCTCACCGCGTTGGGGCTCGCGAACCGCACGCGCGTCTCTTCGTCGATGATGATCACGCCGTCGCCGACGCGCGGTGAGGTCTCGAGCTCGACCTCCTCGCGCGAGAACGGGAACGAGCCCTCGGCGATCATCTTCGCGAAGCGGTCGAACGTCTCCTGGTACGTGCGTTCGAGCTCACCGGGACGACGCGACGACGTGATCGACAGATCACGCGTGACCAGTCCGATGACGACGTCGTCGCAACGCACCGGGATGCACTGCACCCGGACCCGCTCCTTCGTGCCGAACGCGGGCGTGTCGTTCTCGACGATCTCACCGGTTCGCAACGAACGCATCAGGAGCGGGCGCTCGACCTCGTCGACGATGGTGCCGACCATGTCGGTCGGGTAGATCGTCTGGCCGGTGGTGGGGCGCACCTGTGCGAGCACGACGAACCGGTGACCCGACTCCTCCGCGATCGGAGCCAGCAGGAGCAGGTCGGAGAACGACAGGTCGGCGAGCGCGCGCCAACTACCGGCGAGCCGGCGCACGTGGTCGAGCTGCGCACCGCTGAGATCGGTGCGGCTCAGCGCGATGGGCAGGAGCGTCACGTGCCGTCACCGAAGAGTGCGGCGCCGACCCGCATCAGCCCCGCGAGGTCGGTGATCTCGTCGTCGAACGACGGCACCCGCGCGACCACCTCCGGGCGACGCGTGAGCTCGGCCCGCAGCTCCGCTTCGCGCTTCGCGACGAGCGAGAAGTTGTGGAACGACTCCCCCACCGTGCGCAGCACCCGCGCGGTCCGGGTCTGATCGGCCACCGCGGCCTTGTCGCCCGCGGCCGACGCGGCCAGCTCCGCCGCGAGCACCGGCGCGTCGTCGGTGAAGCGCGACGCGGCGCGCGCGCCGTCGGCCGAGAGCAGCGAGTCGGGAAGCGTGCGGTTGAGCACCAACGCGCCGAGGTGGAACTTGCCGGCGTCGAGCCGCTCGCAGAAGTTCTCGGCCTCGTGCAACGGCGCGGCCTCGAGCGTGGTGACCACGACGAAGGTCGTGCGCCGGTCGTGCATCAGGCGCTCGACGGCCTTGGCCCTCGTGCTGAATCCGTCGTACATCGACTGGAAGTTGAGGAAGAACTCGGCGATGTCCTCGAGGAACTGACTCCCGAGGATGCGGTCGGCGATTTGGTAGAACGGCCGGCTCGCGACGTTGATCACGCGGCTCCCCCGCCTACCACCCATGCGGTACGGCAGCGTGAGCCAGCGCAGCAACCGCCCGCCGAAGAACTCCGCCATGCGCTGCGGTGCCTCGAGGAAGTCCTGAGCGTTGCGCGTCGGGGGCGTGTCGATGATGATGAGGTCGTAGTCGCCGCTCTGGTGCAGCTCGTACAGACGTTCCATCGCGATGTAGTCGTGGCTCTGCACGAACCGCGCGGTGAGGTTGTGATACAGCCGGTTTTCGAGAATCTTGTACGCGGTCGCCTCGTCGGGCGCGTGCCGCATCACCAACTCGTCCCAGCTCTGCTTCGTGTCGAGCATCGCCGCGTACAGCTCGCCGCGCGGCTCGACGCCCGCGGCCTTCAGCACATCGGCAGGCACGCGCCGGGCGACGTTGCCGACCCCGTCGAGACCGAGCGCGGTCGCGAGCCGGCGCGCGGGGTCGATCGTGAGCACGAGGACCTTGCCGCCGAGGCGGTCGACCGCACCCAACGCGGCCGCGGCGGCGACCGACGTCTTGCCGACGCCACCCGACCCGCAGAAGACGACGATCTCCTTCGCCGCCAGCAGCTGCTCGAGGCCTCCCGCCTCCGGCTCGCTCACAGCCCGAGCTCTTCGCCGAGCGCGTCGGCGACCATCCGCAGGACCCGACGCCCCTGAACCCTCGCGAACAGATACGGCACGTAGAGCAACGGCAGATCGACCCGGTCGCGCAGCTCGGCGAGATGGGTCGCGCCGGTGCGGCGCAACGACACCGCCAGCCGCGCGCCGTCGAGCACGGCCGTCGTGCCCGGGCCGGCAATGCGCGTGAGCTCGGCCGACACGCCGGGCTCGCGGATCGCGGCGAACGTCTCCTCGTCGGCGACCGTGAACAGCTCCGGCAGCACGCGGTTGACGATCACCGTCGCGAGCGGGGCCGTGACCTCGGCGCGCAGCCGCGCGACGAGCTCGATCGTCTCCACGACCGGCATCTCCTCGGGCGTCGTCACGACGTTGACGCCGGTGACTGCGGGGTCGGAGAGGATCTCGACGAGCCAGTCGGTCTGCGAGCGCACCGGACCGACGTCGACCAGCTCCTGGATCGCGGCGGGCGCACCGAGCTGGGCGACGATGTGCCCGCTCGCCGACGCGTCGACCACCACCATGTCGAAGTCGGCGCGGCCCGCGATCGCCTCGCGCACCTCCCAGCAGATCTTGCCGATCGTCAAGATCTCCTTCACGCCCGGCGCGGCCGTCGCGACGAACTCGAGCGCGCGTGCGAGCGGGCCGATGCGTCCCAGCACGGGCACGCGCAGGTTCAGACGCAGGTACTCCTGCAACGACGCCTCGGTGTCCATCGACATCGCGAGGACACCGGGATGCACCGGCGCGGGCGCGAACCCGACCGGGGCGTGCTCGAAGAGGGTGGCGAGGTCGCCCTTGCCGTCGACGTCGACGAGCAGGACGCGCCGGCCGCGGTCGGCGGCCAGCATCGCGGTGGCCGCCGCCATCGTGCTCTTGCCGACGCCGCCCTTCCCCGTGAAGAAGAGGAGGCGCCGGTCGAGAAGATCAGGCGCCGGGCCCACGGCGATTCCTCAGCGTCCGAAGCCGACCTTGTGCGACGCGTCGTCGGAGCCGATCTCCACGTAGGCGATCTTGTCGACGGGGACACCGAAGCGGCGGCCCTTCGTGTCGGTCAGCCAGACGAGGGGCTCCTTGTTGGCCAGCGCGGCGTCGATCGCCGACTTCACCTCGTCGGCTCCGCCGTCGAGCTCCAGCATGAGCTCTTTGGGTGTGTAGACAACACCGATCTTGACGTCCATGGGTGCTGACCCTAGTGCTCAGACGATCTTCAGCTCGGTTCGGTAGACCCGGTGCGGAGCCAGCTCGTGGGTCAGCGAATGGGCGATCGCGCGGAAGACCTTCGAGGCGTCGTCGTCGGGATCGCTCACGACGATCGGGTGCCCGGAGTCGGCTCCCTCGCGCAGCTCGGGTACGAACGGGACCTTGCCGAGCAGCGGCACCTCGAGGTCGTCGGCCAGCTCCTGACCGCCACCCTCGCCGAAGAGTCGGTACAGCTTGCCGTCATCGCCGCGGAACCACGACATGTTCTCGATCACGCCGATCACCGAGAGGTTGACCTTCTTCGACATGAACGCGGCACGCTGCGCGACCCGCTGTGCTGCGGGCTGCGGTGTCGTGACGATGATGACCTCGGCGCGCGGAAGGAACTGCGCCATCGAGAGCGCGATGTCGCCGGTTCCCGGAGGCATGTCGACGACGAGGAAGTCGGGCTCGCCCCAGTGCACGTCGGTGAGGAACTGCTCGAGCGCCTTGTGCAGCATCGGTCCGCGCCACACGACCGGCTGGTCTTCTCGTGCGAAGAAACCCATCGAGATCAGGGTGACGCCGTTGGCTTCCGGCGGGACGATGAGATCGTCGATGACGACGGGGGGACGGTCGATGCCGAGCATGCGCGGCATCGAGAAGCCCCAGACGTCGGCGTCGACCGCCGCGACCTTGTGCCCCGCCTGCGCGAGCGCGACCGCGAGGTTCGTGGTCACCGACGACTTCCCGACGCCACCCTTGCCCGACGCGACGGCGATCACCCGGGTGCGCGAGTCGGTGAAGGGGTTGGTGCGCGCCGGGGGGTGATCGTGCCCAGCGTGATCGTGGCCGGCGTGGGCGTCGCCGTGCGCGGCCCCGCCCTCGTTGCGCAACTTCTGGGCGAGGGCCTGACGCTCCTCGTCGGTCATGACCGTGATGTCGAGCTCGACGCCGCTCACCCCGGGCAGCGCCTCGACGGCTCCGCTCACCCGGTTGGTGATCTCGGCCCGCAACGGGCACCCGGCGACCGTGAGCGCCACGGTGACCCGGACCCGCTGGGCGTCGACCGCACCCTCGAACCCCACGCTCCGCACCATGCCGAGGTCGACGATGGAACGGTGGATCTCGGGGTCCTCGACCGGTCGCAGGGCATCGATGACTTGGGCCTCGGTCGGCATGCTGGCGGCTCCGTCAGACGGGCAGGGGGATTTGCACTACGGACGTAGGTAGAATACCTGCATGACCTCGGCCGATATCAGTCCGGACGAGTTCGGCGCCGCGGTCGCCGCCGTCACGTCCGCCTTCGGCGACCCCACGCGACGCGACATCTTCGTCCTGGTCCGCTCCCACCCCGACGGCCTGCGCGCCGCGGAGGTGGCCGCCGAGTTCTCGCTGCACCCCAACGTCGCCCGGCACCACCTCGAGAAGCTCGCGTCGGGCGGGTACCTGCTCGTCGAGCTCTCGCGCAACGAGTCGGCCGGTCGCCCGTCGAAGATCTACCGGGCCGCGTCACTCGACACCCATCTCAACTTCCCGCCGCGGCGTGACGACCTGCTCGGCACCCTGCTCGCCCGCGCCCTCGAACGTCTCCCGCGCGACGAGGCCAAGACGCTCGCCGAAGAAGTCGGCTACGAGTACGGCCTCGGCCTCGCGGCCGCGATGGAGCCCGGCGAAGGACACCGGTCGGTGAAGGCGGCGGTCGCGTCGGTCGCCGACGCGCTCACCGCCCACGGTTTCGCCGCGCACGCCGAGGCCCGCGGCGGTTCGCTCACGCTCGTCTCGGAGCACTGCCCGTTCGGCGAAGCGGCACAGCGGTACCCGCACGTGCTCTGCGCCGTCGACACCGGAATGGTGCGGGGCATGCTCGAAGGTCTCTACGGCGCGACCCAGCCTCACATCGAGGAGAGCCGTCCCGACGGCGACCGGCACTGCGTCACGCGCGTGTGAACCGCGCGTACCTCGACCACGCGTCGACGTCGCCCCTCCGGCCCGTCGCGCTCGAGGCGATGCTGCCGTTCCTCACGGAGCATCACGGCGATCCCGGCCGGCTGCACTCCGAAGGCCGGGCGACGCGAGTCGCGATCGAGGACGCGCGCGAGCAGGTTGGCGCGCTCGTCGGCGCGCGCCCGCGCGAGGTGGTGTTCGGCGCGTCCGGCACCGAAGCCATCAATGCCGCCGTGTTCGGTGCGCTGGCGCGTGGTCGCGAACAGGGACGCATGCACGTCGTCACGACGGCGGTCGAGCACTCCGCCGTCCTCGAAGCCGTGCGTCGGGAGACGGCCGACATCACCACGATCGGTGTCGACACGCACGGCCGTTTCGACGCGGCCGAAGCCGCAGCCGCGGTGCGGCCCGACACGGTGCTCGTCTCGGTTCAGCTCGCCAACCACGAAGTTGGAACGCTCCAGCCCGCGGCCGAGATCAGCGCGCTCGCTCGGCAGCAGGGCGCGATCGTCCACGTCGACGCGTGCGCGGCCGTCGGGCACGTGCCGGTCTCGTTCGCCGCGGTGGGCTCCGACCTGATGTCGATCACCGCGCACAAGCTCGGCGGCGGCAAGGGCGCGGGCGCATTGCTCGTCCGCCGCGGGTTGCGGCTCGCACCGCTCGTCGTCGGCGGCGCGCAGGAACGGCTCCGCCGGGGCGGGCTCGAGAACGTCGCCGCGATCGTGGGCTTCGGCGCCGCGTGTGCGGAGCTCGCAACCGACGACCGGCTCGCGGCCGAGGCCGCCGCGGCGGCAACGCTCGTCGAACAGGCCGCTGGCGCGCTCGAGGGTCTGGGCGTCACCCGCTTCGGCGACCTCGACGCGGCCGGCCGCCTCCCACACGTGTTGTGCTTCGGCGTCGACGGTGTCGAGGCCGAGCCGATCCTGCTCGCGCTCGATCAGCACGGCGTCGCGGTCCACTCGGGCTCGGCCTGCTCGAGCGAGCTCCTCGAACCGTCACCCGTGCTGGCCGCGATGGGTGTCGACGCCGATCACTCGCTCCGCGTCTCGGTCGGCTGGAACACCACGGCCGCCGACGTCGAGCGCTTCACCTCCGCGCTCCCCGACATCGTCACCCGCTTCCGCGCCCTCCGCGCCTAGCTCCTCGTTGCGAGGAGGTTGAGGGCGGAGCCGGCGCGGAACCAGTCGATGTGCTCGTCGGACATCGTGTGATGCGTCTCGAGCTCGTCGGTCGTGCCGTCGGAGTGATGGAGCACGACGGTCACCGGTCGTCCGGGAGCCAGCTCCGACAAGCCGACGATGTCGACGCTGTCGTCGACGCGCACCTTGTCGTAGTCACCCAGGTTCGCGAACGTCAGCGGCAGGATGCCCTGCTTCTTGAGGTTCGCCTCGGCGATGCGCGCGAAGGAACGGGCAACGACCGCGTGGCACCCGCGCACACGCGGCTCCATCGCGGCGTGCTCACGCGACGATCCCTCGCCGTAGTTCTCGTCGCCGACCGCGATCCACTCGATGCCGGCGTCGGAGTACGACTTCGCCAACTCGGGCAGTGGAACGATCAGGCCGTCGCGGTGGTCGACACCCTGGCCGGTCACACCGGGGGTGAACGCGTTGTTCGCCCCGATGAAGAGGTTCCCGGAGATGTTGTTGAGGTGACCCCGGAACCGCAGCCACGGACCCGCGGGCGAGATGTGGTCGGTGGTGCACTTCCCCGTCGCCTTGAGCAGCACCGGCATTTCGTGCAGGTCCTTGCCGTCCCACGGCGCGAACGGCGTCAGGAGCTGGAGCCGCTCGGAGTCGGGCTTCACGATCACCTCGACGGAGTCGGGGTCGGTCGACGGCGCCATGAACCCCGACTCACCCTGGTCGAAGCCCTTCGACGGCAGATCGTCGGCGTGCGGAGCCTCGAGCCGCACCTCGGTGCCGTCGGGCGCGGTGAGCGTGTCGTGCGTGAAGTCGAAGTCGAGGCGCCCACCGAGCGCCAGCGCGACGACCGTCTCGGGAGAGCCGATGAACGAGAGCGTCGCCGCGTTGCCGTCGTTGCGGGCCGGGAAGTTGCGGTTGAACGAGTTGACGATCGTGTTGACCTCGCCCTTGACGATGTCGTCACGCTGCCATTGGCCGATGCACGGTCCGCACGCGTTCGCGAGCACGGTCGCGCCGATCGCCTCGAGGTCGTTGAGCAACCCGTCGCGCTCGATCGTCGCGCGCACCTGCTCGGAACCGGGCGTGATCATCAACGGCGTCTTGACCATCAGCCCCCTCGCGGAGGCCTGCCGCGCGACGTTGGCGGCGCGACCGATGTCTTCGTAGGACGAGTTGGTGCACGAACCGACGAGCGCCGCGGAGATGTGGATCGGGTAGCCCTCGCGCTCGGCCGCGGCCTTCACCTCGGAGATCGGGCGGTCGAGGTCGGGGCTGTGCGGACCGACGAGATGCGGCTCGAGCTCCGAGAGGTCGATCTCGATCACGCGGTCGTAGTAGCGCTCCGGGTCGGCGTCGACCTCGGGGTCGTTGCGCAGGAAGTCGGCGACGCGGTCGGCGAGGTCCGCGATCTCCTCGCGACGCGTCGCCTTCAGGTAGCGCGCGGCGGCCGCGTCGTACGGGAACAGCGAGCACGTCGCGCCGATCTCCGCGCCCATGTTGCAGATCGTCGCCTTGCCGGTGGTGGAGATCGACTCGGCGCCGGGCCCGAAGTACTCGACGATCGCGCCGGTTCCGCCCTTCACCGTGAGGATGCCCGCGACCTTCAAGATGACGTCCTTCGACGCCGTCCACCCGGAGAGCGCGCCCTTCAGGTGCACACCGATGAGCTTCGGCACGCTCGTGTTGAACGGCCAGCCCGCCATCACGTCGACCGCGTCGGCGCCACCGACTCCGACCGCGATCATCCCGAGGCCGCCGGCGTTCGGCGTGTGCGAGTCGGTGCCGATCATCATTCCGCCCGGGAACGCGTAGTTCTCGAGCACGACCTGGTGGATGATGCCCGAGCCCGGCTTCCAGAAGCCGATGCCGTACTTCGACGACACGCTGCGCAGGAACTCGTACACCTCGGAGTTCACGTCGAGCGCGGCCGCGAGATCGAGGTCGGCGCCGATACGCGCCTGGATGAGATGGTCGCAGTGCACCGTCGTCGGCACCGCGACGGTCGGCAGCTTCGCGAGCATGAACTGCAGGAGCGCCATCTGCGCGGTGGCGTCCTGCATCGCGACGCGATCGGGTCGGTAGTCGCCGTACTCGGCACCGCGATCGAGGCCGACGGTGCGCGGATCGGCTGCGTGCGCGATGAGCACCTTCTCGGCGAACGTCATCGGTCGACCGAGCCGCTCTCGCGCGACGGCAACCGCTTCGGGAAGTCGCGCGTACGCGGCCTCGATGAGGTCGACGGGCGTGTTCGGACCGACGGTGGATTCAGACGGCTTCGCCATGACTTGCTCCAATATGCGGGGACGTGGGGCCAGGGTACGTGTCGTCGACGAGACGGAGCCCGGGGGCTTCGCTCGTGGGCTCGACGAACGGGAAATCGATCTCGAAGGTCGTGCGGTGTGCGGGGTACCGGTGTTCCGACGCCACGACCGGACTGCCGTCACGCGCGCGCGTCACCCTCCGGCACGCGAGCACCGCGGCACCGGGAGAGAGACCGAGGAGCGCGACGTCGTCGGCGTCGGCGACGTCGGCTCCGATCAACTGCGTCGCGGAACCGAGCTCCATGCCGCGCGCGGCGAGCAGCTCGTAGAAGGGCGCGCGTTGCGCGTCGTCGCGGCTCAGCTGCGCGCCGAGGGCGGCCGGCAGCCAGACCGTCACGAGGGCGAACGGTGTGCCGTCGGCGAGGGTCAGGCGCCGCACGCGCAGCACCTCGGCGCCGGGCTCGAGGTCGAGCGACGCCGCGACCGACGCCGTCGCGGGCTCGAAGCCGAACTCCAGCACCCGCCGCTCCGGCAACGCGCCGGACGCCGCGAGCGCGGCCTCCACCGTCGTGACCCGGCCGAGCGCCTGGCGCACCGGGTCGACGGCGACGAACCACCCCGCTCCCCTTCGGCTGGTGACGAGGCCCTCGCGGCGCAGCTCCTCGAGGGCGCGCCGGACGGTGACCCTGCTCACGCCGTAGCGGAGGCCAAGGTCGGCCTCGCTGTCGAGCGCGCCACCCGCTCCGTAGCCACCGGCCACGAGCGATGCCCTCAGCTTGGCGGCGACCTCCAGGTACCTCACAACTTGTATTGTACCTGTATCTCACCAAGAAGACAAGTAACCACACGGCTACGGAATGATGGAGCGGACGCCGCAGCCGTGATCAGGCCGAAACAGACGGCGCGGCGCACGCGTACGCGACCATGGGCTCAGTGCGGCAGCCAGGCCTCGGGGTTCTTGGCGATGCGCCCGATGTCGGCCGGCAGCTTGCCGGCGGCCAGGTCGGCCACGGTCACCCGCTCGAGCACCGCACGGAGGTTGGCTCTCACCGCGATCCACACCTCGGGCAGACGGGTCGCGGCGCCCGCGTAGTCGAGCGACTCGGGCCGGACCCCCCGCACCGCCGCCAGCGGGCCCTCGACGACCCGGAGGATCTCGGCGACGGTGATCTCCGCGGCGGGCCGTCCGAGCATCGAGCCGCCCTCGGGCCCACGCAGGGTGCGCACCAGCCCGGCGGAGCGCAGCTCCCCCAGGATGTTGTCGAGGAAGTTGCGCGGGATGTCCTGCGAGGCCGCGAGGGCCTCGGCCTTCACGGGCTGCCCGGGCGGCGCGGCCGCGAGCTCGGCCATCGCCCGCACCGCGTAGTCAGCCTTCGCCGTGATCCGCACGCCACAAATCTCTCACGTGGGGATTGCCACGCGTCGAACCCCCCTTGACCACTCAGCGTCGGTACCCTATCTTGTCGATCGTTCTAGTCGACTTATGGACTCCGTAAGGGCGGGCCGTGCATCTCGACTTCGGAATTACCTTCGCGGGCTTGATCGTCGGGTTCGTGATCGGCCTCACGGGCGTCGGCGGCGGCGCCCTGCTCACGCCGGTGCTGGTCCTGTTCTTCGGCATCACGCCGGCCGCGGCCGTGTCGAGCGACATCGTTGCGTCGCTCGTGCTGAAGCCCATCGGCGGCTCGGTGCACCTCCGGCGGGGCACCGTCAACATGGGTCTCGTCCGGTGGCTCGCGCTCGGCGCGGTGCCCGGCGCGCTCGGCGGCACGTACGTCCTCGGCCATCTGCACGGCGCGTACGTCGACAACTTCATCAAGACGACGCTCGGCTGGGTCCTGATCGTCGCCGCGACCGCGATGATCGCGAAGGGCCTGCTGCAGGCCCGGCGCAAGATCGATGCCGTCGCGCCCGGCACGCTCGCGATCTACCCGGTGCGCACCGCGCTCATCGGTCTCGTCGGCGGCTTCGTCGTCGGCATGACGTCGGTGGGCTCGGGATCGTTGATGATCGTGCTGCTGATGATCCTGTACCCGCGCATCTCGATGCGCGAGCTCGTCGGCACCGACCTGATCCAGGCGATCCCGCTCGTCGGCGCCGCCGCGATCGGCACGTCACTCTGGGGTCACCTGCAGATCAGCATCGTGGGGTCGCTGCTCATCGGTGCCATCCCCGCGGTTTGGCTCGGCGCGCACTACTCGTCGAAGGCTTCCGATCGCTTCATCCGGCCCGTCATCGTGCTCGCGATGTCGATCTCGGCCCTGAAATTGCTGGGTGTTTCGAACACTGCGATGGGGATCACGGTCGTCGCGGGCACGGTGATCATCGTCGCCTGGATGCTCGCGGCCCGCTCGCGTGCCCAGCGCGCCGCGAGCGCCGGCGCCGCGGCGCTCGTCACCACGAACTGAGCTACTTGCCGGCCTCGCGGGCCGCACGCTCGAGGGTCGTTGCCGGATCGACCTCCAACATGAAGGCAGGGAGCTCGCCCGACGCGAGGTCGGCCAGGGTGACGGAGTCGAGCACGGCGAGCATGCTCTGGCGCATCGCGATCCACACGTCGCCGAGGGCGGCGGCGGCACCCGGATAGGCGAGATCCGCCGCGGAACGAGCGAGGGCGTAGCCGCCGACGTGGCCACGTTGGGTGACGACGATGCCCGAGATCCTCATCGCCCGGAGAATGTTCTCGAGGAACTCGAGCTCGAAGGTGCTGCGTTCGGGCATCGGCTCGATGATCACCGGCTTGCAGACGATGCCGTCGATCGCGTGGTTCCCGCTCGCGATCGTGCTGTTCCACCTCAGCACGGCCGCGGTGCTCTTCGTCGTCATCCTCGGTGCGGCGCTGTCGATCGCCAACGGCCTGCTCAGCGGGATCGACAACATCCCGCCGATCCTGCTCCGGGCCGGCCGCGTGCTCGGTGCCAACGGAGTCTCGGCGCTGCGCCACGTGGTGATCCCCGCGGCGCTGCCCAACTTCGTCGGCGGGCTGAAGCAGGGCTGGGCGTTCGCCTGGCGCAGCCTGCTGGCCGGCGAGCTCATCGGCGCGGCGCCGGGTTCCCACGCGCTGGGTCAGGTGCTCGAAGCCAACCGGAACTTCAACGACTACACGGGCATCATGGCCACCATGGTCGCGATCTTCGTCGTCGGTGTCGTGATGGACGCGGCCGTGTTCGGTCAGCTCGACCGGGTCGTGCGCAAGCGCCACGGGCTCATCGACACCGCAACCTGATCACGGCCGCGCGGGCGGACGGCTCCCCTACTTGTCGACCTCAACGACTTCCACCGACTTCATGGTGTCGCCGACCGCGGTCGCCTGCGCAACGTCGATGCCCGACGTCACGTGGCCGAACAGGTTGTAGAGCTTGTCGAGCTTGCGGGTGCAGTCGTCGATGCAGATGAAGAACTGCGAGCCGTTGGAGTTCGGGCCCGAGTTCGCCATCGCGACCGCGCCGAGCGTGTACTCCGACTTCACGGGCTCGTCGGCGAAGTTGTAGCCGGGGCCGCCGGTGCCGGTCCCCTTGGGGCAGCCGCCCTGGATGACGAAGTCGGGCACGACGCGGTGGAACGTGAGCCCGTCGTAGTACCCGGTGCGCGCGAGACCGACGAAGTTGTTCACGGTCTTCGGCGCGAGGCTCGGGTCGAGGTCGGCGACGATGACCCCGCGGTCGGTCGTGATCGTGACGCGGTACATCTTCGATTCGTCGATCTGCTGCTCGGGTGCCTTGGCCACGTTGGTTCTCCTCAGGGATGGGCGATGTTGTCGGGGGGTGCGGCCGGGCAGGTTACCCGGGGGTCGTGGTCGTCGGTGCCGCCGCCGCCGCGACCTGCGCCGCTTTCAACGCGGTCTTGACGTCGGCGATCTGCGCGGCGGGGCCGTCGGGAACAAGGCGCAGGTACTCCTGCAAGAGGGGAACCGCGCCGGCCGGATCGTGCGCGTAGCGCAGGCGGGTCAGACCCTCCAAGACATAGGAATCGGCGTACTTCGGGTCGAGCCGGCGCGCGTGCGCGAACTCCTTGAGCGCACTCGTGACCAGCTGCGCACGGTTCGCCTGCGGGGCCTGGTCCGAGGCCAGGGCGAGGATCCAACCGATGTACGTCGGTGGCTCGGGCTCGGTCGGGCTCAGCCTCGCGGCGGCGTTGTACTGCTGGAGCGCGGCGACCTGGTCGGTAGTGAGCAGGTCGCGCGCGTAGTCGATGCGGGCGCTGTAGTCGTTGGGATGTGACGCGACCGCGGCCTTGAGCACGGAGGCGGATTTCGGTCCGGTCGGAACGCCTCCGGTGACGGTCCCTCCGGGTTGGCGCGGGCCGATCGTGATGGCCAACACCACGGCCGCGGCAATCGCGAACGTGATCAGACCGCCGATCACGAGCGCGCGCCGACCCGCGCTGACGGGTGGCGCGCTGGTCGCCGGTGTCGTGGCGACCGCTTCGCCGTCGAGCGCGCGCAGCACGATCGCGGCGCGCGCCGTGTAGTCGCCATGCAGGCGCTCGTAGGTCGCGGTGTCGATGTTGCCGGCTTCGCGCTCGGACTCGAGGTCTTCGAGGGAGCGCATCAGGAACACGCGCTGCGCCTCGAGCTCCTCGCGAGAGTCGACCTGGTCGATCACTCTTCACTCCGCGCCCGCGCGACCAGCGCTTCGTCGGCCGCGCTCGCGGCGAGCCGCGGCTGCCGGCTCCAACGGCGCATCGCGAGCGCGAGCCCGCCGGCACCGAGGATGAGAGCGAGTACCGGCAGGCCCCACACGATGAGGCCGATGCCGTGGTTCGGCGGCGAGAGCAGGACCCACTCCGTGTAATGGGCGACCTCGGCGGCCTTGATCTCGCTGTCGGTCTGGCCCGCGGCAATCCGGTGCTTGATGTCGTTCTTGATCGCGATGGCCGCCGCCGACTGGCTCGCGGAGACGGCTTCCGACTCACACGACGGGCATCGCAGCTCCGACGTGAGCCGCGCGGCCCGCGCCGACGGCGAGTTGCTCGGGCGGGAGCGGAGGGTGACCGAGACGAGCACCACGACGACGAGCGCGCCGAGCACGGCCCACGGCAGCCACACCTTCCAGCGCGGCGCGCTGACGGCGTCACTCACGCGAACTTCCGGGCCACCGCGAGCATCTCCTCGAGGTCGGAGTCGGTGACGGCGGAACGGAAGAGGCCGACGACGACGCCGTTCGGGGCGATCATGTACGACTCGGGCTGACCGGTCGTTCCGAAACCGAGCGTGGCCTGACCGTTCGGGTCGGTCGCGAACTGCCACTGGTCGTGATGCGCGGCGACCCACGAACGCGCGGCCTTGGTGGTGTCGTCGCGCACGATGCCGATCATCTCGAAGTCGGGATCCTTCGCGTGCGCCGCGTAGAACGCCGAGAGCGCCGCGTGCTCCTGCTGGCACGGGATGCACCACGAGTTCCAGAAGTTGATCAGCACAACCTTGCCCTGCAGGTCGTCGGAGCGCACCCGGCCGCTGCCGTCGAGCGCAGGCAGGTTGAACGACGGCACCGGCTTGTCGAGCAGGTTCGCGCCCTTGTACGACGGGCTCGCGTTCACCTGGCTCGCGAGCAGCACCGCGAACGCGACGAGCACGACGCCGACTCCCAACGCGATCAGGCGGGCCGGGTGCTTCTTCTTCATTCTCCGGCTACCACCGCGAAGTCGTCGTCGACCTCACGCTCGGCGACGGGTTCGGGCGATGTGGTGGGTGCGGCCGGTCGCACCTTCCGGCGCCGCGACGGCACCAGCGCCACGGCCGTGCCGAGCGCCATGACGAAACCGCCGATCCACAGCCAGACGATGAGCGGGTTGATCGCGACGCCGATCGTCACGCGTCCCGAGGTCGGGCTCGAGACGAGCGTGAGGTACACGTCGCGCAGGATGCCGGTCCGCACCGACGGCGTGGCGATCCCGTCGGTGGAGTTCGGGAACGACGAGATCGCGGGCGAGTACACGCCGAGCGTGCGGCCTCCCTGGCGCAGCTGCACGCGGGCGAGGATCGTCGTCTTCTGCGGCTTCACCGTCGTCTCGGATCCGAGGTACTTCACCGTGTAACCCGCGACCGTCGCCGACTCACCCTTCTGCAGGCTCACCTCGCGACGGGTCGTGTACCCCGACGAGACGCCGAGCGCGATCGCGATGATCACGACGCCCGAGTGCACGACGAGACCGCCGTAGAGGCGCGGGTTGCCCCGCACGGTGTTCACGACCGCGGTCGGGATGGCTTCGGCGTGTGCCGCGCGCCGCGCGCGCACCGCACTCCACATGCTGCGCGCGATACCGGCGAGCGCGAACGAGCCGAGGCCGAACGACACGACCTGCGCGATGCCGTGCGCGCCGAAGAGCAACGTGACGACCATCGTCGTGACCCCGATGTATGCCGGCACGAGCAGGCGGCGCCGGAGCACCTCGTTGCTCGCGGCCCTCCAGGGCAGCGCCGGCGCGACGGCCATGAGGAAGAGCAGCCCGATACCAATGGGGACGACGAGCCGGTCGAAGTACGGCTGGCCGACCGAGAGCTGGCGGCCCTGGATCGCCTCCGCGAGCAGCGGGAACACCGTGCCCATCAGCACGACGAACGCGAACGCGGTGAAGAGCAGGTTGTTCGCGAGGAACGCGGCTTCGCGCGAGATGGGTGAGTCGATGCGGCCCGGTGTGCGCAGCTTGTCGCCCCGCCACGCGATGAGGCCGAGGCCGGTCGCGACACACACGCCGAGGAAGCCGAGCAGCGCGGGACCGATGTTCGACTCCGAGAACGCGTGCACCGAGTCGATCACGCCGGAACGGGTGAGGAACGTGCCGAGGATCGTGAGGCAGAACGTCGCGATCACGAGCGACAGATTCCAGACGCGCAGCATGCCGCGTCGTTCTTGCACCATGAGCGAGTGGATGAACGCGGTCGCGGTGAGCCACGGCATGAACGACGCGTTCTCGACCGGGTCCCACGACCAGTAGCCGCCCCAACCCAGCACCTCGTAGCTCCACCACGCACCGAGGATGATGCCGATCGTGAGCAGACCCCACGCGATCAACGTGGAACGGCGCACATCGGCGAGCCATCCCTCGCCGAAGCGGCCGGTGACGAGCGCGCCCACCGCGAACATGAACGGCACCGTCATCCCCACGTAGCCCGCGTAGAGGATCGGCGGGTGGAACGCCATGATCGGGTTGTTCTGCAGCAGCGGGTTCGGCCCGTTGCCGTTGGTGGCGACGAGACCGCTCACGACCTTGAACGGGTTCGCGGGGCCGAGCATGAGGCCGAAGAAGAAGAGCGCGACCGAGTAGCCGGTGATGGTCGCCCATGCGACGAGCGGGTCGGTGCCGCGCGCGCGGAACAGGATCGTGACCGCGACCAGGTACACCGCGAGGATCAGCGTCCAGAGCAGGATCGACCCTTGCAGCGCGCCCCACAACGCGGTGATCGTGAAGAGCCGCGGCGTCGCGTTGGCGACGTTGTTCGCGACGTAGCTCAGCGAGTAGTCGTGCGAGTTGAGCGCCCACTCCATGGCGAGCGCCGCGGTGAGCGCGGCGCCGAAGATCCCGATCACGTAGCGCCGACCAACGGCGATGAGGCGACCGTTGTCGGTGACCGCTCCGACGACGAGGGTCACGATGCCGAGCAGGCACGACGCCGCGCCGACGCTCAGGGCGGCGTAACCGAGCGACGCCTTCACGACCGCGCCCTCATGAGGCCGAGCCTGGCGGGCACTTCTTGTTCAGCAGCTCCGCCTTGTGCTGGGCGTCGAGCTCTTTCTTGCTCGCGGAGTACTCCGCGCCGTGACGGACGAGGAGACGGTCACCGAGGAACGTGGTGCCGTCCCACTTTCCCTCGACGACCACGGGCTGGCAGGGCCCGAACAGATCGGGCGGGGTGCCCAAGAGGTTCACCGCGGCCGAGGCGGTGCCGTCGGTCATCACGAACTTGACGCCGGTCGTCGTCTTCTCGTTGATCGAACCGGGGAGGACCTGACCGGCCATCCGGAACGTGCTCGTACCTTCCTGCGACCGGTGCGCAACGGCGTACGACACGGGCCGCAGGTAGACGATGTTCTTCGCGAGACCGCCGATGAGGAGCCACGCGACCACGCCCGCGCACAGCACCGAGGCGAAGACGTACCGCAGGCGGACCCCGCGGCGGGGCCCTTTGCCCGGCTCGGGGCTCGGCGGCGTCGGGGTCACGGCAGGTGGGGAAGGTCGGGAAGGTCGGGAAGCGAGCGTCGGGTGCGCCGGAGCCGGGCCAGCAACCACACCGAGTACGCGCCGACGGCCCCGGCGGTGATCCCGTAGCCCGCAGCGACGTACGGCCAGTTGTGGTCCATCAGACCGTCTCCATCTCGACGCCGGCGGGCATCTCGGGGCTCTCCTGCGCGATCCGCTCCGCGATCGCGCGGGCGAGCTCGCGCTCCTCGAAGCCCTCTTCGAGGCGGAGGAGCTCCATGCGCCGGACGACGAGGTAGCCGTAGAGCAGCGTGAACGCGATGACGGCGAGCACGAGCGTCGCGGCCATCGTCCCCGAGATCTCGACCTGCATCTTGGCGTTGAACACCGTGCCCTGCTGGTGCAGCGTTGCGAACCAGTTCACCGAGAAGTGCACGATCGGCACGTCGACGAACGCGACCAGTGCGGCGAGCGCGCTCCGCCGCGCGCGGGCGTCGGGGCTCCCACCCGCGCGGCGCAGCGCGAGGTATCCGAGGTAGAGGAAGAAGAGCACCGCGGTGGTGGTGAGGCGGGCGTCCCATTCCCACCACGAGCCCCAGATCGGTCGGCCCCAGATCGAGCCCATCGCGAGGGTGAGCCCGGTGAAGAGCACGCCGACCTCGGCCGACGCACCCGCGAGCAGGTCCCAGGTGATCGAGCGCGTGCGCGGCACGAGCCACAGCACCGACGCGATCGCGGTGACGGCGAAGGCCAGGTAGGCGAGCCACGCGGCGGGCACGTGGAGGTACATCAGCCGCTGGGCATCGCCCTGCGACGCGTCGGACGGCGCGATGACGAGGGCCATGAGCGCCGTCGCCGCCAGGCTCACCACCACCGCGGCGCCGAGCCACGGCACCCGCTTGATCGTGTTCACGACTCCTCCAGCAACGGCCCGAAGGCCAGGACACCCATCGTCACGTACACGACCGCGAACACCGTGAGCAGCTGCACCCACGGCCACGCCTGCGAGGTCGTGCCCCCGAGTGCGGCCTCGAATGCCCGGGTACCGCCGATCATGACCGGCGCAACGACCGGCAGGACGAGGAGCGGGATGAGTGTTTCCCGCTGCCGCAGGCCACCGGCGAGCGCTCCGTAGACCGTACCGGCCGCGGCGATCCCCGCGGTCGCGGCAAGGGCCGCGGGCACGAGCGCGAGGAGGCCGACGACCCGCACGTCGTAGAGGACGAACACCCCGACGGCCAGCACGACCTCGAGCACGATCAGCTGGACCGCGATCGCCGCGGTCTTGCCGAGGAACACCGCGGCACCGTCGAGGCCCGACATCCGCAGCCCGTCGAGCGCGCCGTTCTCCGCCTCGACCGCGAACGCCCGCGAGATGGCAAGGAGCGCGGAGAGGAGGACGGTGATCCAGAACAGACCGGGGGCGACCCGGGGCAGGAGGCCGCGGCTCGGGTCGAGCGCGAAGGCGAAGAGCAGGATCACGATCGCGCCGAACGCGAGGATCTGCTGGACCGCGACGCGCGAGCGCATCTCGATGCGGAGGTCTTTGCCGGCAACCAGCACCGATTCCCGCCACAGCCGACTCGTGGCGGCCCAGCGCTCGCTCATGATTCCCGCTCTCGGCGCCTGCGGCGCCGGGCCGCTCGGGCCCCGCTCGCTTCCGGGCCGATCGCCGCTCTCACGACTCGTGCACCCTCCCGCTCGCTCATGCTTCCTGCCCCCCGACGGACGCGACGGACGCGAGAGGCGCGGGGACGGCGTGCGGCACCGGGAGGCAGCGGCCGGCGATCACCCTCACCTCGCGTTGCGCGAGGGCGCGGGCTCGGGTGAGCTCGTGGGAGGCGATCACCACGGTGCGGCCCTCGGCCGGGGCGCCGGCGACGATGCCGTCGAGGAGCTCGCGGCCCGCGGTGTCGAGGCCGGCGTGGGGCTCGTCGAGCAG